>NZ_JBIWPA010000006.1:0-328271 GCF_044768035.1 Kitasatospora sp. NPDC101176
GCCCCTCAAACGCGCCCAACACCGCAACTGGCCACCACCACAACCAGCAACAGTCACGATCAGCCAGCGAGACACGAATTAAGTCACCGGCATTGGCCCTAGCCGTGTCCGGCCGGGGCCGGACACGGCTCAGCTGGCCAGCGGCAGTCGGGGGCCGCCCAGGACGGGCTCGGCGGGGCGGTCCTCGAAGGGCTCCCGCCGGGCGGGCACCGTCGGGCGCCCCGCCGGGCGGTCGGCCGGCCCGTCGGTGGGGCCGTCGGCGGGCCCGTCGATCGGCTCGGTGAGCAGCCGGCAGTCCGCGGCCGTGCGCCCGTCCTGGACCAGCAGCACCCGGACGGGCAGCCGGCGCCCGTCCGGCGCCTGCTCGTGGACGGCCCGGACGAGGCAGGGCCGGTCCAGCTCGATGTAGTGGTCGAAGGAGCTGACGAACTCGACCGGCACCACCGGTTCGGGGTGGCGGAGCCGCTGGGCGGCCTGCCGGGCGGCCTCCAGCATCAGCATCCCGGGCACGTGGTCCAGCGCGTGGTCGAAGAGCACCGGGTGCCGGGCGTCGGTGCGCAGCAGCCAGGTGTCGGGGCGCAGGGTCGGGCTCAGCACGACGTCCCCGGGGTGCGCGCGGCCGACCAGCTCGGGCGCGGTGGGCGCGGGCGGTGCGGGCGGCACGGCGCCCCGCGGCCCCGGGCCGCGCAGCCGTGCGTACGAGGCGGGGGAGACGACCCGCAGCTGCCCGGTGCCGTGGCCGACCGGACGGCCGGCGCGGGTGACCTCGGTGTGCACCCGCAGCGAGACGAGCCGCCCGTGCCGCATCCGGACGTCCTCGCAGCGGACCGCCAGCATCAGCGAGGCGGGTTCGTCGGTGACGGCGATGGTGCGCAGCCCGTCCGGGGCGAGGGCGTAGGAGAGGTCCTCCATGACGAACTGGTGGTCGCGCGGCACCCCGAATCCGGCGTGGCCGATCAGCAGGCCGGCCTGCCGAATCGTTTCGGCCAGCAGCAGCGGGTCGTGGTAGCGGTCACCGGGCAGCCGGTAGAAGCCGTGCAGCCGGGGCCACTGGGCGCCGAGGAGGAAGTCGTACGGGCCGGTGGCCTGCCAGCCGGTCAGGAACACCTCCGACACCGAGGTGCGGTGCACCAGGTGGCGGGAGACGGTCCGCTCGTGGAAGTCGTAGCCGGGACCGGGGTGGGCGTACGGACCGTGGAAGTCCGGCTCTACGATCAATGGCATGACGGGCCCTACTCCAGGGTGTCGGTCGAGCGGCCGGTACGGACGCTAGGCAAAACATACAGACCACCCGGTTTCTCTTCTGCGTCTGGGGTGGCTCCTGCCGCGCAGCCCGGCACAACCACGCTACCCGGCCCCTGGACTGGGGTAATGCCCGCCCGGGGGACGGCAGACCTTGGGCGGGGGTCCTCCCCGCTGGACGGCGGGGTCGGTCGAGGGGCTAGATTAGATACCAACCATGCGGTTTCGGTCAGTGCCGTCCGCATGCGAGGCGTCGCCCCCCACCGGCGGCGCGCTGACAGCAGCCGGGCGGGGAGGGAACGCGCCCGGCCGAGTCCGGAGGGGCCCAGTGGTCAAGCAGGAACGCGCGGGGCGGACCAGGCAGGCGGTGCTGCTCGCCGCGGCGGACAGTTTCGCGAGCGTCGGGTTCGAAGCCGCCAGCCTGGTCGACATCAGCCGGCGGGCCGGGGTCAGCAAGGGCGCCCTCTACTTCCACTTCGTCTCCAAGCAGGCCCTCGCCGACGGCGTCCGCGCCGCGGCCGGGCGCGAGATCGGGTCGGCCGCGCTGCGCGCCCTGCGCACCGGCGACCCGGCGCTCCAGGGCCTGATCGACTTCTCGCACGAACTCGCCCGGCTGCTGCGCGAGGACGTCCTGGTCCGGGCCGGCGTGCGGCTCGGCCGGCAGGGCCCGCCGCGGGCCGGCACCCCGGACGACCTGCCCGGTACGGACGCCACCTGGCGCAGCCTCACGGCCGTCGTCCGGCGCCTGCTGGACCGCGCCGCCGAGGGCGGCGAGCTGCGTCCCGGTCTGGACCGGCGGGCCGCCGCCGAACTGCTCACCGCGGTCGCGGCCGGCCAGGTACTGCTCGCCGCAGAGGAGTCTGACCGGCCGTGCTCGGAGGCCGTGGGGCGGCTCTGGGCGGCGGCGCTGCCGGCCCTGGTGGCGGCGGAGCACTGCGGCGGCTACCGGCTCTGAGCCGCCGCCGGCAGCCGTGCCGTCCGGCGCGCCGTCGGGCGGGCGGGAGGCCGGGCCGTGAGGCCCGGGACCGGGCCGTCGATCCGTCAGGAGGGGACGCGCTCGGCGACGCTCAGCCGGGCCAGCGCGTGCGGCTGCACCAGGCCGGGCAGCACCAGCGTCCACAGGTCGGCCATCCGCTGGATCAGGTCCCGGCGGTCGGTCAGCACCTGGGAGCTCAGCTGGATCCCGGTGACGGCCCCGGTGATCACTCCGGCGGCCGCCGCGAGGTCCACGCCCGGGTGCAGGTCGCCGGCGTCGCGGGCGCGTTCCAGCAGCCCGCGGGCGACGTCCGACCAGCCCTGGTAGGCCGCGATCTGCGGCTGGGTGAAGCTGCCGTGCTCGATCGTCAGCCGGATGCTGCCGCGCACCAGCGGGTCGTCCTGGAGGGCGTGGGCGAAGGCGTACCCGAGGTCGATCAGGGTCTGCACCGGGCTGTCCGAGGACGGCTGCCAGGTGGCGAGCCAGGCGCCCTGACCCTCGATGACGGCGAGTGCCAGCTCCTCCTTGGAGCGGAAGTGGAAGTACAGCGCACCCTTGGTGACGCCGGCGCGATCCAGGATCTCGGACATGGTGGCGGCTGCGTAGCCCCGCTCGTCGAAGACCTCGGCCGCCGCGAGGAGTACCGCCTGGCGGGTCGCCAGCGCGCGGGCCTGCCTGGCCATCGCAGCCTCCCTGGATAGTTCTGGTAGCTCGGCAGCGGCCGATCCTATGGGGGCCGGCGGGGCGGCGGGCCGCATACCGTCCAGTAGGTATTCTACCGAGCCCGTTCGGGGCGGAACCGACCCCCGGTGGCACGGCCCCGGAGGCCGCCGGAAAGGGGCGACGGCCGGCCACCCGGGTGGGGTGACCGGCCGTCGGCGGTGCCGTGGGCCGTCAGGCGGCCTGCTGCCAGCTGACCGGCGAGTAGTAGGCCGGGCGGCGGTCCAGCCGCTGCCAGGTGGCGATCGGCTCGACCAGGGCGGCCGCGCCGGCCTGCTGCGCGGCGGCGGCGCGCGCCATCAGCACGGCGGTGAGGGCGGCCAGCTCCTCGTCGGAGAGGGAGCCGCGGACGATGCGGACGAGGGGTTCGGCGGAAGCGGTCATTTTCTGGTTTCTCCCCCGGTGTCTGTGGTGTGGTGTCGCTCGGACGTGCGTGCTGCGGGACCGCGCTCGGCGCGGACGCTACATCGGCGGGTTGCCGTGCTTGCGGCTCGGCAGGTCGGCGTGCTTCGTGCGGAGCATCGCCAGGGCGGAGGCGACCACCTGGCGGGTCTCGGCGGGGTCGATGACGTCGTCCACGAGGCCGCGCTCGGCCGCGTAGTACGGGTGCATCAGCTCGCTCTTGTACTCCTTGATCTTCTGGGCCCGCATGGCGTCCGGGTCCTCGGCGCCGTTGATGTCGCGGCGGAAGATCACGTTGGCGGCGCCCTCGGCGCCCATGACGGCGATCTCGTTGGTCGGCCAGGCGTAGGAGAGGTCGGCGCCGATGGAGCGGGAGTCCATCACGATGTACGCGCCGCCGTAGGCCTTGCGCAGGATCAGCTGGATGCGCGGCACGGTGGCGTTGCAGTACGCGTACAGCAGCTTGGCGCCGTGCCGGATGATGCCGTCGTGCTCCTGGTCGACACCGGGCAGGAAGCCCGGCACGTCGAGCATGGTGACCAGTGGGATGTTGAAGGCGTCGCACATCTGGACGAAGCGCGCGGCCTTCTCGCTGGCGTTGATGTCGAGCACGCCGGCCAGCGACTGCGGCTGGTTGGCGATGATGCCGGTGACGTGGCCGTCGACCCGCGCCAGCACGCACAGCACGTTGGTGGCCCAGCGCTCGTGGACCTCGAGGTACTCGCCGTGGTCGACGATCTCCTCGATGACCTTGCGCATGTCGTACGGGCGGTTGCCGTCGGCCGGCACCAGGTCGAGCAGGGACTCGTTGCGGCGGTCGACCGGGTCGTCGTTGAGGACGGTCGGCGGCATCTCGCGGTTGTTCTGCGGCAGCAGCGACAGGAGGTAGCGGACCTCCTCGATGCAGGACTGCTCGTCGTCGTAGACGAAGTGCGAGACGCCGGAGACGCCCGCGTGGACGTCGGCGCCGCCGAGGCCGTTCTGGCTGATCTTCTCGCCGGTCACCGCCTGGACGACGTCCGGGCCGGTGATGAACATCTGCGAGGTCTCGCGGACCATGAACACGAAGTCGGTCAGCGCGGGGGAGTACGCGGCGCCGCCGGCGCACGGGCCGAGCATCACCGAGATCTGCGGGATGACGCCCGAGGCGCGGGTGTTGCGCTGGAAGATGCCGCCGTAGCCGGCGAGGGCGGTGACGCCCTCCTGGATGCGGGCGCCGGCGCCGTCGTTGAGCGAGACCAGCGGCGCACCGGCCGCGATGGCCATGTCCATGATCTTGTGGATCTTCTGCGCGTGGGCCTCGCCCAGCGCGCCGCCGAAGATCCGGAAGTCGTGCGCATAGGTGAAGACGGTCCGGCCGTGCACGGTGCCCCAGCCGACGATGACGCCGTCGGTGTGCGGCTTCTTGGCCTCCAGGCCGAAGCCCTGGGCGCGGTGCCGGCGCAGCGGCTCGACCTCGCGGAAGGAGCCCTCGTCCAGCAGCAGCTCGATGCGCTCGCGGGCGGTCAGCTTGCCCTTCGCGTGCTGGGCCTCGGTGGCCTTCTCGCTGGGGCCGCGACGCACCTTCTCGCGGAGCTCGTGCAGCTCGGCGACGCGCCCGCGGGCGTCGGCCGGGACCTCGGGGACCTCGCCGCCCACCGGCGCCTCATGCACAACCGTCATCTCGAACCACTCCAAGGGTGAGGGAACTGTCCGACAGCCAACGTCTGCTGTGCCCCCGGCTGCGAATCACTTTCTTCACTTATGACTGTACGAGGGGCCGTGCGTTGGTTTCGGCGTCGATTCCGTACAAGGTCGGGTCCGTTTAGATGTCAGGCCTGCACAGAAGCGGCGGGGGCGAAGCCGGAGCGCTCGGTGTCCGTTCGAATACCGGGGGTTGTCGGGCAGATGATGGTCCGATGATCTGAGCGTGAAGAAAAGCGCAGGTCAGGGCCGTCGCTCAGTAATGTAGGGCGGCCGACTTGGGCCTCGCTCAAGCTCCGCTCAAGTCGGGTGCGGAGGCGGCCCCGATCCGTGCTAGGGGGCTCCCGGTCGTAGGGAAGCGCCAAAAACACTCCAGCCCACCCGGAACGTTCCGGGTGGGCTGTCCGAGGTAGCGGCCGGGCCTGCGCGATCAGCTCCTGCGGCCGTCGCCGGGCTCGTCGTCGTTGCGCAGCTCCTGCTCGCGGCGGCGGAGATCGGCCTCCCAGCGCTTCAGCATCTCCTCGTGCTCCTTGTCGCTCTTCTTCAACGAGGCGAGGAAATCGGGGTCGTCGTCCGGGGCGAGCGGCCGGCCGCCGCGCGGGGCCGACCGCTCGGGGCCGCCCGCATCCCCGTCGTACGGCCCCGCGAGCAGCGGACGGCGCTGCTTCCCGGCCACCAGCCAGGCGATCGGGCCGACCGGCGGGAACAGCAGCACCACCAGTACCCAGACCGGCTTGGGGAGGTGCTTCACCCCGTCCTCGGGCGTGGTCAGGCAGTCGATGAAGGCCCACACCCAGAGTGCGAGCGGAAGGACGATGGTCAGAAGAATCCTCAGCACGGTGGCTGTCTCCCCCGGCGGCGGTGGCGACGGGCGCCTTCCCGGGGCCCTTGACGGAGCCAGGCTATCCGGTGGCGGATACTGACAGGCATGGCATACGACGATCTCCGCTCCTTCCTCCGGGCACTCGACCGCGAAGGGGACCTCAAGCGCATCAAGGCAGAGGTGGACCCGCACCTGGAGATCGGCGAGATCGTCGACCGGGTCCAGAAGGCGAAGGGCCCCGCGCTGCTCTTCGAGAACGTCAAGGGCTCCTCGATGCCCCTCGCGATGAACGTCTTCGGCACCGAGCGGCGCCTCGCCAAGGCCCTCGGCCTCAAGGGCCCCGACGACATCTCCGAGAAGATCGCCGGACTGCTCAAGCCCGAGCTCCCGCAGGGCTTCACCGGCTTCCGGGACGCCTTCGGCAAGCTCGCCTCGATGGCGCACGTGCCGCCCCGCAACGTGAAGGACGCCCCGGTCCAGGAGGTCGTGCTCACCGGTGACGACGTCGACCTGGACGCGCTGCCCGCCCTCTTCACCTGGCCGCAGGACGGCGGGTCCTTCTTCAACCTCGGGCTCACCCACACCAAGGACCCGGACAGCGGCGTCCGCAACCTGGGCCTCTACCGGCTCCAGCGGCACGACCGGCGCACCATCGGCATGCACTGGCAGATCCACAAGGACAGCCACAACCACGCCGCGAAGGCCGCGAAGCGGGGCGAACGGCTGCCCGTCGCGATCGCCTTCGGCTGCCCGCCGGCCGTCACCTACGCGGCCACCGCGCCGCTGCCCGGGGACATCGACGAGTACCTGTTCGCCGGGTTCGTCGCCGGTGAGCGGGTGCGGATGGTCGACTGCAAGACGGTCCCGCTGCAGGTCCCGGCCGACGCCGAGGTGGTCCTGGAGGGCTGGCTGGAGCCCGGCGAGATGCTCCCCGAGGGCCCGTTCGGCGACCACACCGGCTTCTACACCCCGCAGGAGCCGTTCCCGGCCCTGACGATCGACTGCGTGACGATGCGCCGCCGGCCGCTCCTGCAGTCCATCGTGGTCGGCCGCCCGCCGACCGAGGACGGCCCGCTGGGCAAGTTCACCGAGCGCTTCTTCCTGCCGCTGCTGAAGATCATCATCCCGGACATCGTCGACTACGACCTGCCCGAGGCCGGCGGCTTCCACAACTGCGTGATCGTCTCGATCGACAAGAAGTACCCCAAGCACGCCCAGAAGACGATGCACGCCATCTGGGGCGCCCACATGATGTCGCTGACCAAGCTGATCATCGTGGTGGACTCCGACTGCGACGTGCACGACTACCAGGAGGTCGCCTGGCGGGCCTTCGGCAACGTCGACTACAGCCGCGACCTCACCGTGGTCGAGGGCCCGGTCGACCACCTCGACCACGCCTCGTACCAGCAGTTCTGGGGCGGGAAGGCGGGCATCGACGCGACCCGCAAGCTTCCCGAGGAGGGCTACACCCGGGACGGCGGCTGGCCGGAGATGGTCTCCTCGGACCCGGCCACGGCCGCACTGGTGTCGCGTCGCTGGAAGGAGTACGGGCTGTGAGCACCGCCGCCGTCGAGACCCCCGGGCGCACGAAGGCCTTCCTGCGCCTGGTGATGATCGAGCACTCGGTCTTCGCCCTGCCCTTCGCCTACATCGCCGCGCTGACGGCCATGTTCCTCGCCGACAAGCGGGTGCACTGGGGCCAGCTGTTCGTCGTCACCGTCTGCATGGTCGGCCTGCGCACCTTCGCGATGGCCGCCAACCGGATCATCGACCGCGAGATCGACGCCCGGAACCCGCGCACGGCCTCCCGCGAACTGGTCACCGGGGCCGTCTCGCTGAGGACCGCGTACATCGGCTCGGCCGTGGCGCTGGTGGTGTTCCTCGGGGCGGCGGCGCTGCTCAACCCGCTCTGCCTGGCGCTCGCGCCGGTGGCCGTGGTGCCGATGGTCGTCTACCCGTACGGCAAGCGGTTCACCGACTTCCCGCAGGCCATCCTCGGTCTGGCCCAGGCGATGGGGCCGGTCGGCGCCTGGCTCGCGGTGACGGGCCGCTGGTCCTGGGACGCGGTGGTCCTCGGCGTGGCGGTCGGCGTCTGGATCGGCGGCTTCGACCTGATCTACGCCTGCCAGGACGTCGAGTCCGACCGCCACGGCAACGTGCGGTCGGTCCCGGCCCGCTTCGGCGTCCCGGCCGCGATCCGCGGCGCACGGGCGTGCCACCTCGTCACCACGCTCCTGCTGGGCTGGTTCGGGGTCCTGACGCACGCCGGACCGGCCTTCTGGATCGGTCTGGTCGTGGTGGTGGGCGCGTTCCTGTACGAGCACACCATCGTCAAGCCGAACGACCTGTCGCGGCTCAACCGGGCGTTCTTCCAGACCAACGGCTTCGTGGGCATCTCGCTGTTCTTCTTCGCCCTGGTGGACCTGGTCGTCCGCGGACTCGGCGTCTGACGCCCCGCCGGGCGGCCGCCGGGACGGGGCGGCTCACCGGAACAGCGCGGCGTGGTCGGCGGCCCAGGTGCGGAAGCTCCGGGCGGGCCGGCCGGTGACGTCCCGGACGGTCGTGGTGACCGGATCCGGGTCGGTGAGGCGGGCCTGGACGAGGTCCAGCGCGGCGTCGGCCTCCGCCGGGGGCCGGCCGGCGGCGAGCATGCGCCGGCGGGCCGTCCCGCGGGGGACCTCCTCCCACCGCGCCGGGCGGCCGGCGGCCTCCCCGATGATCCGCACCTGCTCCGCCTGGGTCGGCGCCCCGGGGCCGGTGAGCAGGTGGCGGGCGCCGTCGTGGCCGTCGTCGAGCAGGGCGCGGACGGCGACCGCCGCGACGTCCCGCTCGTCGACCGGGTGGAGCCCGGCCGCACCGCCGTAGCCCTGCACGGCACCGCCGGTCCTGATCTCCTCCGCCCACCGCAGCGCGTCCGCCGCGAAGCCGTACGGCCGCAGCGCGGTGTGCCGCACCCCGCTGCCCGCGAGGAGCGCCTCGACCTCCCCGGCCGGCCCCCGCGGGCCCGCCCCCGGCGCGTCCCGGACGGCGGCCGAGGAGAGCTGCACCACCCGCCCGACCTCGCCGGCCAGGGCCGCCACCGCCCCGGCCGCGCCCTCGGCGGTCGGGAGGGGCCAGGCCAGGAAGGCCGCGTCGATGCCGCGCGCGGCGGCCCGCAGCGAATCCGGATCGAGCAGGTCCCCCTGGACGTGTCCGCGCTGCCGCGCCCGGTCGCCGCGCCGGGTCAGGGCCCGGACCCGCACCCCGGCGGCCGCGAGCTGCAGCACCAGGTGGCGGCCGACCGCCCCGGTGGCGCCGATCACCAGGACGGACGTCACATCGTCAGTTCGCTTCTCCGTCATGCCTCGACGGTAGGCGAGCCGCATGAGAGGCCCAATGCGCACGGGTCTCCCGTCCATGCGTCATCGTCTACGGCGCGCCTGCGGGGCCCGCCGGGGCCGGGGAGCCGGGGCCCGGGTGGGGCCGCGGGCTGTGCGGAGGCGGTCAGGCGCTGCGGCGGCGGCGCGCGGCGAAGAGCGCGCCGAGGCCGCTGACGAGCAGGGCGGCGGCGCCCGCGGCGGTCGTGAGGACGCCGTCCGACCCGGTGTGCGCGAGCTCGCCGCCCGCCAGCCGGGCGGTGCCGGCGATGGTGCCCGTGGTGGCGTCGGTACCGGTGGTGGCGGCGTCGTCCGCGGAGGCGGCGGTGAAGCCGGCCTTGACGGCGCTGCCGGTGCCGGGCGCGGTGGAGAGGTCGACCCGGAATCCCTGCGGGCCGATGGACGCGGGCATGTACGGGCCGCCCTCGCCGAGGATGACCACCCCGTGGACGTAGGACGCGCCGATCGCGGCACCGGCGGTGAACGCCAGCCGGACGTGCTTGGTGACGGATGCTCCGGCCGCCAGGTCCTTGCCGTCGGTGAGGTGGTAGGTCAGCGGGCCGGTCGACTGGCGGCTCGGGGTGCCGGTGACGTCCTGCCAGCTGCCGTCGGCCTTCTGCACCTGGAGGGTGCTCTGCTGGTCGGCCTGCACCACCAGGGAGGCGTCGTCGTAGGCGGAGGCACTGGGGTTGGTCGCGGTGACGTCGAACTCGACCGGGGCGCCGCCGATGACGGCACTGGTCGGCGCGTTCTTGACCTGCACGGTGAGGGCCTTCAGCGCCACGTCCTTGGTGCTCTCGGCGACGACGGTGTTCGCGGAGTCCGCGATCGCGGAGTAGAGCTTGACGGTGCTGCTCTGGCTGGCCCAGTCGTTGTTGAGCGGGGCGGCGAGGCGCAGCTGGAGGGTCCTGCTGGCGCCGGCGGCGACCGTCACGCCCGGGATCTCCCCGGAGAAGTCGACGGTCTTGTCGCCCAGCGCGAAGTTCAGCGTCACGGGCTTCCAGGTGCCGTCGGCGTCGCGGTACTCGAGGGTGATGCGGTCCTTCGAGCGGGCCCACTGGTTGCTGGCCTTCAGCTTCAGCGTGAACGAGGCGTCGGTGCCGCCCGGGTTGGTGACGGTCTCGGTGAACTCCACCGGACGGCCGCCGTTGCCGATCGAGGCCGGCTCCTGGACGGTCAGCGAGGGCTTGGCGGCGACCGGGGCGGCGGTGACGTCGACCGCGACGAACTGGGGGCCGATGACGAGGGGCATGAACGCGCCGCCCTCGCCGAGCATGGCCCACGGGTGGATGTACTCGGTGCCGGGCGCGGCGTCGGCGGTGAAGGCGATGCGGACGTGCTTGGTGAAGGAGGCGCCGGCGGCGAGGGTCCGGTCCTCGGTGAGGTGGTAGAGGACCCGGCCGTTGTCCTGCGGGGTGCCGGTGACGGTCTCCCAGCCGCCGTCGGCCTTCTGCACCTGGAAGGTGCTGTTCCGGGTGGCCTCCACGACCTTGGAGACGCCGGTGTAGCCGGACGCGCTGGGGTTGGTGACGGTGACGTCGAACTCGACCGGCGCACCGCCGGCGACGGCGCTCGTCGGCGCGCCCTTGACCTGCAGGGTGAGGGCCTTGGCCACGACCTCCGCGGTGTTCTCGGCGAGGACGGCCTTCGCCTGGTCCAGGACGGCGGAGCGGAGCGTGACGGGCGCGTCCTGGTTGCCCCAGGCGTTGTGGAGCGGGGTGGCCAGGCGCAGCCGGACCGTCCGGGTGGCGCCGGCGGCGACGGTCAGCCCGGGGACCTCCCCGCCGGAGCCGAGGGGCTTCCAGGTGCCGTCGGCGTCGCGGTAGTCGACGGTGATGCCCTTGGCGGGGGCGGCGGGGCTGCTCGCGTCGACCCTCAGGGTGTACGAGGCCGCGGCGTCGCCGGGGTTGGTGACGGTCTCGGTGAACTCGACGGGCTCGCCGCCGTGGCCGATGGACACGGGGGCGTTGACGGTCAGCGCGGGCTTGCCGGCCTCGGCGGTCTTGGCGGCGGGCTTGTCGGCGGGCTTCTCCGTGGCGGCGGCGGCCGCGGCGGCCGGCTCGGCGGCCGGGGTGGCGGCCGGCTCGGCCGGGGCGGTGACCGCGGCCGGGGCGTCGGCGGCGTAGGCGGCCGGGGAGGCGACCACGGTCCCGGTGGCCAGCAGCACGCCGAGGGTGGCGGCGGTGAGGACGGTGGAGCCGGAGCGGCGTGCGCGCACGACGGACATTCTGAATACCCCCAGGGTGTTGCACCGTCGGCGTTCCGTCGCCGGCCGGCAAGCTCGGTAGGTGCCGGACGCGAGGTTCGGGGGTGGTGCCCCCGGCGTCACCCGCAGTCCGGCCCGGCGGGCTTCCCCGCCGCTCACTCCCATAGACGTGCGGGGCCCGCGGGGGTTGCAGGGAAGATCGAAGATTTTTCCGGGAATCCTGGAGAGGGCCCTGACCTGCGGTTCCGTGCCCGCTCGGGGTGGTCTCAGTGCAGCGACAGCTCGTCGCCGACGCTCAGCCGCCCCGGGGAGGCGACCTCGGCCAGCGCGTCGAGCCGGCCGTCGTGGGCGTGCACGAGGGCCTTGAGGATCTCGGGTGCGTGCGGCAGCCCGGGCTGCGGGGCGCCGGTCATCGCGCAGCGCTCGCTGGACCGGACGAAGCCCAGCCGCACCCCGGCGCCGCCGAGCCCCTCCCGGCCGAACCAGCCGTCCTCGACGAACGGCGGGGTGCCGGGCGGGGTCCGCAGCACGATGTTGGGGCGGAACCGCCGTTCGTCGACCGCGGTGAACGGGACGGCCTCGCGGACCCAGTCCAGGGTGGCGGTGGTGAGCACGCTGACCGGCAGCTGGTCGAAGTGCGAGACGGCGTCCTCGCGGGCCAGCTCGACGTCCTCGCGCTGGAGGTAGGCCCGGAGGAACGCGCCGGGCTCGGTGACCGGGCGTCCGAGCGGGTCGAACAGCTCGGGTCCGTCGATCCGGTGGCCGAGGCGGGCGGAGAGGCGGAGCAGGCCGTCCATCCGGCGGAACCGGCGGGTGCTCTTGCCCGAACCGAGTCTGCCGTCGCCGTCGCGGACGGCGTAGAGGCGGTCGCCGGCGAGGCCGCGCTCGTCCACCTCGACGGAGTCGAGCCGCTCGCCGCCGGTGGACTTCACGGGGTAGCGCCAGAGTCGCTCGATCACTCCGATGATCTCAGCCATGGCCGGACAGCGTAGCGGCGGCGCCGGGGGATGGTCTAGACCAAGTCCGTTGGGGGGTGCGGCCGGCGGCGTCTCAGCCCAGCCGGGCCACCGCCCGGACCGGCGCGCCGTCCGCCGCCACCAGGCGCAGCGGGAACAGCGACACCTCCACCGGCAGACCGGCCTCCTGGGCGGCCAGCAGCGGCCGCAGGTCTGTCAGGTTCTCCGCGATCACCCCGCCGCCGGGCGCCCCCAGCAGCACGCGGTGCGCGGCGAGGGTCGGCTCGTCGGCGGGCCGGTCGTGCTCGTCGGCGAGGTCCGCGAGCAGCGCCGCCACCGCCGGGTCGCCCGGGCCCGGGTCGGGGGTGGGGTCGACGCTCAGCGCGTCGACCCCGACGGTCCGCACCCCGGCGGCGACGATCGCCCCGGCGGCCTCCGGCGTCAGGGCGGGGTGGGCCAGGTAGGCGTCGGTGCCCCAGTGCCGGGCCCACCCGGTGGCCAGCAGCAGGACGGACCCCTCGCCGACCCGCTCCAGCGCGGGCGCCAGCAGGTCGGGGGTGACGGCCGCCCGCGGCTCCAGCCCGCGCAGGTCGGCGAGCACCGCCGGGCCGGTGAACCGCTCCAGCGGGAGCCCGTCCAGGGTCGGCCAGGTGACGTCCACGTGGTACGGCGCGTCCACGTGCGTCCCGGACTGCGAGCCCAGGTGCAGGGCCAGCACGTTCACCCCGGCCGTGGCGGTGGTGAGCGCCGGCTCCAGCAGGACGGTCGGGTCGCCGGGGTAGACCGGCATCGCGGTGGTCACCTGATGGGTGAGGTCGACGAGGGTCGCTGCCATGCGCCCATCCTCCCAGGGGCGCCCGCGGATGCGGCCGGGGCGGGTGCGGCCGGATAGAAAGGGGCCATGGGAACAGCGAAGCGTCAGCCGTGGGTGGTCGGGGTCTCGGGCGCGTCGGGGACGCCGTACGCGGCCTCGGTGATCCGGGCCCTGCTCGACGCCGGGGAGCCGGTGGACCTGATCGTCAGCCGGGCCGCCCGGCTCACCATCCTCGACGAGACCGGCATCTCCTTCCGGGACGCCCACTGGCGCACCGACCTGGCCGCCTGGCTGGGCCTCGACGAGGACCGGGCGGGCCTCCTGGACGACGTCCGCTACTGGCCCGCCGGGGACTTCGCGGCCGGCCCGTCCAGCGGCTCCTACCCGGCCAGGGGCATGCTGGTGGTACCGGCGACCACCGGCGCGGTGGCCGGGATCGCGCTCGGCCTGAGCAAGGACCTGCTGCAGCGGGTGGCGAGCGTCACCCTCAAGGAGCGCCGCCCGCTGGTCGTCTGCGTGCGCGAGACACCACTCAACGGGGTGACGTTGAAACACCTGGTGGAACTCGACGCGCAGGGCGCCGTGGTCCTGCCCGCCTCGCCCGGTTTCTACGCCGGCGGCTCCACCGTGCGCGAACTCGTCGATTTCGTGGCCGGCCGGGTACTGGACGCGGTCGGCGTACCGCATTCCCTGTACCTGCGCTGGGAAGGGGAGTTGGGAGCGGCGGCCCGCCGGGCCGGCGGGAACGGCAGCGCGTCGGCTGAGGGGGAGTGAGGAGACCGAAGGCGGGAGAGTATCTTCTCTGCGATACCCGGGTTGTTCCGCGCATGGCGCCTTTGAATCCGGATAATGATCTGTGGGTCTGGTGAGGTTCGGAAGGACGCGGACGGTATATGGACACGGTGGACAGACAGCTCATCCAGGCGCTCCGGGAGAACGGACGGGCGTCCTACGCCGAGCTGGGCCGGCTGGTCGGCCTCTCCGGCCCGAGCGTCACGGACCGGATCAACCGCCTCGAGCAGGCCGGCGTGATCACCGGCTACCGCGCGACGGTCAACCCGGCCTCGCTCGGCTTCGGGGTGACGGCCCTGATCGGCCTCCAGCTGACCGACGCGGCCGACCACGAGGACGTCGCGTTCCGGCTGAAGGACCTCAACGAGGTCGAGGACTGCTGGTTCATCGCGGGTGACGACTCGTACATGCTCAAGGTCCGGGTGGCCGACGTGGCCGGCCTGGAGTCCGTGGTGAAGCGGATCTCCGGCACGAAGGGCGTGGCCCGCACCCGGACCACCGTCGTACTCTCCACCAAGTGGGAGAACCGGGTGAGCGACCTCCCCCCAGAAGGAGAGTGACGTCATGGCACTGGTCGGACTGGAGGAGCTGCGCGCGGCCCGGCAGCGGATCGCGGGGGTGGCCGTGCGCACCCCGCTGGTCCCCGCCCCCTGGGCGGCCGACGGCGGGCGCAGCCTGTGGCTCAAGCCCGAGAACCTCCAGCCGACCGGCGCCTTCAAGACCCGTGGCGCCTACAACCGGCTGGCCGCGCTCACCGAGGACGAGCGGGCCCGCGGCGTGGTCGCGCAGTCCAGCGGCAACCACGCGCAGGCCGTCGCCTACGCGGCGGCACTGCTCGGGATCAAGGCCGTCATCGTGATGCCGGACACCTCCCCGGCCGTGAAGGTGGAGTACACCCGCGGGTTCGGCGCCGAGGTGCTCCTGGTGTCGCCGGAGGAGCGGGACACCGTGCCCGGCGAGCTCGCCGAGCGGCACGGCTACGTCTGGGTGCCGCCGTACGACGACCCGTACATCATCGCGGGCCAGGGCACGGTCGGCCTGGAGATCGCCGAGGACGCCCCGGCCGGCCTGGACACCGTGCTGGTGCCGGTCAGCGGCGGCGGCCTGATCTCCGGGACGGCGGCCGCGCTCAAGCTCACCCGTCCGGGTGTCCGGGTGGTCGGCGTCGAGCCGGAGCTGGCCGCCGACGCCCGGGCCAGTCTGCGGGCCGGGCGCCGGCTCGCCTGGCCGGTCGCCGACACCTACCGCACCATCGCGGACGGGCTGCGCACCCCGTCGGTCGGCGAGCTGCCCTTCGAGCACCTGACCGCGTACGTGGACGACATCGTCACCGTCACCGAGGACGAGATCCGGGCCACCGTCGCCCTGCTGGCCCGCCGCGGCCGGCTGGTCGCCGAGCCCTCCGGCGCGGTCGCCCCGGCGGCCTACTTCCACCGAGCCGACGAGACCGGGGGCCGGACGGTGGCCGCCGTGGTCAGCGGCGGCAACATCGAGCCCGCCCTGCTCGCGGAGCTGCTCTCGACCTGATCCCCGGGCCGGCGGAGCGCCGCGGTGAGACGCGTCGTCCCGCGGTCGGAGCGGCCCGGAGCTGCGGCCGTCACGTGACGTACGCTCGTTCCGGCAAGGAACCGAAGTCGGAGGAGGCGGGGCACCGCATGGACGCAGGGCTCAAGCGCGAGCTGGAGGCGAAGGTCTACGCGGGTGAGCGGCTGACCCGCGAGGACGGGATCGCGCTCTACGAGAGCGACGACCTGGCCTGGCTGGGTGGCCTGGCCCACCACGTGCGGACGCGGAAGAACGGCGACGTCGTCCACTTCAACGTCAACCGCCACCTCAACATGACCAACGTGTGCAGCGCGTCCTGCGCGTACTGCTCGTTCCAGCGCAAGCCGGGCGAGAAGGACGCGTACACGATGCGCATCGAGGAGGCCGTCCGGCTCGCCAAGGCGATGGAGAGCGACTCCCTCACCGAGCTGCACATCGTCAACGGCCTGCACCCGACGCTGCCCTGGCGCTACTACCCGCGCTCGCTGCGGGAGCTCAAGGCGGCCCTGCCGAACGTCTCGCTGAAGGCCTTCACCGCGACCGAGATCCACTGGTTCGAGAAGATCAGCGGTCTGTCCGCGGACGAGATCCTGGACGAGCTGATCGACGCCGGTCTGGAGTCGCTGACCGGCGGCGGCGCGGAGATCTTCGACTGGGAGGTCCGCCAGCACATCGTCGACCACGACACCCACTGGGAGGACTGGTCGCGGATCCACCGCCTCGCGCACGCCAAGGGACTCAAGACGCCCTGCACCATGCTGTACGGGCACATCGAGGAGCCCCGCCACCGGGTGGACCACGTGCTGCGGCTGCGCGAGCTGCAGGACGAGACCGGCGGCTTCCAGGTGTTCATCCCGCTGCGCTACCAGCACGACTTCCACGACTCCAAGGACGGCGTCGTGCGCAACAAGCTGATGGCCCGTACCGAGATGGCCACCGGCGCCGAGGCCCTGAAGACCTTCGCCGTCTCCCGGCTGCTCTTCGACAACGTCCCGCACGTCAAGGTGTTCTGGGTGATGCACGGCGTGACCACCGCCCAGCTGGCGCTCAGCCACGGCGCCGACGACATGGACGGCTCGGTGGTCGAGTACAAGATCACCCACGACGCGGACAACTTCGGCACCCCGAACAAGCTCGGCCGCGACGACCTGCTCGACCTGATCCGCGACGCCGGCTTCCGCCCGGTGGAGCGGAACACCCGCTACGAGGTCATCCGCGAGTACGACGGACCGGACCTGACGCGCCGCGAGACCCCGCAGGCGATGCGTCTCTGACCGTGCCCCACCCCCGCCGCCCCGGCCGTTCCACGGCCGGGGCGGCGGCTTCTTCACCGCCTCCGCACGCGCCCCGGGTTTACCAACGGGTACGGCGTTTGGCAGGATCGACCGTATGTCCGGTTCACATCGCGCCACCGCGTACCCGTCGTACGAGCCGATGCCGGAGCCGGTGTACGAGGCGCCACAGCCCTCCCACCAGGACTACGGGGCGTACCAGCAGCCGGTTCAGCAGGGCCACGGCGACTACCGGCCCAACCCGCAGGACGGCTACTTCGAGGCCTACGACCAGCCGTTCCGGCCCCACCCGGCCGGCCACGCGGCGCCGGCCGGCACCGCCCAGCAGTACGCGTACGGCGCCGGGCCGGGCTACGGCCAGCAGAGCGGCTACGAGGCGGCGTACGAGGCCGGTTACGAGGCGCCGTACGGCGCGGGCTACGACCCGGAACCGGTGTACCTGTCGGAGCCCTTCGCCGGGACGGAGCCGGTGCACCCGGCGGAGTCCTTCCCCGCACCGGAGTCGGCCCCGCCGGCGGACCTCTCCCTCGGACCGGTGTCCGTTCCGCTCGCCGCCGAGGCCCCCGCGGGCTCCCGGGCGGCCGCCCGGGGCCGGCGTCGCAAGGCCAAGCAGAAACGACACGGCAAGGCCGTGATGGCCGGTACGGCGCTGCTGGTCGCGGCCGCCGCCGGCTGGTACACCGTCGGCCAGGAGGGCGCCAAGCCCGGCGTCACCGCCGCCGACGGCCCCGGCCCGGAGGGCGTCAGCACGCCCGACCAGCCGTCACCGGGTGTGGCCGCCGCCCAGCCGGCCGCCGCCCAGGCCGCCGCCGACCGGCAGAACACCGACCCCGCCGCCGCCCGCAGCCAGGCCCGCGCGGACGCCTCGGTCGCCGCGATACCCGGCCTCGGCGCTTCGTTCACCGCGAAGATCCCCGCCGAGACCACCCAGGTCGTGGTCGCCTCCGGTCAGGACAAGGGCACCGACAAGAACAGCGTCACCCTCTGGACCCGCACCCCGGAGGGCCGCTGGCTGGCCGGCGAGACCTGGCAGGGCCACAACGGCAAGAACGGCTGGACCACCGACCACAGCGAGGGCGACCTACGCAGCCCGATCGGCGTCTTCTCGCTCACCGACGCCGGCGGCCGCAACGCCGACCCCGGCAGCAAGCTCCCGTACGACAAGGACCCGAGCTTCGTGGTCTCCGGGACCGGCTTCTTCGGGGACCAGCTGGCCGGCTCCTTCGACTACGTGGTCGCGATCAACTACAACCGCGTCCCCGGCAACTCCCCGCTCGACCCGCGCCGCCCGATGGGCGCCAAGAAGGGCGGCGGCATCTGGATCCACGTCGACCACGACGGCCCCACCCACGGCTGCGTCTCCATCCCGGAGGACAAGATGGCCGAGCTGATCCGCACCCTGGACCCGGCGGCCCACCCGGTGATCGTGATGGGGGACGCCACCTCGCTGGCCGCCTGAGCCGGCCCGGGGGCCCTCCGGGCGCCCGCCCCCCGCCGCGGTGCCGGTGACGGCCCGGAGCAGAGGTCAGGCGCCGCAACGCCCCTTGTCAGTCCCCTACAGATCGCGGGGGCGGACCTTGTAGCCGGTCGCGCCCCGCTGACCAGTGAGTAACCCGGTTCCATGGCAGTATGAGCGGTTCGCGCATTGTGGCACTAGGCCACTACCAGCCCCCCAAGGTCCTCACCAACGACGACCTGGAGGCGCTCGTCGACACCAACGACGAGTGGATCCGCAGCCGGGTGGGCGTCAGAACCCGGCACGTCGCCGAGGGCGAGACCCTGGTCGACCTCGCCACCGAGGCGGCACAGAAGGCGCTCGCCAACAGCGGCCGCACGGCCGAGGAGATCGACCTGGTCGTGGTCGCCACCTGCACCGCGATCGAGCGCAGCCCCAACACGGCGGCCGCGGTCGCCGCCAGGCTCGGCGTCCGGGCGCCCGCCGCCTACGACATCAACACCGTCTGCTCCGGCTTCTCGTACGCCCTCGCCACCGCCGACCACGCGATCCGGGCCGGTGCGGCGCGGCGCGCCCTGGTCATCGGCGCCGAGCGGATGTCCGACACGCTCGACTGGACCGACCGCACCACCTGCGTGATCTTCGGCGACGGCGCCGGCGCCGCGGTGGTCGAGGCCCAGGAGGAGGGCGCCGAGCCCGGCATCGGGCCGGTGGTCTGGGGCTCGGAGCCGGAGAAGGGCGACGCCGTCGTCATCACCGGCTGGGACCCGGTGATCAGCCAGCAGGGCCAGTCGGTGTTCCGCTGGGCCACCACGCAGCTCGCCCCGCTGGCCCGCCAGGCCTGCGAGCGGGCCGGGATCGACCCGTCGGAGCTGAAGGGCTTCGTGCCGCACCAGGCCAACCTGCGGATCATCGACGCGATCGCGGGCAAGCTGGGCCTCGCCGACGCCGTGGTGGCCCGGGACGTGGTCGACTCCGGCAACACCTCGGCGGCCTCCATCCCGCTGGCCTTCTCCAAGCTCGTCGAGCGCGGCGAGCTGAGCCCGGGCGACCCGGTCCTGCTGTTCGGCTTCGGCGGCGGCCTCGCCTACGCGGGGCAGGTCGTGCGCTGCCCGTAGGGGCTGTCTTCCGACCCCGGGCCGGCCCCGCGCGACATGCCGGTGGGCGGGCACCCTGTGTGAGGGGTGCCCGCCCACCGGCATGTCTGGCGCGCTTGCGGTACGTCGGCGGACCTCCCCCGAGGACACGGCCGCCGTCCGTCGGTCCCCGGACAGGAGGCCGGGACTGCGCGCGGAGCGGATGATCTGTCGGGCGGACGGTCTACTTGGGCGGCTTCTTGCCGGTGACGCCCAGGTACACCAGGGGAGCGAGGTTGGGCTTGAGGTCCTTGACCTTGACGCCCCAGGAGGTGAAGGCCTTCTGGTGCTCGGCCGCCGAGGCGAGCAGCGAGACCAGGGCCCCGGCTACGGCGTTCGGGTCGAGCGACTTGTCGGCCTGACCCTTCGCCTGGAGTTCCTTGACGGCCTCCGCGAGTGGCTTGGCGACCGCGTTGAGGACGGTCATGCGGATCTTGAAGAACCGCTTGTCCCCTTCGGCGGCACCGAGCGTGACCACTCGGAGAATGGCGTCGTTCTTGCGCCAGAAGGCGAGGAATCCGTCGACCAGTTCTTCCGAAGTGGTCGGGCCGGACTTCCCTGCCCAGGACTTTCCGGCCACCAGCTCTTTGAGGGTGTCGGCGTCCTTGGCCATTTCCTCGGCGATTTCGAGGACAGCGCCCTCGACATCCGGGAAGTACTGGTAGAAGGTCGCGGGGGAGGTACCCGCCATACGGGCGACGTCGATGACCTTGACGTCCCGATACGGCGACGTGCTGAGCATCTCGCGGAGGCAGTCGAGCAGCTTCTGCCGCGTCTCCTGTCCGCGTCGCCCGGCGACGCGACCGTCGACGGTGCGAACTTGTCCTGTCATGCCGTCAGCTTACCGTGGCACGATCTTGGCGCGATTCGGTGATGCGACTATTACTCCGCACGGGGGGTTGCTATAGGGGCATGAACCGCTTCGGACGGATATTCACCCGGCCCCCGGGGCGCTGTTTGAAGCCCCCCCGTGTGCTTTTGACCCCATAGCGTGACGGCGAGTCCGCTGAGGGGTGGTCGAGTGACAGAGCGTGACGACGTCCGGTCCCGGGAGATCCGTACCGGGAGGGGGTGTCCGCGGGGCCGGACGCAAGCCGCGGCCGGAGCGGGCGTCAGAATCCGGCCGTTCCGTCACCGGTGACCGGACGGCGGCCGCCACGGGGCGGCCGGCCGCCCCGGGCGGGGGAGGTTGGAGTTGCAGCGGGCGGCGTTGGAGAATCGGGTCCGGCACCACGCGGCGGGTGCGGAAAACGGGGAGGTGGCAGCGGAGTGGACCAGCTGACGGCGCACGATCCGAGGCGGATCGGGCCCTTCGAGGTGCTGGGGCGGCTCGGCGCGGGTGGGATGGGGCTGGTCTACCTGGCGCGCTCCGCCTCCGGTCGAAGGGTGGCCATCAAGACCGTCCGGGGGGAGCTGGCCGAGGACGAGCTGTTCCGCGTCCGCTTCGCGCGGGAGATCGAGGCCGCCAAGACGGTCGGCGGCTTCTACACCGCGGCCGTGGTGGACGCCGACGCGGACGCCCGGGTGCCCTGGCTGGCCACCGCGTACATCCCGGCCCCCTCCCTGGAGGACCTGGTCGAGGAGTGCGGGCCGCTGCCGGTGGACGCCACCCGCTGGCTGGTCGCGGGCATCGCCGAGGCGCTGCAGTCCATCCACGCGGCCGGGCTGATCCACCGCGACCTCAAGCCGTCCAACGTGCTGGTGGTCGAGGACGGCCCGAAGGTGATCGACTTCGGCATCGCGTCCGGCGTCTCCAGCACCCGGCTCACCATGACCAACGTCGCGGTCGGCACCCCCGCCTACATGTCCCCCGAGCAGGCCCGGGACAGCCGGAACGTCCGGGGCGCGAGCGACGTCTTCTCGCTCGGCTCGCTGATGGTCTTCTGCGCCACCGGGCACCCGCCGTACCGCGGCTCCAACCCGGTCGAGACGGTGTTCCAGCTGCTGCGCGAGGAACCCGACCTGTCCGGGATGCCGCCCGAGCTGATGGACCTGGTCCGCGCCTGCATGCGGCCCTCGCCCGAGCACCGGCCCACCCCGGCGCAGATCCAGACGGAGCTGGCCCCGCACCTGTTCTCCCGCGACGACGCCTCCGGCGAGGCCGGCGACTGGCTCCCGGCCAACGCGCTGGAGCTGATCGAGCGCAAGCGCGGCCGCCGCCAGCCGGCCCCGCCGCCCCGCGGCGGGCAGCCGCCGGTCGGCCCGCCGCAGCCCCCGGAGCCGCTGCGGGGCGGCCCCCAGCAGCCGTCGCACCAGCCGCCGCAGCCGCACCGGCAGGTGCCGCCGCAGCGCCCCGGCCTGGACGACCCGCGGACCCACCCGGGCGGGCGGCACCTGCCGCCGGCCGGGCCGGTGCACGCCGGACCGCAGCCCGGCCGGGCCGCCGACGGCGAGATCCCGACCGCGAAGATCGCCTCCCCGAACAAGCACCGGGCGCCCGGCGGCGGGGCCGTCGAGGTGCAGCTGTCCGGCGCCTCGGTGCGGATAGGCCCCGGCCCCCGGGCCGAGCACGAGCAGACCGGCCCGGGAACGGCCCCGGCCGAGACCGACTGGGTCCGCCGGGCCACCCCGACGCCGCCGCCGGCGCCCGCGCCGGCCGCCCGCTGGCGCCCCTGGCGCTTCCGGATGTCCAACGACGTCTGGGGCACCCCGGTGGTCGCCGACGGCACGCTCTTCGTCTCCAGCTTCGAGGTGCACGCGCTGGACATCGGCTCCGGCGAGCGCCGCTACAAGACCCGTGACGTCGCCTGGGCGCTCGCGGTGCACGCCGGCCGGGTGCACGCCGCCGACGGCCCCCACCTGTACACGGTGGACGTCGCGGACGGCACCGAGCGCTGGCGCACCTCGCTGGACGGCTGGGTCTACTCGCTCTCCGCCGCCGACGGGGTGCTCTGCTGCGGCATCCGGGGCGGCGGCGTCCAGCTGCGCTCCGCGGCCAACGGCGGCGAGCTGTGGCGCGCCGACGACGCCCAGCAGGACTACGAGAACCCGCAGTCCGGCCCGGTCCTGGTGGCCGGCGCGGCCTACTACTACGGCGCCGGGCGGCTGCGCTGCATCGACCCGCGCGGCGCGGGCCTGCGCTGGTCCTTCCCGGTCGGCGAGGACGTGCCCTCGCACCCGGTCGAGCGCGGCGGCGTGCTCTACGTGACGGCCGGTACCCGGGTGTACGCGCTGGACGCGGCCAGCGGGGTCGAGCGCTGGCGCTTCGAGGCCCCGGTGGTGCTCTTCACCCCGCCCGCCCTGGACGCCGACGCGGTCTACGTCGCCGACTACCTGGGCACGGTCTACGCGCTGGACGCGGCCACCGGCCGGGACCGCTGGCGCGGGGTCACCGGCAGCCGGCAGGGCGCCGAGCCGGTGGTGGTCGGGGACGGCATGGTGCTGGTCGGCAGCGGCGAGGTGCTGTACGCCTTCGAGGCGGCCACCGGCCGGGAACGCTGGCGCTACACCGCGCGCGGGGAGATCGTCGGGGCACCGGCGGTGGCGGACGGCCTGGTCCACCTGGGCAGCCGGGACCACTCGCTGCACACCCTCGACCTGGCGAGCGGTCAGCTGCGCTGGGAGCTGGGGACCAAGGGCGAGCTGACCGGGTCCCCGGTGGCGGTCGGCGGGCGGGTCTTCGTCGGCTCCAAGGACCGCTGCGTGTACGCGCTGGACGCCTTCTACGGGACGGCCGTCCCGGCCCGCTGAGACGGGCGCGGGGGGGGGGGGGGGGGCCCCCCCCCCCCCGGGGGGGGCGGGGGGGGGGGGCCGGCCCCCCCCCGCCGCGGTGGAGGACGTCAGGTCGGGCCCGTCCCGGGGCCCTGCGTCAGGCCTTGCGGGCCTCGGGGTGGCGGCTGCACCAGCCCTCCCACGCGGAGGAGACCATCTCCGTCACGCCGTGGCGGGCGTTCCAGCCCAGCTCGCGCCGGATCAGGTCGGCGGAGGCCACCACCCGGGCCGGGTCGCCGGGGCGGCGCGGGGTCACCTCGGCGGTGGTGTCGTAGCCGGTGACCTCGCCGATCACCTCCAGCATCTCCTTGACGCTGACGCCCTCGCCGCGGCCGATGTTGAGCACCAGCGCGGTCTCGCCGGCCGGGTCGGCGGCCAGCCGCTTGGCGGCCGCGACGTGCGCCGAGGCGATGTCGGAGACGTGGATGAAGTCGCGGACGCAGGTGCCGTCCGGGGTGGGGTAGTCGCCGCCGAAGATCCGCGGCGCCTGACCGGCGGTGAGCCGCTCGAAGACCATCGGGATCAGGTTGAAGACCCCGGCGTCGGAGAGCTCGGGGGAGGCCGCGCCGGCCACGTTGAAGTAGCGCAGCGCCACGGTGGACATGCCGTACGCCTTCCCGGCGGCGGCGACCAGCCACTCGCCGGCGAGCTTGGTCTCGCCGTACGGGCTCATCGGCGCGCAGGGGGTGGACTCGGTGACCAGGTCGACGTCCGGCATGCCGTAGACGGCGGCGGACGAGGAGAACAGGAACCGCTTGACCCCGCCCTCGGCGGCGGCCTCCAGGACGGTCTGCAGGCCGATGACGTTCTCGCGGTAGTAGAAGAACGGCTGCTCGACCGACTCGCCGACCTGCTTCTTGGCGGCGAAGTGCAGGATGCCCTCGACCGCGTGCTCGCGGATGGCGGCGTCCAGGGCGGCCCGGTCCAGGGTGGAGCCCTTCACCAGGGCGACGCCCTCCGGGAGGCGGGAGGCGTCGCCGGTGCTGAGGTCGTCGAGGACCGCGACGCGCTCACCGGCGTCGAGCAGCTGGCGGACGACGTGCCCGCCGATGTATCCGGCACCGCCGGTGATCAACCAAGTCATGCCCAGAATCCTAGGGCGTTCGGATTCCTTCGAATGGCGGGCGCGTCGGGCCAGGGATTCGGACAAATCGGTGAAATGCTGACAAAGATTTCCGTGCTCTCAGCGCCGTGACGGATCGGAGGCAGCCAGGTGAGCCGAAAGAAGGAACACACCCGCCCGCTGCCGGCCGGACCGCGGCCGACCGGGCCCAAGGCCCGTCGCACCGCCGTTCGCACCGCGGTCCGGGCGGCCGTCGTCGGGGCCGGCCGCCGCCGGGCGCTGGCGCCGGGTGCGGTGGCCGTGCTGACCGCCCTGGCGCTGGCCGCGTGCAGCAGCGGCTCCTCCTCGTCCTCGCCCTCCTCCGCGGGGACCGGCTCGCCCTCCGGTCCGTCCCCGGCCGGGTCGGCCTCCGGGTCGTCCGGGCAGCTCCCCGGCGCTGGCGACCAGCTGCAGGACTCCTACCAGAAGGTGATCGCCGACGTGCTGCCCTCGGTGGTGCAGATCACCACCGGCGACAGCCTCGGCTCCGGGATCGTCTACGACACCGCCGGCGACATCGTCACCAACGCCCACGTGGTCGGTACCGCGACCACCTTCACCGTCACCCTCGCCAACAGCACCAAGTCGCTGGACGCCACCCTGGTCGGCAGCTACCCCGAGTCCGACCTCGCGGTGATCAAGCTGAACGGCTCGCCCGGGGGCCTCAAGCCGGCCGTCTTCGGCGACTCCCGCAAGGTGCAGCTCGGCCAGATCACCCTCGCCATGGGCAGCCCGCTCGGCCTCGCCAGCAGCGTCACCGAGGGCATCGTCTCGGCCACCGCGCGGACCGTCTCCGAGCCCCAGGGCTCGGGATCGCCCGGCGCCACCATCGGCAACATGGTGCAGACCTCGGCGGCCATCAACCCGGGCAACAGCGGCGGCGCGCTGGTCAACCTGGCCAGCCAGGTGATCGGCATCAACACCCTCGCGGCCACCGAGCCCGAGGCCAGCGGCGCGGCCGCGCCCGGCATCGGCTTCGCCATCCCGGCCTCGACCGTCACCAGCATCGCCGACCAGCTGATCAAGCAGGGCAAGGTCACCAACTCCGGCCGGGCCGCGCTCGGCATCACCGCCCGGACCAGCTTCGACCAGCAGTTCCAGCCGGCCGGCGCGGTCATCGTGGCGGTCACCCCGGGTGGCCCGGCCGCCGCGGCGGGGCTGCAGCCCGGTGACGTCATCACCAGGATCGGGGACACCCCGATCGACTCGCTGAACGCGCTCACCACCGCGCTCGCCTCGCTCACCCCCGGCAGCAAGGTCACCGTCACCTACACCCGGGACGGCAAGAGCCAGACGGCCGACGTCACCCTCGGCACGCTGCAGACCCCCTAGACCCGGGACGGCCCGGCCGGGCCGCACGCCGCGCAAGGGTTCCGCGGACCGGCCGCCGCACCGGACGGCGCCGGGACCCCGTCACTGCCTCGACGGGGTCCCGGCGCCCGGCCGTGTCCGGAGGCTCCGGGCGGGGCTCCGGGCCTGCGGGGGAGCTCCGGGCAGGCGGCGGCGGTTGCTCAGTGGCGGCCCGTGCGGGTGCGCCAGGGCAGCTCCACGGTCACGCTGGTCGGGCCGCCCTCGGGGCTCTCCACCAGGAAGACCCCGTCCACCGCGCGGACCCGCTCGGCCAGCCCCGCCAGGCCGCTGCCCGGGTACGGGGCCGCGCCGCCCCTGCCGTCGTCCTGGACCAGCACCATCAGCTGGTCGTCCGAGCGCCAGACGTCGACCGAGGCGGTCGTGGCGCCGGCGTGCTTGGAGACGTTGGTGAGCAGCTCGCTCACGGTGAAGTAGGCGATGCCCTCGACCGCCGAGTCCGGGCGCCCGGCCGGGCCGTCCGCCTCCCCCAGGTCGACGTTCACCTTCACCCCGCCCGGCACCGTGCAGCGGGCGGCGACCGCGGACAACGCGGCGTCCAGGCCGCGGTCGGTGAGCACCGCCGGGTGGATGCCCCGGGCCAGGTCGCGCAGCTCCTGCAGGGCGAGCTTCACCTCGCCGTGCGCGTTGTCGACCATCCTGGTGGCCGCACGCACGTCGTCCTCGCTCTCGACCTCGCGCAGCCGCTCCTTGGCCATGCCGAGGTCCACGGCCAGCGCGACCAGCCGGGCCTGGGCGCCGTCGTGCAGGTCGCGCTCGATCCGGCGCAGGTCGGCGGCGGCGGTGTCGACCACCGTGCCGCGGTCGTCCTCCAGCTCGCGCACCCGCTCGGCCAGCGCGCCCGGGAAGAGCAGCGCCTCGACCAGGATCCGGTCCGTCGCGGCCAGCATCCGGACCACCCAGGGCAGCACCGGGAAAAGTGCGATGATCGAGACCAGGGTCAGCGTGAAGCTCAGGATGCCCCAGGGCAGCATCAGCACGTTGTAGAGGGTGGAGCGCCAGCTCAGCAGGTCGGTCAGGTGGGCGGTGGTGAAGCCGACCATCCCCGGCCGGCGCCGCCGCACCGGCTCCGGCTCGTGGATGTCGGAGCCGTACGCGGACCGGGCCCGGCGGCGGGCCGGCCCGCCGAGGGCGCGGCAGCCGGCCAGCCCGGCGGCCAGCAGCGGCAGGCCGATCACGGTGACCGCCAACCCCAGGCCGGTCGAGACCATGACGACGGCGAACGTGAAGCCGGCGATGCCGAGCGGCAGGTTGAGCATCAGGTGCCCGGCCTGCCGCCACATCCGTGCGCCGTACAGCGGCGGGCGCTCCATGCGCGCGTCCTGCTCCCTGATGGCGTCGACGGCGCGTCGGTGCGGAGGCTTCATCTGGATCTACCGTCCCTCTCGGTCGAGCTGGTGGACCAAGCTTCCCGAACCGGGGGCGGTGGGGGCCATGGGGGTGATACATCTTCCGGGACGGGGGTTATCCCTACCCCTCCCCTGGTCGTCGGGCCACTCCCTGGTGTTCACCGGGGTGTCCACCGGACGTCTTGCGGAGCGGGCAGGGTTCGGGCGGAGCGGAGCCGTCCCCTTAGACTCACGCATTGGCCATGGTTATGACCGTGCGAGGAAACGTCGGAGAACTGCCGCGAGGGCTGTTCACGGCCGAGGTGGAGGGCGAAGGCATGGAGGGGCGGCACACGGCTGCCGTCGCGGCCGACCCGGCGGTCGGCGGCGGCTACTTCGACGCGTACGCCGCGATGGGTCTGCTGGCCGTCATCGGGGTGCTCTTCGTCATCGTGGCGTTCACCGCCAACCGTCTGCTGCGGCCGGTGGTGTACTCGCCCGAGAAGCTCCTCGCCTACGAGTGCGGCGTGGACCCGGTGGGCGAGGACTGGGCGCACACCCAGATCCGCTACTACGTGTACGCCTTCCTCTACGTGATCTTCGCGGTGGACGCGATCTACCTGTTCCCGTGGGCGACGGTCTTCGCCTCCGCCGGGTACGGCGCCGGAACGCTGGTCGAGATGTTCCTCTTCATCGGCTTCCTCGCGGTCGGCCTGCTCTACGCCTGGAAGAAGGGCGTTCTGGAATGGACGTGACGCACAACCACTCGCACGGCGCCCAGGGCGGGCCCGTCCCGCTCGGCCTGCCGGACCCGTCGCGCCCCGGTGCCGTCGAGCGCCGCGCCATCGGCCCGCTGGCCCGGCTCGCGCCGGACCCGGTCAAGGTGGTGCTCAACTGGGGGCGCCGCTACAGCCTGTGGTGCTTCAACTTCGGCCTGGCCTGCTGCGCGATCGAGTTCATCGCCGCGTCCATGGCCAAGCACGACTTCATCCGGATGGGAGTCATCCCGTTCGCGCCCGGCCCCCGACAGGCCGATCTGATGATCGTCTCGGGGACGGTGACCGACAAGATGGCCCCCGCCGTCAAGCGCCTCTACGAGCAGATGCCCGAGCCGAAGTACGTCATCTCCTTCGGCGCCTGCTCCAACTCCGGCGGCCCCTATTGGGACTCCTACTCGGTGACCAAGGGCGTCGACCAGATCATCCCGGTCGACGTCTACGTGCCCGGCTGCCCGCCGCGGCCCGAGGCGCTGCTGCAGGGCATCCTCAAGCTGCAGGAGAAGATCGCGGCCGAGTCGCTGCCCGGCCGCTACACCGCGCCCGCCGCCGCGCTGCGCCGCCCGCTCGTCGCGGGGCCCGGTGCGCCGCAGGACCGGCCGGTCCCGACGGAGACGTCGCCCGAAGGGGGAGCCTCGTGAATCCCGCCGAGCAGTACGCGGCGTCGGTCGGGGAGTGGGCGACCGGCGCCGAGGCTTACGGGCTGATCACCGTCGACGTGCCGGCCGAGCACTGGACCGAGGCGCTCACCAGCGTCCGCGACGTGCTGGGCCTGCGCTACTTCGACTGGCTGAGCGCCGTCGACGAGCTCGCCGACGGCTTCTCCGTCGTCGCGCACCTCGCCTCCGCCGACACCGCGGGCGCCGTCCGCCACCTGGCGCTGCGCACCAGGGTGCCGCGGGACGCGGCCTCGCTGCCGACGGCCGTCCCGGTCTACGCGGGCGCCGCCTGGCACGAGCGCGAGACCCACGAGATGTTCGGCATCGACTTCCCCGGGCACCCCTACCTGGCCACCCTGCTGCTGCCGGACGGCTTCGAGGGGTACCCGCTGCGCAAGGAGTTCGTGCTCGCGGCCCGGGTCGCCAAGGCCTGGCCGGGCGCCAAGGAGCCGGGCGAGTCGGACCACGGCGACGGGCCGGTCCGGCGCAAGGTGCAGCCGCCCGGTGTGCCGGACCCGAACGAGTGGGGGCCGCTCAAGGGCACCCTGCCGCCGGTCGCCGAGCGGCCCGCGCGCGGTGCGCGGGCGGCGGGCGCGGCGGCGCGGACGCCCCGGGCGGCCGCTGCCGGTGGCGCCGGCGCCGAGGGCGCGCCCGTGCGGGCGGACCGGCCGCGGCGGACCAGGTCGGTGGCCGAGGGATCGGCGAGCCAGGCCGGGGAGCCGACCGCCGGTGCCGAGGGCGCTGCCGCCGGCGCCGAGGGTGCGCCGCTGCGGGCCGATCGGCCGCGGCGGACCAGGTCGGTCTCGGCCGGGTCGGTCAGCCAGGCCGCTGAGCCCACGGCGGCGGAGGAGCCGACCGCGGCACCGGCCGCCGGTGCCCCTGCCGAGGCCGCTGCGCCCGCCGGGCCGGCTGTGCCCGCGGAGGCCGCCGAGGCCGCCGAGGCCGCCGAGCCCAAGGCCGGACGGCCGGCGCCCGCGCGGACCCAGTCCTCCGACGCGCCCTGGCACAACCCGGTGCCCGCCCACGCCGAGCCCGCCGAGCCCGCCGAGCCTTCCGGGCCCGCCGAGCCTTCCGGGCCCGCAGCGCCGGCGAAGCCCGCCCGGCCGACCCCGGCGGCGGAGCCCGCGGGCGAGCAGGCCGAGCGGGACGAGCAGGACGAGACCCCGGCCCGACCGGCCGACCAGGACGGAGACGGCGCGTGAACCTGCTCGACACGGTGCTGCGCTGCGTCGCCACCCTGGTCGTCTTCCTGGTCTTCCCGCTGGTCATCGGCCAGACCGAGCACAAGGTCATGGCGCACATGCAGGGCCGGCTCGGCCCGATGTACGCGGGCGGCTTCCACGGCTGGGCACAGCTCGTCGCCGACGGCGTGAAGTTCGCGCAGAAGGAGGACATCGTCCCGGCCGGGGCGGACCGCCGGATCTTCCAGCTGGCGCCCGCCGTCTCGCTGCTGCCGTACCTGTTCGTGCTGCTGGCGATCCCGGTCGGCCCGGACGGCTTCGTCGGCCAGGCGATCGACGCCGGCCTGTTCTTCGTGCTGGCCGTGATGGGCGTCGGCGTGATCGGCAAGCTGATGGCCGGCTGGGCCTCGGCCAACAAGTTCTCGCTGCTCGGCGGTCTGCGCACGGCCGCGCAGCTGATGTCCTACGAGCTGCCGATGGTGCTGGCGGCGGCCTCGGTGGCGATGGCCGCCGGCACCCTCTCGCTGCCCGGGATCCTCGACACCTGGCAGTGGTACTGGCTGCCCTGGCAGCTCATCGGCGCGTTCGTGTTCTTCACGGCCGGCCTGGCCGAGCTGCAGCGCCCGCCGTTCGACATGCCGGTGGCCGACTCCGAGATCATCTTCGGCGCGTACACCGAGTACACCGGCCTGCGCTTCGCGCTCTTCCTGCTGTCCGAGTACGTGGGCATCCTCGTGGTGTCCGCGCTGACCGCGGTGCTGTTCCTGGGCGGCTGGCACGGCCCGATGTCCGACCAGCTCGGCTGGCTCTGGATGATCCTGAAGACCTTCGCGCTGGCCTTCGTGGTCATCTGGCTGCGGGTCACCTACCCGCGTCTGCGCGAGGACCAGCTGATGCGCTTCGCGTGGACCGTGCTGATCCCGCTCGCCCTCGTCCAGCTCGCCCTCACCGGCGTCATCAAGGTGGCGATCTCATGAGTTTCCCCGGTGCCGGCCTCGCCAAGGGCCTGGCCGTGACGCTGCGGACGATGACGAAGAAGAGCGTCACCGCGCAGTACCCCGACGTGCAGCCGGTGCTGCCGCCGCGTTCGCGCGGCGTCATCGCGCTGCTGGAGGAGAACTGCACCGTCTGCATGCTCTGCGCGCGCGAGTGCCCGGACTGGTGCATCTACATCGACTCCCACAAGGAGACGCTGCCCGCCGCCGACCCGAACGCCCGGGCCCGCACCCGCAACGTGCTCGACCGCTTCGCCATCGACTTCTCGCTCTGCATGTACTGCGGGATCTGCATCGAGGTGTGCCCCTTCGACGCGCTGTTCTGGTCGCCCGAGTTCGAGTACGCCGAGACCGACATCCTGGAGCTGACCCACGAACGGGACCGGCTGCGCGAGTGGATGTGGACCGTCCCGGCGCCGCCGGCGCTGGACCCGGCGGCCGAGGAGCCCAAGGAGATCGCCACCGCGCGCAAGGCGGCGGACAAGCTCGCGGCCGCAGCCGCCGCGGCCGAGGAGAAGGGTGAGGGAGCATGAGCGCCGCCACCCTGCTCGCGGCGACCGGTCCACTGGAGCCGGCCGCCCGTTCGTTCCTGTCCCCGACCGGGGTCGAGGTCGTCTTCCTGCTGGTCGGCGTCGTCGTGCTCGGCTCCGCCGTGGTCGCCGTCACCACCAAGCAGCTGGTCCACGCCGCGCTCTGGCTGGTCGTCGCGCTCGGCGGGCTGGCGGTGGAGTTCCTGCTGCTCACCGCCGAGTTCATCGCCTGGGTGCAGGTGCTGATCTACCTCGGCTCGGTGGTCGTCCTGGTGCTGTTCGGGCTGATGCTCACCAAGGCGCCGATCGGGCGCTCACCGGACGCCGACTCCAAGAACCGCTGGGTGGCCCTGGTCGTGGCGCTGGCCACGGCGGGGACGCTGGTGACGCTGGTCGTCGACGCCTTCCGGACCTCCTGGATCGACCTCGGCGCGGGCGGCGGCTCGGCCGCCGTCACCGGGGAGAGCCTGTTCCGCCACTGGGTGCTGCCCTTCGAGGCGCTGTCCGTGCTGCTGCTCGCGGCGCTGGTCGGCGCGATCGTGCTGTCGCGCGGCTCCGGGCGCCGGGTGCCGGCGCCGCGGGCGGGCCGGCTGCGCGCCGGGCGGCCCGTCGGGTCGAACGGGACCGTCGCCGCGACGGTGCCCCGGCCGGCCCCGGAGGCCCCCGCCGCGACCACCTCTGAGCAGGAGGGCTGATGCACCTCGCCTACCCCGTCGTCCTCGCCGCGCTGCTGTTCGGCGTCGGCGTGTACGGCGTGCTCGCCCGGCGCAACGCCGTCCTGGTGCTGATGTCCGTCGAGCTGATGCTCAACGCCGTCAACCTCGACCTGGTCGCCTTCGACACCTGGCTGCACGACTCGCTGCACGCCGGTCAGGCGCTCACCCTGTTCACCATCACCCTCGCCGCCGCCGAGATCGGCCTGGGGCTCGCCATCGTCCTGTTGCTCTTCCGGGCCCGGGGCACCGCCGACATCGACCGGGCCACCGCGCTCGGCGACCCGGCCGAGCCGCTCGCCGAGGAGGCGCCGGCCGGAGCCGAGGCGCTGAAGGGCCAGGCCGCCGCATGAACCTCGCCCTGCCCGTCCTCGTTCCCGTGCTGCCCGCGCTCGGTGCCGCCGCGACGCTGAGCGTCGGCCGCAAGGCCCCCGGGCTGGCCCGCCCGCTGGCGATCGTGCCGGTCGCCGTCTCGGGCGTGCTCGCCCTGGTGGTCGCGCTCCAGCTCGGCACCGGTCAGTCCCTCGACGCGGCCACCCGGCTCACCCCGACCGGCGGCCCGGACATCGGGCTCGCCCTCCACCTGGACGGCTACAGCTCGCTGATCTCCGTGCTGGTCGGCCTCGTCGCCACCTGCGTGCAGGTCTACTCGACGGCGTACCTGAAGAAGGACCCGCGCTACCCGTCCTACGCGGCGCTGGTCTCGCTGTTCACCGCGGCGATGTTCCTGGTCGTCTACTCCGGCGACCTGATCGTGCTGCTGGTCGGCTGGGAGGTCATGGGCATCTGCTCGTACTTCCTGATCGGCCACCACTGGGAGACCGAGGACGCCCGCTCGGCCTCGCTGAAGGCCTTCCTGGTCACCAAGCTCGGCGACGTGCCGTTCCTGTTCGGGATCTTCCTGCTCGGCGCGGACGCCGGCAGCTTCCGGATCACCGACGTGCTGGCCGCCGCCACCGACGGGCGGCTCGGCCACCCGACCCTGATCGCGCTGCTGCTGCTCGCCGGCGTGGCCGGCAAGAGCGCGCAGTTCCCGCTGCACACCTGGCTCCCGGACGCGATGGCCGGCCCGACGCCGGTCTCCGCGCTGATCCACGCCGCCACCATGGTCGCGGCCGGCATCTACCTGGTCGCCCGGCTGCTGCCGGTGTTCCTGCTCTCGGGCGCGGCGCTGGTCGTGCTCGCGGTGATGGCCGCCGTGACGATGATCGGGTCGGCTGTCTGCGCGCTCGCCCAGGACGACCTCAAGCGGGTGCTCGCCTACTCCACCGTCGGCCAGCTCGGCTACATGGCCGGGGCGCTGGCCAGCGGCGACCGCGAGGCCGCCGTCTTCCACCTGGTCAGCCACGGCGCGTTCAAGGCGCTGCTGTTCCTGGCCGCCGGTGTGGTGATCCACTCCGCGCACACCAACTCGATCTCCGCGATGTCCCGGATCCCGGGGCTGCGCAAGCGCGTCCCGGACGCCTACTGGACGATGGGCATCGGGCTCGTCGCCCTGGTCGGGCTGCCGCCGTTCTCCGGCTTCTTCAGCAAGGAGGCGGTGCTGACCGCCGCCGAGCACGCCGCCGACGGCGAGGCGCTCACCAACGGGCTCGGCCCGTCCTCGGCCGTCCCGGAGGCGGCCGGCTGGATCGTGCTGGTCTCGGCCGCGCTCACCGCGCTGCTCACCGCCGCGTACGCGGCACGGCTGTTCCTGGTCGCGTTCCACAGCCCGGCCGGTGCCGCCGCGAAGGCACCGGAGGTCGTGCCCGCCCCGGACGCCGCCTCGGTGGTGGCCGACCACGAGGCCGGCGCCCCGTACTCGCCCGAGCTCGACGAGGCCGACCCGGCCAGCCCCGAACCGCCCGCGATGCGTTGGCCGCTCTGGGTGCTGGCGGTGCCGACCATGGGCTTCGGCATCGCCGGGGTCCGCTCGGACTGGCTGCCCGCGCTGCTGGACGGCGGCTCGCTGCGGCCCTCCGCGGTCACCGCGGTGATCGGCACCGGGCTCGCCGTGATCGGTCTGCTCGCGGCGTACGGCGCCTGGCGCTCGGCGACCGCCCGGCAGAGCACCGGCCGGGCGACGGTGCCCGGGCAGGCGGGAGCCCCGGTCGCCGACGTGGTCGTCGCCGACCCCGGGCGCACCCTGCTCGGTCCGCTGTTCGGCCCGGCCCGGCGCGGCTTCGGCGTCGACCGGCTGTACCACGTGCTGTTCGTCCGACCGGTGACCGCCGCCGCCGGACTGGTCCGCTTCCTCGACCGCGAGGTCGTCGAGACCTACGTGCGCGGCACCGGGGTCGGTGCCAACCTGCTCGGCCGGGCCGTCCGGCTCGCGCAGACCGGCAACGCGCAGACCTACCTCAGCGCCCTGCTCGCCGGCGTCGTCCTGCTGGCCGTCCTGGTGGCGGTGTAGCCGGATGCCCCACCACCTCCCCCCGATGCCGACCGCCGCCCGTAGGAGCCCCCGATGAACGCAGTCCTCATCGCCCTCCTGGTGCTGCCGCTGCTCGGCGCCGCGCTCACCCTGGCACCGGTGTTCGGCCCGGAGCCGGCCGCCGCCGACCGGCGGGCGCTGCGGCTGAACAGCGTCCTCACCGGCGCGGTGCTGCTGCTCGCCGTCGCCCTGGCGGCGGGCTTCGACCAGGACGAGCCCGCCCGGATGCAGGCCACCACCGACGTGGCCTGGATCCCGGCCCTGGACGTGCGCCTGCACCTCGGCGTGGACGGCGTCTCGCTGCCGCTGATCGTGCTGACCGCGCTGCTCACCTTCCTCTGCGCGCTGTACTCGGAGAAGCGCCTGCCCTCGGGGGAGGGCGTCCCCTCGGCGCGCTCCTTCGTCGGCCTGTTCCTGCTGCTCGAGGTCGGCATGCTCGCGACCTTCGCCGTGCTGGACCTCCTGCTCTTCTTCCTGGCCTTCGAGATCGTGCTGATCCCGATGTACTTCCTGATCGCGCGCTGGGGGAGCGGTGCGAAGGCCCCGGCCGCCAACCGGTTCATCCTGTACACGCTGCTCGGCTCGGCCGTGATGCTGCTCGGCTTCCTGCTGGTCGGCAGCAAGGCCGGAACCTTCGACATGCAGGCCCTGGCCGCCGCGCACGGCGCAGGCCTGAGCCACACCACCCAGGTCGTCGCCGCACTGGCGATCATGGTCGGGCTCGCGGTCAAGGCCCCCGCCTGGCCGCTGCACAGTTGGCTCCCGGACGCGCACACCGCCGCCCCGACCGTCGGCTCGGTGCTGCTGGCCGGCGTGCTGCTGAAGATGGGCACCTACGGCCTGGTCCGCGTCCTCCTCCCGGTCGTCCCGGACGGCACCGCCACGCTCGCCCCCTACCTGGGCGCGTTCGCCGCCGTCGGCATCGTCTACGGCTCGCTGGCCTGCCTGGCACTCGCCCGCCCCGGCGCCAAGGGCGACCTCAAGCGCCTGATCGCGTACTCCTCCGTCGGCCACATGGGCTTCGTCCTGCTGGGCATCGCCTCCCTCACCCCGGCGGGCGTCAACGGCGCGCTGTTCGCCAACATCGCGCACGGGCTGATCACCGGCCTGCTGTTCTTCGTGGTCGGCGCGGTCAAGGACCGCTACGGCACGGCGGACCTGGACACCCTCGCGGGAGCCACCGGCGCCGCCCTGTACGGGCGGGCGCCGCGGATCGGCGCACTGCTCGCCTTCGCCGCCGTCGCCAGCCTGGGCCTGCCCGGTCTGGCCGGGTTCTGGGGCGAGCTGCTCGCCATGTTCGGCGCGTTCGACCCGGCCGAGGGCCTGTCGCGGCCCGCGTTCGTCACCTACATGGTCCTGGCCGGCCTCGGCACCCTCCTCACCGCCGCCTACCTGCTGATCGTGGTCAGGCGCGTCTGCATGGGTGACCCCGAGCAGCCCGCGCCGGTGGCGCAGGTCGCCGACCTGCGCCCGTACGAGGCCGTCAGCTGGACGCCGCTGGCCGCTCTCACCCTGCTCGCCGGCCTCTGGCCCGCGCTCCTGCTCGGCCTCTCCGACCCCGCCGTCAAGCACCTCCTCGGAGGTGGCTGACCGTGCTCGGAGCCCAGACCGCCGCACTCGGACCTCACTCCACGGGGCAGCACACTGTGACCTCCCTCGCCGTAGCCAACCCGGGCAGCCTGATCCAGTCCGTGGACTGGGTGGCGATCGCGCCCCCGCTGATCGCCGCCGTGGCGGCCGTCGCCGTCCTGGTCACCGACCTGTTCCTGCCCGAGCGGCACAGGAAGTGGCTCGGCCGCCTCACCGCCGCCGGACTCGCCCTCGCCCTCATCGCGCTCCTCCCCCTGACCGGGGGATCACCCCGGGCGACCTTCTGTGTGCAGAACGTAGCAGGCGTCACTGACAGCGCCGGCTGTTCGTACGTCGCCGACCACTTCGCCCTGGTGTTCCAGCTGCTCGCGCTCGGCGGCGCGCTGATCGCCGCCCTGCTCTCGGCGCACACCGTCGAGGAGGAGCGGCTGCCCGGCGGCGAGTACTGGTTCCTGCTGCTCTCCAGCGCCACCGGCGCCGCGCTGCTGCCGGCCTCCCGGGACCTCGCCACCATGGTGATCGCGCTGGAGGTCGCCTCGCTGCCGGCCTTCGCCCTGGTCGCGCTGCGCCGGGACGGCCGGGGGGCCGAGGCCGCGCTCAAGTTCTTCGTCTCCTCCGTCACCGCGACCGCCGTGATGCTGCTCGGCATCGGGTTCGTCTACGCGGCCGGCGGCAGCCTCCACCTGGCCGCCGTCGCGCAGGGCCTGGAGCACGCCCCCGCCCAGCTCAGGCCGCTCGCCGAGGCGGGCGCCGTGCTGACCCTGGTCGGCTTCGCCTTCAAGGTCGCCGCCGTGCCGTTCCACTTCTGGGTGCCGGACACCTACACCGGCGCCCCGCTGCCGGTGGCCGGCTACCTCTCGGTGGTCGGCAAGGCGGCCGGCCTCTCCGGCCTCGCGCTCGCCACCACCATCGCCTTCCGCCCGTACGCGCACACCTGGGGCCTGGTGCTCGCGGTGCTCGCCGCCGTCACCATGACGGTGGGCAACGTCGGCGCGCTGCGCCAGCGCTTCGACACCCGCTACAGCGCGGTGCGGCTGCTGGCCTGGTCCTCCGTCGGCCAGGCCGGGTACCTGTTGGTGCCGCTGGCCGCCGCGGGCTACGCGCCCACCGGCGCCGACCCGCTCGGCGCCACCGCCGCGTACGCGCTGATCTACGGCGTGGTCAACCTCGGTGCGTTCGGCGTGGTGGCGGCGGTCGGCCGCCGGGCCGGGACCAGCGTGGACGACTTCCGCGGCCTGTTCGCCCGCCGCCGCTGGACGGCCCTGGCGCTCGCCTTCTTCCTGCTCTGCCTGGCCGGGCTGCCGCCCGGTGTGATCGGCCTGTTCGGCAAGGTCGTGGTGTTCCGCGCGGCCGTCGACGCCGGGCTCGGCTGGCTGGCCGTCGTGATGGCCGCCAACGTGGTCGTCGCCCTGTACTACTACCTGCTCTGGACCGCCCGGATCTTCGCCCCGGCGACGGCGGACGAGGCGGCGGACGAGGCGGCGGGCGGGGCCGGCGACGAGCGGCGCCTGCCGGTCGGCCTGACCGCGACGCTGGGACTGACCGCCTCGGTGGCCGTGGTCCTCTCGCTCGCCCCCCAGCTCGTCCTCCAGGTCGCGGGCGGCTCCCTCTTCTAGCCGACCTCGGTCGGCCCCGCCCCGCCCGCACCGGTGCTCCGGCGCGGGCGGGCCCGGGCGGCCCTCGTCACGGGGTGCCGGCGCCGCGGCGGTGCGACGCCGGTCAGGGGGAACAAGGCCCTGGTCCCCGCCCGTTGACCGGGCAAGAGGGACGAGGCAGAAAGGGCTTCCCCACCGCACCACTGGAGGGCCTGACGTGCACCGCCGGCACAACGGACTGAGGACCGCCGTCCTGCTCGGCGGCCTCTCGGCGCTGATCCTGGTGATCGGCAGCTTCTTCGGCCGAACCGGCTTCGTGATCGCCCTGGTGGTCGCCCTCGGCACCAACGCCTACGCCTACTGGAACAGCGACAAGCTGGCGCTGCGGGCCATGCGGGCCCGCCCGGTCAGCGAGATCGAGGCGCCCCGGCTGTACCGGATCGTCCGCGAGCTCTCCACCTCGGCCCGCCAGCCGATGCCCCGCCTCTACCTGTCGCCGACGCCCGCCCCGAACGCCTTCGCCACCGGCCGCAACCCGCGCAACGCCGCGGTCTGCTGCACCGACGGCATCCTGCAGCTGCTGGACGAGCGGGAGCTGCGGGGCGTGCTCGGGCACGAGCTGAGCCACGTCTACAACCGGGACATCCTGATCTCCTCGGTCGCGGGGGCGCTCGCCTCGGTGGTGATGTTCCTGGTGAACTTCGCCTGGCTGATCCCGTTCGGCCGCAGCGACGACGACGACGGGCCGGGCCTGTTCGGCCTGCTCGCCATCATGATCCTCGGCCCGCTCGCCGCCGGGCTCATCCAGCTGGCGGTCAGCCGCTCCCGCGAGTACCAGGCCGACGCCGACGGCGCCCGGATCACCGGGGACCCGATCGCCCTGGCCAGCGCCCTGCGCAAGCTGGACGCCGGCACCCGCCGACTGCCGCTGCCGCCCGAGCCGCAGCTCCAGACGGCCAGCCACATGATGATCGCCAGCCCGTTCCGCCCCGGCGAGGCGGGTGCCCGGCTCTTCTCGACCCACCCGCCGATGGCCGAGCGCATCGCCCGGCTGGAGCGGATGGCGGGCCACCGGTAGCGGGCCCGCTCAGCCGGCCGCGGCCTCGTAGGCCCGGCGCAGGCGGCGGACCCCCTCGACGGCGTGGGCGGTGCTCTCCGCCGCGGCGTAGCTGAGCCGCAGGTGCGGGGCCGGGGGTTCGGCGGCGTGGTACGGGCGGCCGGGGGTGATCTGGACGCCGGCGCGCAGCGCGGCCGCGGTGAGCGCGCCGTCGTCGACGCCGTCCGGGAGCCGCAGCCACAGGTGGTACCCGCCGCGGTTGTGGGCGCCGACCAGCCCGGGCAGCTCGCGGTTCAGGGCGGCGACGGTGGCGGTCCGGCGGTCCTTCAGCTCGGTGCCGAGGGTGCGCAGGTGGCGGGCCCAGCCGGGGTCGGCGACCAGCTCCAGGGTCGCCTCCTGGAGCGGCCGCGGCACGAAGAAGCTGTCCACCACCTGGGTGGCGCGCAGCCGGGCCAGCGCCGGGCCGCGGGCGGTGAGGGCGCCGACCCGCAGGTTGGGCGAAGCGGCCTTGGTCAGCGAGCGCAGGTGCACCACGACGCCGTCCGGGTCGTCGGCGGCGAGCGGGCGCGGCAATGCGGGGGCGTCGGAGTGGACGAGCAGCCGGGCGAAGTCGTCCTCGACGACGAACGCGCCGGCCGTCCGGGCGATCCGCAGCACCTCGGCGCGCCGGGCGGGCGAGAGCACCGCACCGGTGGGGTTCTGGAACAGCGGCTGGCAGACGAAGACCCGCGCCCGGGTGGCGTCGAAGGCGTCGGCGAGCAGGTCGGTGCGGACGCCGTCGGCGTCGACCGGGACGGGGACCGGCCGCAGTCCGGCCGCCCGGACGACCGCGAGGATGCCCGAGTACGTCGGCGATTCGACCAGGACGGGGGAGCCGGGCGCGGCGAGCGAGCGCATGGCCACGGTGAGGCCGCTCTGCCCGCCGGCGGTGATCAGGACGTCCCCGGTGCCGATCGGGCCGCCCTGGCCGCCGATGCCGCGGGCGAACCAGCCGCGCAGTTCGGTGAGGCCGTCGGTGGGCGGGCGGTCCCAGGCGCCCGGGCGGCGGCCGGCCCGGGCGAGCGCGGCGGCCAGCAGCCGTTCGGGCAGCAGCGAGGCGTGCGGGTAGCCGCTGTTCAGGTCGACGACGTCGGGCGGGGGCACCCGGAGGGTGGCGAACACCGGTGCGGCGAGCAGGTCGCGCGGGCCGGAGTCGGCGCTCAGGGCGACCTCCTGCCATGAGAGGTCGCCGGGGCGGGCGGTGGACGGGACGCCGGCGCGGGCGCCGCCGGTGAAGGCCGCGGCCCGGAACACGCCGGCGCCGGGCCGGGAGACGACCAGGCCTTCGGCGGAGAGCACCGCCATCGCCCGGGAGACCGTCACCGGACTGACCTGGTGGCGTTCCATCAGGACCCGGCTGGAGGGCAGCTTTCGGCCCTCCGGGTAGCGCTCGACCTCAGCCCGCAGGGTATCGGCGAGTTCGGTGACACTGCTACGCTCGTTCATGACGGCACAAGATAGCGCTATCCACTCGATCGCGATAGCACCGCGGACCCCCGCCTCCGGCACCGCGCTGGCGGCCCTCGGGGTGGCCTCCTTCTCCCTCAGCTTCCCCGCCACCGCGTGGGCCCTGTCCGGCTTCGGCCCGTGGAGCGCCACCGGACTGCGCGGCGCCGTCGCCGGCCTGCTCGCCGCCGGCTACCTGGCGGCCGTCCGGGCCCCGCTGCCGGAACGCCGGCACTGGCCCGCGCTGCTGGTGGTGGCGGGCGGCTGCGTGCTGGGCTTCCCGCTGCTGACCACGCTCGCCCTGCGGACCTCCTCCACGGCCCACTCGGCGGTGGTCATCGGCATGCTGCCGCTGGCCACGGCGGTGTTCGCGGCGCTGCGCACCGGGCGGCGGCCGTCCCGGGCGTTCTGGGCGGCGGCGCTGGCCGGTGCGGTGGCGGTGCTCGCCTTCACCCTGCTGCAGAGCCACGGCCGACCGGGCGTCGCGGACCTCTACCTGATGGCCGGCCTGCTGGTGTGCGCGGCCGGGTACGCGGAGGGCGGGCGGCTCTCCCGCGCTCTGCCGGGCGCCCAGGTGATCGCCTGGGCGGTGGTGGCCGCGCTGCCGGTGACGCTGCTGACCACCGTGCTCGCGCTGCCCGCCGAGCCGGTGCACCTCGGTGCGAAGGCGCTGGCCGGGCTGGCGTACACGGCGGGGGTGTCGCAGTTCGGCGGCTTCGTGCTCTGGTACCGGGGGATGGCCGCGATCGGGGTGCCGAGGGCGAGTCAGCTCCAGCTCGCGCAGCCGCTGCTGACGCTGCTCTGGTCGGTGCTGCTGCTGGACGAGGACCTGCCGGCGGCCGCGCCGGTGACGGCGGTGGTGGTGCTGGTGTGCATCGCCGTCACCCAGCGGGCCCGGGCCTGATGCGTGCGGCGGGCCCGCGGCCGGGTGCGGCGCGGGCCCGCCGGTCCGGAGGGGCCGGACGGTCTGGCGAGGCCGGAGAGGCCGGATGGGCCGGAGGTCCGGAGAGGCCGGGCGGCCCGTGGCGGGTCGCCCGGTCAGTCCGTCTCGGGCCGGTAGACGCAGAGCGCCCAGATCACGAAGGCGTCCAGCGCGATCACGATGATCGACCAGAGCGGGTAGTACGGCAGCGACAGGAAGCTCTCGACCGCGCTGAGCGAGGCGAGGAAGATGCCGACGTACCGGGCCCATCCGGCGCCGGTGATCACGAAGTAACCGACGGCCGCGAGCAGCAGACCCATGATCAGATGGATCCAGCCCCAGCCGGTGAGGTTGAACTTGAAGACGTAGTTCGGGGTGGTGACGAAGACGTCGTCGTTGGCGATCGCCATGATGCCCCGGAACACGTCCAGCACGCCGTTGAGCATCATCATCACGCCCGCGAACACCACGCCGCCGGTCACCCACCCGGAGTTGGCCCTACTGCTCGAGCTGCTCATGGGTTCCTCCTGTGCCGAAGCCACTGGGGGCGGTCGCCCCGGGGGCGGTCGACCCGCACGGCCGAACGGGTGTGCCGACTACGACCGTCCGCCGGGCCGTGCCCGCGGGCAACCGGTCCGCGCCTGTTCGGGTGACGTGCCGCGCGCGCCCCGAGCCGCCGCCGCGGCCCGCTGGTACTGGTGGACCGGGTACTGGCCGGGCCCGGTGCGGCCCCGAGCACGGGAGGCGCGCCGCGTGACGCTGCTGCCGAAGGACGTCGTGGACCGGGGCCCGCGCCCGCCCCGCACCCCCCGGGCGGACCGCCTGCGGCGCGCCGCCCGGCGGCGGCGGGGCCGGGCCCTGGTCGGCTGGCTCACCACCACCGACCACAAGCGGATCGGCACCCTCTACATCACCACGTCGTTCGTCTTCTTCCTGGCCGGCGGGGTGATGGCGCTGCTGATGCGGCTCGAACTGGCCCGGCCCGGGCTGCAGCTGATGGACAACGAGCAGTTCAACCAGCTGTTCACCATGCACGGCACGATCATGCTGCTGATGTTCGCGACCCCGCTGTTCGCCGGCTTCGCGAACTGGATCATGCCGCTCCAGCTCGGAGCCCCGGACGTCGCCTTCCCCCGCTTGAACGCACTCGCCTACTGGCTCTACCTGTTCGGCTCGCTGATCGCCGTGTCCGGCTTCCTGACGCCCGACGGCGCCGCCGACTTCGGCTGGTTCGCCTACGCGCCGCTGAACGGCGCCGAGCACAGCCCCGGGATCGGCGCCGACCTGTGGATCATGGGACTGGCCCTCTCCGGCTTCGGCACGATCATGGGCGCGGTCAACTTCATCACCACGATCGTCTGCCTGCGGGCGCCCGGGATGACGCTGTTCCGGATGCCGATCTTCGTCTGGAACGTCCTGCTCACGGCGGTGCTGGTGCTGTTCGCCTTCCCGGTGCTGGCCGCCGCGCTGCTCTGCCTGGAGTCGGACCGCCGGTTCGGCTCGCAGGTCTTCGACGCGGCCGACGGCGGGGCGCTGCTGTGGCAGCACCTGTTCTGGTTCTTCGGCCACCCGGAGGTGTACATCATCGCGCTGCCGTTCTTCGGCATCATCACCGAGATCATCCCGGTCTTCAGCCGCAAGCCGGTCTTCGGCTACTCCGGTCTGGTCGGCGCCACCGTCGCCATCACCGGTCTGTCGATCACCGTCTGGGCGCACCACATGTTCGTCACCGGGCAGGTGCTGCTGCCGTTCTTCTCGATCATGACGATGCTGATCGCGGTGCCCACCGGGGTGAAGTTCTTCAACTGGATCGGCACCATGTGGAACGGCTCGCTGAGCTTCGAGACGCCGATGCTGTGGACGGTCGGCTTCCTGGTCACCTTCCTGTTCGGCGGCCTGACCGGGGTGCTGCTCGCCGCCCCGCCGATCGACTTCCACGTCTCCGACTCGTACTTCGTCGTCGCCCACTTCCACTACGTGGTCTTCGGCACCGTCGTCTTCGCGATGTTCGCCGGCTTCCACTTCTGGTGGCCCAAGTTCACCGGGCGGATGCTGGACGAGCGGCTCGGGCGGATCCACTTCTGGACGCTCTTCACCGGCTTCCACGCGACCTTCCTGGTGCAGCACTGGCTCGGCGCCGAGGGCATGCCCCGCCGGTACGCGGACTACCTCGCCTCGGACGGCTTCACCACGCTCAACACCGTCTCCACCGTCGGCGCGCTGCTGCTCGGCATCTCCACCCTGCCGTTCCTCTACAACGTCTGGACGACCGCCGTGCACGGGGAGCGCGTCGAGGAGGACGACCCGTGGGGGTACGGGCGCTCGCTGGAGTGGGCCACCTCCTGCCCGCCGCCGCGGCACAACTTCGTCACCCTGCCGAGGATCCGCTCCGAGTGCCCCGCGTTCGACCTGCACCACCCCGACATCGCCGAGCTCGACCGCCGGCAGAACGCCCCGCAGGACACCCGGCAGCCTGCCGGCTGACCGGCTGCCGCCCGCGTGCCGCCCGTCTGCCGCCGGCCCCGCGGGCGCCCCCGCACCCGTGCGCGGAGCGGTTCGCAGCGGCGCACCGCTCGTTAGGATGAACCCGTGCTCCGCCGGTCGAGGGGCACGGCATCCGGAGGGAGTGGGCCGCCATGGCAGACGAGAGGCCCGCCCCCGCGGCGGGCGAGGCACCGACCCGCAGACGCGGCCAGGGCGAGCTGGAGGCGCAGGTGCTGGCGGTGCTCCAGCAGGCACCCGGCCCGGCCTCCGCGGGGTGGGTCCAGGAACGCCTGGAGGGCGACCTGGCGTACACCACGGTGATGACCATCCTGTCCAGGCTGCACGCCAAGAACGCCGTCTCGCGGACCCGTTCGGGCCGCTCCTACCTCTGGCAGGCCTCCTCCGACGCCGCCGGGCTGGCCGCGCTGCGGATGCGCCGGATGCTCGACGGCGAGGCCGACCGGGACGCCGTCCTGGCCAGCTTCGTGAGCGCGCTGCTCCCGCACGACGAGGACCTGCTGCGGGCGTTGCTCGACGCCGCGTCCGCGGACCCGGCAGCGGCCGACCGTGAGAGCTGACCCGTGGGCCTCTTCGTCTTCCTCCCGCTCGTCCTGCCGCTGACCGCGGTACCGATCGCCCGCCTCACCGAGCAGCACCTGCACCCGCGCGGCGCGGCCCGGCTGATGACCGTGATCAGCGCCGTGATGGCGGTGTGCAGCGTGCTCTGCCTCGGCCTGATCGGCGTGGTGGGCACCGCGCAGATCCCCGGCAACCCGCTCCCGGACAGCTGGTCCGACCCGGAGGTCCGGGCCGCCCTGCCGTACCACGAGACGGTCGGGACGGCCGCGATGTGGCTGCTGGCGCTGGTCGCCGCGGCCTGCGCCCGGACGGTCGGCCGCCACCTGCGGGTGCGGTCCCGGGCCCGCCGGGCACTGACCGGGCTGCCCGACGGGCCGGAGTCCGCCGCCGACCTCGCGGTGCTGCCGGACACCAACCCGTACGCGTACGCGCTGCCCGGCTCGCCCGGGCGGGTGGTGGTCTCCACCGGGATGCTGGCCGGACTGGCCGAGGACGAGCGCGAGGCGCTGCTCGCCCACGAGCGGGCGCACCTGCGGCACCGCCACCACCGCTACCTGCTGACCACCCAGCTCGCCGCCTGCGTCAACCCGTTCCTGCGGCCGCTGCAGCAGGCGGTGGCGTACAGCGCGGAGCGCTGGGCGGACGAGGAGTCGGCCCAGGCGGTGGGCGACCGCCGGATCACCGCTCGGGCGGTGGCCCGGGCCGCCCTGGTGTCGCACGCGGCGCCCGCCCCGGGCTTCGCGGCCTTCGTGGCCCCCGCCCCGGCGCCCGGCCCGGTGCCGCGCCGGGTGGCCGCGCTGCTCGGCCCGGTGCCCACCTCGCGCAACTGGCCGCCGGCGAAGACCCCGGCCGGCCTGGCCGCGATGGTCGCCGCGGTGGGCACCGCGGCGTCGGCGCTCTGCGCGCTCAACGCCGCGGTGGCCCTGCTGCTGGTGCTGAAGGCCGTCACGCCGCTGTAGGGGGCAGTCCGTCGGGCGGTGGGTCCGGTCCGTCGGGCGGTGGCGGCGCGCGGGTTCCGTGCGGCCGGGGCGCCCGCCGTCAGCCGGCCGCGGCCAGGGCGTCCAGGCGGGCCCCGGCGTCCGCCAGCGACCGCGCGGCGAGCGGCCGCAGCCCGGCCAGGGCGGGGTCGTCCGCGGCGCGGGTGAGCTCGGCGACGACGACGTGCAGGTTCTCCGCCGCGACCCCGAGGTTGCCGAAGTGGGCCCGCAGGTACGGGACCTGGAAGTCGCAGTGCTCGCGCGGGGTGCCCGGCCCGTAGCCGCCGCCCCGGGTGGCGACGACCACGACCCGGGTGTCGCGCAGCAGCGCCTCGCCGGTGCCGGGGTCGTGCAGCACACCGGGGAAGGTGACCCGGTCGATCCAGGCCTTGAGGCCGGCCGAGACGGTGAAATTGTACATCGGGGCGCCGAGCAGCAGGGTGTCGGCGGCCCGCAGCTCCTCGACCAGCGGGCGGGTGAGCGCCCACTCGCGTTCCTCCCCTGCCCCCTCGACGAGCGCGGCGACCGCGTCCGGCGGGAGCGCGCCCCGCGCTCCGGCCCGGCGGCCGAGCGACTCGTAGGCGGCCCGCACCGCGGGGACGGGGTCGGCGGCGAGGTCACGGTGCCGGTGGCGGCCGGCGGTGCCGTGCCGGGCCCGCCAGGCGGCGGCGAAGCGGGCGGTCAGCGCGCGGCTGACCGAGTCGCCGGCGCCGGTGCTGGAGTCCAGGTGCAGCAGGGTGGGGGTGGTCACAGGTCTCTCCCGGTCACTTCGGTGCTGGACGGTTCGTCATGGGGGGTGACGGGCCGGGCCGACGAAAGGTGACCGATGGACCGGGACGGGGTGCTGGCGGAGCGGTTCGAGGCCGAGCGCGGTCGGCTGGGGGCGGTCGCCCTGCGGATGCTCGGGTCGACGGGCGAGGCGGAGGAGGCGGTCCAGGAGGCCTGGTTGCGGCTGGACCGGGCCGGACCGGACGCGGTGGAGAACCTGCCGGGCTGGCTGACCACGGTGGTCTCCAGGATCTGCCTGGACCTGCTGCGGGCGCGCGCGGCACGCCGCGAGGAGCCGGTCGGGGAGGCCCTGCCGGAGGTGGCGTCCGCTGACGCGGGCCCGGAGCGGGAGGCGCTGCTGGTGGAGTCGGTCGGCCGGGCGCTGCTGGTGGTGCTGGACCGCCTGGGGCCGGCCGAGCGGGTCGCCTTCGTGCTGCACGACGGGTTCGCGGTGCCGTTCGAGCAGATCGCGCCGATCGTCGGGCGGACCCCGGTGGCCGCCAAGAAGCTGGCCTCCCGGGCCCGGCGGCGGGTGCGCGGCACGCCCGCGCTGCCGCCGGAGCGGCTGGCCGGGCACCGGAGGGTGGTGGAGGCGTTCCTGGCCGCCTCCCGGGGCGGTGACCTCGCCGAGCTGCTGGCGGTGCTGGCGCCGGACGTGGTGCGCCGCGCCGACCCGGCCGCGCTGCCGCCCGGCCGCGCCCCGGTGGCCCGGGGCGCGGCGGAGGTCGCCCGGGAGACCGCGGTGCTCGGCCGGCGGGCCCGGTTCGGCGCGGTGGCACTGGTGGACGGCGTCCCGGGCATCGTGATCGCCCCGGGCGGACGGCTGCGGCTGGTGCTGCGGGTGGCCGTCACGGGCGGCCGGGTGGCCGGCTTCGAGGTGGTCGCCGACCCGGCCCGGCTGGCCGCGCTGGAGCTCGCCGTGGGGGCGTGAGCCGTGAGCGGTGATCCGCGAGCTGCGCGAACTCCCGCTGCCGGACGGCCTGGCGGCGGTCTGACGGGCCGGCCGCCCGGGCGGGCGTCAGCTGTCCGGCGACTCAGCGGTCCTACGAATCAGCGGGTCTACGACTCAGTCGTCCAGCGACTCCCGGAGCGTGCGGAACTCGGCCGCCAGTGCGTCCAGCGTGTAGTGCGCGTTGAGCCCGCTCGGGTTGGGCAGCACCCACACCTCCGTGTCGCCGATGCCGTCGGGCTGGCGGCCGATCACGGCCTTCCGCCGGCCGAAGGCCGTCCGGTAGGCGCCGATGCCCAGCACGGCCAGGACGCGCGGGCGCAGCCGGAGCACCCGCTCGGTGAGCGCGGCGCCGCCCTCGCGCAGCTCCTCCGCGGTCAGTTCGTCGGCCTTGGCGGTGGCGCGCGGGGCGACGTTGGTGATGCCCAGGCCGAGGGCGGGCAGCCCGCCCTGCTCGTCCGGGCGGAGCTGGCGCTCGGTGAACCCGGAGCGGTGCAGGGCGGGCCAGAAGCGGTTGCCGGGGCGGGCGAAGTGGTGGCCGGTGGCACCGGACCACAGGCCCGGGTTGATGCCGCAGAACAGCACGCGCAGCCCGGGCCCGGTGACGTCCGGGATGGTGGTGTCCTGGGCGGCCAGCAGCTGTTCGGCGGTCGGTTTCACTGGGGGTCGGGTCGGGTTCGGCACGCGGCCAAGTCTGCCCTGTCGGCGGGGACTCCGGCCGGGGCTTCGGCCGGGGCTCCTGCGGAACCGGCCGCCGCACCGGGCCGGGAACTGCCCGCCGCCGCACCGCCCGCCGCACCGGCCGCCGCACCGCCCGCCGCACCGGCCGCCGCGCGCACCGCCGCCGGAGCGGCCGCGCGGGCGGCCCGCCGTCGCCGCAGCCACCGCGCCCCGAACACCACCACGGCCGCGTACGCCCAGCCCGCGAAGATGTCCACGATGAAGTGCTCGGCGCCGTACACCAGGGTGAACGCCATCGCGAGCGGGTACGCGACCAGCAGCGCCCGCAGCCAGGGGCGGGCCGTCGGCCAGAAGAAGAACAGCAGCATCGCGGGGTACGCGGAGTGCAGCGAGGGCATCGCGGCGACGTCGTTGGCGAACTGGCTGCCGTTCTCGACCAGCGAGTCGGCCTGCGGCAGCCCGCTCGCCGAGATCACGTCCCACACCACCCGGTTGAGTCCGGGCAGGTGGCCCTGCTGGGCGACCAGCCACGGCGGGTCGGCCGGGTAGAGCAGGTAGGTCGCGAAGCCGGCGAAGGTCAGCGCCAGGTAGCAGACCAGCAGTTGCCGGAAGCGGTCGTGGCGGCGGCGCCAGAGCACCGCGAGCAGCGTGAAGACCAGGAAGAAGTGCGAGAGGTAGACGGCGGCGGCCAGGTAGTCGTACCAGGCCGGCGAGCCGGGCGTGTACAGCGCGTGCTGGAGCCGGACCGTCCAGGTCTCGCCGAAGCCGAGCACCTCGTCGGCGCGCAGCTGGGGCAGCCAGTGCGGGGCCCACGGGGTGTGCGCGCCGTAGCCGCGCAGCAGCGAGTACGTCCAGACCGCGGCCATCACCGGCAGCCAGTCGCGCAGCACCAGCAGGAAGCCCCGGGTGCCGTGCCCGCTGTGCACGGCGGCGGTCAGCAGTGCGCCGATCAGCCAGAGGAACACCACGTCGTTGGCGGAGGGCAGGCCCTGGGTGCGCAGGAACCAGACGAAGCCGGTCAGGTACAGCGGCCAGGCCAGGAGTCTGAGCCCGGCCAGCCCGGTCCGGCGGGGGCGGGGCGCGGTCACGGGGCGCAGTCGCCCGGCTCGCGCGGGCGGTGGCGGGGCCGGCCGGAGCAGCTTGGTCATGCGCACGAAAACTAGCAAGGCAAGCTTGAAGGACTCTGGGTGGACGATGACGGCTTCTTAAGAATTGCCCCGGCCGGCGCAAGGGCCCGCCGCCCCGGCCGGGCCGCGGGGACGCCGTCCGCGGTGGCCGGCGCCGGCCCCGGCCGTTCCGTCCGCCGTTCCATCGGCCGTTCCGTCGGTTGTCCGGTCCGCGGCCCCGCCGGCCGGTCCATCCGCGGGCTCAGGAGACGGTGCCCAACTCGTGCGGGGTGTTGTTGAGCCGCCGCCCGCCGGTCGGGGTGACGGCGACGATGTCCTCGATCCGCACTCCGAAGCGGCCCGGCAGGTAGACCCCGGGCTCGATCGAGAAGCACATGCCGGGCACCAGCGGCCGCTCCTCGCCCTCGACCAGGTAGGGCGGCTCGTGCGTGGTGATGCCGATGCCGTGCCCGGTGCGGTGGATGAAGTACTCGCCGTAGCCGGCCTCGGTGATCACCCGCCGGGCCGTCCGGTCGATCTCCTGGCAGCTGACGCCGGGCCGGACGGCCTCGAAGGCGGTCTGCTGGGCGAGCCGGACCACGTCGTGCACCTTCCGCACCTCCGCCGGGACGTCGGTGCCGACGTGCACGGTGCGGGTGGTGTCGGAGCCGTAGCCGTCCTTGAGGCCGCCGAAGTCCAGCACCACGGTGTCGCCGGGACGGATCACCCGGTCGCCGGCCTCGTGGTGCGGGTTGGCGCCGTTCGGGCCGGAGCCGACCACGGTGAAGTCGACCTGGCTGTGCCCGTACCGGATGAGCAGTGCGCCGAGGTCGGCGGCGACGTCCGTCTCCCGGCGGCCGGCGAAGGCGACCTCCAGGATGCCGCGGTAGGCGGCGTCCGCCGCGCCGCCGGCCGCGGCCAGCCGCTCCAGCTCGTCGGCGTCCTTGACGGCGCGCAGCATCGGCAGGGTCTCGGTGAGCGACGTGAAGCCGGTGCCGGGCAGCGCCGACTGGAGCCCCAGCAGGTGCATCGCCCAGGCGTTGTCGGAGATGCCGTACCGGCCGGCCGGGTCCAGCAACGGGCCGGCGGTGGCGTACGGGTCCGCGCCGTCCGACCAGTCGAGCAGCCGGACGGCCGGGGCGCCGGGCGCCTTCTCGGCGTCCGGGCGCTCCAACCGGGGCACCACGAGGGCGGGTTCGCGGCCGGGGGTGAGCACCAGGGCGGTCAGCCGCTCGGTGATCGCGGTGGGCTGGTAGCCGCACAGGTAGACCAGGTCGGGGCCGGGGGCGACGACCAGCCCGGCCAGTCCGGCGGCGGTCGCCTCGGCGGTGGCCCGGGCCATCCGGGCGGAGTAGTCCTCGGTGGTGAAGGGTCGGGGCACGGTCGGGTCCTCCTCGGAACGGTCCGGGTGCTGCGCGGACTCACTGAACTCCATCACGTGCGGGCCGAGTTGGCGAAGTGCCGGAGGAACAACGCCTCGACGTGGGCCATGTGCTCGATCTCCCCGGGGTCGACGCTCTCGTTGGGCGCGTGGATCAGGCAGCGCGGCTCCTCGACGCCCATCAGCACGATCTCCGCGTCGGGGAAGGTCGTGGCGAACACGTTGCAGAGCGGGATCGAGCCGCCCTGGCCGAGGAAGGAGATCGGCCGGCCGTAGACCTCCCGCATCGCCGCGTCGAGTGCGGAGTACGCGGGCCCACCGGTCTCCGCGCGGAACGGCGCACCGGCGCTCTCCCGCTCGACGTCCACCAGCACGCCCCAGGGCGCGGCGGACTCCAGGTGGGCGATCAGCGCGTCCTGGGCGGCCCGCGCCCCGGTGCCGGGCGGCACCCGCAGGCTCACCCGGGCCCGGGCGGTGGCCGGGACGGCGGCGGCGGAACCGACCACGGGAGGGCAGTCGATGCCGAGGACGGTCACCGCGGGGCGGGCCCAGAGCCGGTCGGCGACGGTGCCCGAGCCGGTCAGCCGCACGCCGTCCAGCACGCCGGCGTCGGTGCGGAACTGCGTCTCGTCGTAGCCGACGCCGCTCCAGCTCCCCGCGCAGTCCAGGCCCTCGACCCGGGTGCCGCCGTCGACGTCGCGCAGCGAGTCGAGCATCCGGATCAGCGCGGCGAGCGCGTCCGGGGCCGGGCCGCCGAACATGCCGGAGTGCATGTCGCCGCGGAGCGCCCGAACGGTCACCACCACGGTGACCACCCCGCGCAGTGAGGTGGTGGCGGTCGGCACGCCGACCGCGGCGTTGCCGGTGTCGCAGACCAGCAGCGCGTCGGCGTGCAGCTCCCCGGCGTGCGGCGGCACGTACGCCTCCAGGCCTCCGGTGCCCTGCTCCTCGGAGCCCTCGACGACCAGCTTGAGGCCGACCGGAACGCCCTCGCCGAGCGCCCGCAGCGCGGTGAGGTGCATGACGATGTTGCCCTTGCAGTCGGCGGCTCCGCGCCCGTACCAGCGGCCGTCGCGCTCGGTGAGCCGGAACGGCGGGGACTCCCAGGCGGCGTCGTCGAGCGGTGGCTGCACGTCGTAGTGGCAGTAGAGCAGGACGGTCGGGGCGCCGGGCGGGGGCGGGCGGTGGCCGATCACGGCGTGGCTGCCGTCCGGGGTCTCCTCCAGGTGGACGTCCCGGAGCCCGGCTTCGGTGAAGGCACCGGCGACCCACTCGGCTGCCTCCCGGCACTTCTCCGGCGGGTACTGGCGGGGGTCGGCGACGGACGGGATGGCCACCAGTTCGGCCAGGTCGGCCTTGGCGCGGGGCATCAGCTCCGCGATCCGGAGGGCGAGTTCGTCGGTCATCAGCGCTCCCTGAGCGGTCGGTGCGGGCGATGCGGGTGAGGTGCGGGCGGCGCGGGTGGCGTGGGTGGCGGGGCGTCGGGGCGTGAGGGCGTGAGGGCGTAGGGGCGTGGGCCGCCGAAGAGGTCCCGGCGGCGGACGGCGTCGCGCAGGTCGAGGTCGTCGATCCGGCCCTCGACGTCGGCGAGCTCGTCCGGGCAGTCCACCGGGAGCACGATCGCCTCGGCCTGCACGGGGCAGAGGAAGACGCAGGCCAGGCCGCAGACCGCCGTGGTCGGCGCGGGGCGCGGGCCGCCGACCGAACCGGTCGTCATCAGGGCGCGCGGCAGCCAGGACGCCCGGGGCGCGGCGGCCGTCCGGGCGCCCACCGCGTCGGTCCGCTCCCGGGTGGCCCGGCCCGCTGCGGGCGCCTCGGGCCCTCCCGCCGGGGTGAGGGCGCGTCCGTGGAACTCATGGTCCTCCTCCGGTACGGCCCCGGTCGGCGGTGCGGGCGGCGGGCGCGCCCGGGGGCAGTGCCCCCGGGCGGGCCGTACCCGGCCAGTTCACCCGGTTGCCCGGGGTGCCGCATGCGGCGTGCACCCGCCCGGGTGAGCGCCCGTCAGCCGGCGGAGGGGGCCGTCCGGGCCTCCGGCCACGCGGCGCGGCGCAGCGTCCGGCCCGCCGTCGCGGGCACCAGGGCCGCGGCGAGCAGGGCGGCGATCGCGGTCAGCGCGGCGGCGGGGGAGAGGTGGTCCAGCAGCAGGCCGCTGGCCAGCGTGCCGGCCGGCATGCCCGCGGTGATCAGCGTGATGGTCGCGGCGATGACCCGGCCGCGCAGCTCGTCCGGCACCTGCTGGAACACCAGCAGGTCGATCATCACCCGCAGTGCGGGGACGCCGGCCCCGACCACGAACAAGGCCGCGAAGACGGTCGGCGCACCGCCCGGCAGCAGCGGCGACAGCGTCACCGGCACGGCGGTCCAGGCGGTCGCCAACAGCAGCACGCCGGGCCCGGCCAGCCGGTGCAGCCGGGAGACCAGCACCGTGCCGGCCAGCGCCCCGAGGGCCTCGCCCGCCAGTGTCAGCCCGATCCCGCCGCTGCTGGTGCCGTGCTCGCGCAGGAGCACCATCACCGGCAGCACCAGGGCCGTTCCGGCGAGGTTGATGACCAGCAGGACGGCCAGGGCGGGGCGCAGCAGCGGGGCGGCGGCGAGGACGCGGAAGCCGGCCAGGGCGCCGCCGGGCTGCGGGGGCGCGGCGGGTGCGTGGCCGTCCTGAGTGTCGGGGGCGTGCTGCGGGCCGTGGGCGTCGGCGGCGGCCGGCTGCGGCCGGCCCGGGAAGCGCACCAGGACGGCGGCGGCCACCGCCAGCAGCGAGGCGAGCGTGGTGGCGAGGAACGGCACCGCACGGCCGAGCCCGAGCAGCAGGCCGGCCAGCGGCGGACCGGCCAGCGAGGCCCCGCTCATCCGGGCCTCGTCCTGTGCGAGGGCCTGCCGCAGCTGCTCCGGAGCCACCACCGACCGAAGGGCCAGCATCCGGATCGGGCCGCTGTACGAGACGGTGGCACCGACGACGGCGGCGACCAGCAGCAGGTGGACCAGGGTCAGCCGGTGCAGCGCCAGGGCCGCCGGGACGCTCGCGGAGGCGAGGAGGCGGGCGCCGTCGGCGGCGATCAGCACCCGGCGGCGGTCGAAGCGGTCGGCGACGGCGCCGCCGTGGACGCCCAGCACCAGCGTCGCCGTCATCTGGACGGCGCCGAAGGCCCCGGCGGCGGTGGAGGATCCGGTGACCGCGAGGACCAGCAGCGGGAAGGCGGTGTCGCCGATCCGCATGCCGAGGGTGGCGCAGGCCTGACCGGCCCAGAGGGCCTGGAAGCGCAGGTTGCGCCGGAGCGGGACGGGCGGGACGGGCGGGACGGCGGGGGTCCCGGCCGGAGTCGTCGCCTTCGCCGTGCCCGCCCTGTCGGTCCCCGCTCTGTCGGTCCCCGCCCCGTCGGTCGCTCTCGCGGTGCCGGTCGTCCCCGCCGTGCCCGCCATGTCCACCCCGTCCGCCATGCCCGCCCCGCCGTTCGTGTCCTCGTCCGTGTCTTCCGTGGCGCGCATGTTCGCGCCTTCGACATCGTTCACAATGTCGTGAATGATGTCGGAGTCATGAGTGATTGCGCAAGGGTGAGTGCTCACTGGACCGTGATTGCACGCCGCGCCGACGATCTGCGAAGGTGAGCCCGTGGCCGAGCACGAACCGGAACCCGCCGAGACCGACGACCAGCCCGTCACCTGGATCAAGGAACGCCAGGTGGCGGATCCGGCCGTCCTCAAGGCGATGGCCGACCCGCTGCGCCTCGCCATCCTCGGCGCCCTCAGCTCGGCCCGGGGCCGTCCGCTGACCGCCAAGGAGATCGCCGCCGAACTCGGCGAACCGCAGACCAAGCTCTACCGGCACATCAAGCAGCTGGAGAAGGCCGGACTGGTCCTGGTCGCCGGCACCCGGCTGGTCTCCGGCATCGTCGAGAGCCGCTACGCGGCCGCCCAGGAGTCGATCCGGCTCGCCCCCGAGATGTTCACCGCCGACTCCCCGGCCCGCTCGGAGGCGTACGACGCCATCCTGGCCGCCATCGACCGGCTCCGCGGCGACTTCCAGGCCCAAGTCCTTGGCGACCGGCTGGACTTCAGCTCCCCCCGGGACGGCTCGGTCGGCCCGCCCGGCCTGTTCTCGCACTCGGTGCTGCGGCTCAGCCCGGACCGGCTGCTGCGGCTGCGGGCCCGGTTCGCCGAGATCATCGAGGAGTTGAACGCCGAGGGCCCCAGCACCACCGAGGACGCCATGGACGTGACGATCTTCACGCTGCTCTACGGGCTCCGGCCGGGCACGGAATCATAAACTCCGGGCCGACTGTCGGTGGGGTGGGACACGATGGCCGGCATGTCCTATGAACTCCAGGCGCTGATAGGAACATTGGAACTGCTGACGGTGGCGGCGGCGGAGGTCCCGGCAGCCCGGGTGGTTCCGCTGGCCCAGGGCCTGGCCCTGATCCCGGTCACCCCCGAGGTGCGCGCCGCGCTCCAGGTCGACGACGGCACGCCGAAGCCCGTCCACGGGCCCGGCCCGGGCCGGCACCCGGACGGCTTCCAGCTCCGGCTCGCCGCCTGGTCCAAGGCCGGACCGGTGGCCTGCGTCGAGGCCGACTACTTCGGCGGTACCGGCAGCCAGCGGGCCGTCGTCTGGGAGGACGGCCGGATCGCCCTCGGCCCGCTCGGCACCGGCGAGTTCGCGCCCTCCCCGGCCGAGGGCACTCCGATCTCCCGGGCGCTGCGCCGGATCGGCGCCCGCACCGAGGCCGGCCGGGCGGACGAGTTCGAGTCCGTCGGCCTGGCCGCCCACCGCAGCACCGAGGGCTGGGCGGACGCCGGCTGAGCCGCGCACCGTTCGGCGTACGTGCGGTGGCTGCACCCGGAGTACTGCCCCACGGTGTGAGTCAGGCGAACTCGCCTGACTCGCACTGAGAGGAAGCAGTACCCATGCGTGCCACCTGGATGACCGCCGCGCTGACGACGGCCCTCGTGCTGACCCCGGTCGCCACGGCATCCGCCACCCCCGCCGCCAACGGCGCGGCGGCCCCCCGAACCTCCACCGTCTCCACCGTCGCCGCGGTCGACCTCCCGGCGGCCGACGTGCCGCTGCCGGTCACCGTGCCGGGGGCACCCGCACTGCCGGCCCTCCCCGCGGCGCCCGCCCTGCCCTCCACGCCCTCCCTCCCCTCCACGCCCTCCCTGCCGTCGACCCCGGACCCGTCCGCGGCCCTCGGCGCGGTCGGTGGCGTCGTCCAACTGCTCACCGGCCTGGTGTCGTCCCTGACCTCCGCCGTCCCCGACGTCGGCTCCACGCTGCAGGGGATCCTGGCGAGCCTGCAGAGCACCCTGCAGGGGTTGCTCGGTCAGCTCCCGGCGCCCTCGCTGCCGTCGCTGCCCCCCGTGCCGGTCCCGTCGAAGTCCGCGGGCACCGGTCCGTCGGCGTCCCTGGACGACCGGCTCGCCGACCTCAGGGCGCAGACCCAGGCCCTGGCCGACGCGGCCGCGGCGGCGCGCCCGCACCCGGCCGTCCGCTGACCCCGGGCCCGGTCCGCCGGAGCCCGCGCACACGAAGGCCCCGGTCCCGCAGCAGGCCTGCTGCGGGACCGGGGCCGCGCCGTGCGACCGGCGGCCGGGTCAGCGGTAGTTCACGAACTGGATCGCGAAGTCCAGGTCCTTGCCCTTGAGCAGGGCCTGCACGGTCTGCAGGTCGTCGCGGCTCTTCGAGCTGACCCGCAGCTCGTCACCCTGGACCTGCGCCTTGACGCCCTTCGGGCCCTCGTCGCGGATGATCTTCGCGACCTTCTTGGCATCCTCCGTGGAGATGCCCTCCTTCACGTCCGCGAAGATCTTGTACTCCTTGCCGGACAGCTGCGGCTCACCGGGCTCCAGGGCCTTCAGCGAGAGCCCGCGCTTGATGAACTTGCCCTGCAGGACGTCGAGGATGGCCTTCACGCGCTCCTCGCCGCTCGCCTTCATCTCGATCTTCTCGCCGGAGCGGCTGATCTCGCCGCCCACGCCCTTGAAGTCGAAACGGGTGGCGATCTCGCGGGAGGTCTGGTTGATCGCGTTGTCGACCTCCTGCCACTCGACCTTCGAGACGATGTCGAAACTGGAGTCGGCCATGGGTGTTGGTCTCCTTGATGCTCTGGCTTCACTGGCACGGCCCGCCCCACCGGGCGCCCGCCGTCCCAGCCTATCCAGCGCCACCCCGCCGCCGCCCCCGACAGCCACGCCGTACGCCTTGATCATCGCGTGACCTACCGAGTGGCGGAGCACCCCCCGGCATCGGGTATCGTTTACGAAGTCGAACGGGGCAAGCGCCCCGGGAAACAAAAATCCTGGCTGGTTGCCCGAGCGGCCAAAGGGAGCAGACTGTAAATCTGTCGCGCAAGCTACGCAGGTTCGAACCCTGCACCAGCCACAGGATAGAAAACAGCCCCTGATCTGCGGAAACGCAGATCAGGGGCTGTTTTGTCGTGCTCGAACACCGGTCACGCCGGGTGGGCGTTTTGCGTGGTTTGTCTCACCTGGTTCCGCCTGGATCCCGGCGCTGACCAGCGCGTACGGACCAGCTACGGACCAGGATCCGGTGCCGGCGGCAACGTCCGGCGGTTCCGGTTGAGCCGCTTCGAGATCAGCTCGTTCGCGTACTCGACGGTGCCGTGCAGGCACTTCGCGTAGACCCGGAGCATGACGGCCACGCTGTGTCCCGCCCGCCGGGCGACCTCCGTCGGGTCGACCCCGGAGTTCAGCCCGAGCGAGATCCCCGCGTGCCGCAGGTCGTACGGCCGCTTGCCGAGCCTCGTGGCGCACTCGGCCGGCGACAGCACCTCGGCGCGGGCCCGCTGCCAGACGACCCCGTACCCGCTCTCCTGCACCATCCCGCCCCGGGACGTCCGGAACAGCCGGCCATCGGGTGCAGCGCCGAAGGCGGCGACGTGGTCCCGCAGGATCTCCACCAGCTCGGGCGGGATCGGGACGCGGCGGGTCGCCTTCTCGGCCCGGTGCTTCAGACCGCGCTTGTCGTGCGACGTCCCGTCGTCCGTCCAGGACGAGCCGACCCGCGGCCGTGTCTCGTCCAGGACCACGTAGCCCCAGCCCTCGGCGGGCAGGTGGCAGCGGGCGAGCGTGAGGAACACGGCCTCGGCCGGCCGCAGCCAGCCGAAGTAGAGGCAGGCGAAGAAGGCCCGGAGGTGGGCGCCGCGCTTCCCCTGGCGTCCCACCGCCTCGATGAGCGCGGCGGCCTGGTCCTCGTTCACCACCAGGCCCGGGTCGACCTCCTCCTCGGACTCCGGCGGCTGCCACTGCACGGTCGGCAGGGGGTTGGCGGCCAGGTAACCCTCCTCCACGGCGTAGCCGAAGAGGTGACCCAGGATGCGGCGCTTCCGCAGGATGACCGAGGGGGCGGCCTTCTTGCCGTCCAGCTTCACTGCGAGGGCGTTCAGCAGGCGGCGCACCATCGGCGGCTCCTCGAAGGCGGAGACCGGCACCGACTGCTTCTGCACCCACGCCAGGGCCTTGGCCCAGTCCGCCGGCGGCTCCTCGCCCCACGCGTTCACGTTGAAGGCCCAGCTGTAGAGCGCCCGGCGGACGACCCGCTTGTCCGGCATGCCGGCCTTCGACTTCACCAGCTCGAACGTGACCGTGGCGAGGGCGTCGGCCCAGGTTGTGCGGGTCTTGGCCGGAGCCCCCTCCCAGCGGGCCTCGACGTACCGCCGGCCGAGCTCGTACCAGGTGATCTGCTTCTCCTTGCGGAGCTCGGAGAGCGGCAGACCACGGCCGACGTCGAAGGGCTGTCCCTCGCGGAGGGCCGAGATCAGCTCGGACTTCCGGCCGTCGGCCGCGGTCTTGGTCAGGAAGGACTCGGAGAACTCCCGCCCGGCGACGGTCCAGCGGACCATCCAGGGCGCCCGCCGGTCCGGGCGGTGTCGGTGGTCCCAGAACTTGACCTTGTACGAGGTCGCCATCAGGCGGCCACCTCGCAGGCTTCGAGCCACGCGTTCAGGTCGGCCCGGTCGACCCGGACCTGGCCGTTGGGGAGCTTGATGAGGCGCGGGGCCTTGCCTCGGGCGCGCATCCGGTAGAAGGCGGCACGGGACATGCCGAGTTCGGCGAGCACGACGGGGAGCTTGAGCAGTTCGCGCTTGGGCATGGCGGATCTCCTGCTGTGGGTGCGGAGGGTTACGAGCCCTCGCGCGGTCGGCGGCGGAGGGCGGAAGGCGTCAGGGATGTCAGGGGAACCCTCTGACCTGCCGATACGGTCCCTGGCCCGGCGTCAGGGGTTGTCAGGCCTGTCAGGAGATCTCGGCTATCCCTGACAGGCCTGACGTGCCCTGACTGCTCGTCCGGCGGCGTATCGCCAGGTCAGGGCTTTGTCCTGACGTTCCTGACGGTTACGTGATCGAGTGCGTGTCCGCGGGGGTGCTCAGGAGCGGGTGGACGCGGTAGGTGACGGCCTGGGGCCGGCCGCGCTGGCCGCTCGCCGGGGGCTGGTCGGTGCGGAGCCAGCCGTGCTGTTCGAGGAGGGCGAGGGCGGGTTCGACGTCGACGACCTTCTTGAACCGGCGGGACGACGCGACGGCGTCGTGGGCCTTGATGTGGCTGCGGTGGGTGCCGTCCTTCTTCGGCCGCTGGAGCCACTGGAGGAGGGCGTGGGCGTCCTCGGTGGCGGGGTCGGCGGCGATCAGGTCGAAGACGGCGAGGGTGTGGGCGGTGTAGTACTCGGCGATCTCGGCGGCCCGGTCGACGGTGCCGGCCTGGACGGGTACGCGCCAGTCGCCGCCGACGTGGTCGGCGAGGTGGAGGAGGACCGCGAGGCGGGCGATGTGGCCGACGAGCTTGCCGGCCCAGTCCTTGATGTGGGCGAGCGGCTCGTCCGGGCGGAGCTGGACCTCGAACTTCTCCTGCAGCTTCTCGACGGCGAGGTCGGCGGCCTCGGTCATCCTCACGGTGACCGGCTCTTCCAACGCGGTGAGGGCGCGCAGGAGCGCGGACAGACGGACGTCGTAGGTGGTGGCGACGGCGTCGGGGATGGGGGTCGTGCGGATCTTCCGGTAGCCCAGGTTGGAGGGCGGGAGGGAGTACAGGAAGCGCGCGAGCAGGCCGCGGTCCCGGGCGCCGGGGGCGGCGCCGAGCTCCTGGAGGACGGCGGGCTGCGGGGTGACCCCGATGGTGAGCGCGGGCTTGTCCACGGTGGGCTGCTCGCGGGTGATCCGGTCGGCCTGGAGCCGCTCGCCCTTGTGGGCCTGGAGGAATACCCCGAGGTTGGGCTTGCTGCTGTAGCGGCCGACGATGCTGTCGAACAGGTCGCCCTCGGGCGAGAGCGCGGCCAGGCAGCGGTGCACGCCGAGCTGGTGGGTGACGGTCTCCGGGGTGATGTCCCCGGACAGGGTCAACCGCGGGCTCGGTGGCACGACGATCTCGTCGGCCAGCATCCGGGCACCGGAGATCTCGGCCACCAGGTGCGCGCGGTCGAGGTCAGGGTTCTTGCGGGCCTTGGCCATCAGCGCCTCGACCTCGGCCAGCGCGGTCTCCTTGGCGGTCTCCGCCTCGATGATCCGCCCCTTGGCCTCGGCACGGAGCTCGTCCTCGACGCGGTAGACCGCGCCAGTCATGAAGGCGAAGACGTCGGACTTGCGGCTGGCCGGGGGCATCGCGCAGACCAGGTAGAGGTTCGACTGCTCGCGCCAGCCGGGCCGGATCTCCACGTTCACCCGCCCGCCGGCGGCGGTCGACAGCGCGGCCAGGGACATGGTGGCGGCCATGTCGGCCGGGGTCTGGGTGAACTCCGCCACCGCCTCCACGTACGCGCCCACCCAGCCGGGCAGGGCACGGACGGGGAAGGTGGGCAGGGCGCCGTGGGAGCCGAGCGGGACGGGGTCGAGCCAGGTCTCGCCGGAGGCGAGGTCCGCCAGGGCGGCGAGTGCGGCGGTGCGGACGGCGTCCAGGTCGGCCTGGTCGTCGCCGGCCATGTGGGCCAGGCGGCTGGTGGCGGTGTTGATCCGGCGCCGCTCGGCGGCCCCGCGCACGACCTCGGCGTAGTAGTCACCGTTCGCGGCGGTCGGGGTGGCCGCGATGCAGGTGTGCAGGTAGCCGGGCCCACCGACACGGACCAGGTCGCCCTGGGCCCGCAGAACACCGGCCAGCAGCACCGGGTCCACCGGCCGCTCGCCGTCGGCCATGCGGACGATGGCGCGCCAGATCGTCTCGTGCGCCGGGTGGTAGAACACGCCCGGGTCGCCGAGCTGGGTGGCGAGCGCGGGAATCTGGGCGGGGTCGAGCAGGGCGGCGCCGATCACTGCCTGCTCGGCGGCCTTGACCTCGGCGGGCTCGGGCCGGAACGGGATCACGTTCGGGGCGTACTCGGTCACCGCTCGTCCTCCGTGGGGAGCTGGTGGTGGTCGAGCCAGGCGAACGCGGAGGTGGTCTGGGCGCGGTTGTAGACCTCCGTGGCCGCGGCGGGGACGCTGCCGGGGTAGACCCGGGGGCCGACCAGGCTGGCGTACAGCCGGATGCCGTGGTGCACGCAGGCCTTGGCGGCGTCGCCGTGGCGGTCGACGACGGTCACGGCGTCGCGCGGGCCCTCGCAGGGGCTGGCGTCGCCGAGGTGGGCGGCCTCGCAACGGGGCTGCGGCGAGGCGGTGTTTCCGGGCATGCTGGAGTCCTCTGGTCTCTGAGAGGGGATCGGATTGGCCCCGCAGCAACCGCATGTCACCCGGCAAGGTCGGCGGTTGCTGCGGGGCTTCGTGCTGTGCCGGTCAGTCGTCCTCGGGGCCGCAGAGGCAGTTCTCGGGGGCGGCGCCCTGGCCGATCTGGCACGCGCAGTAGATGAAGCCGAGCGGCGTTTCGACGGGCTCGCCGCCGGTGCAGTGGTCGCACTCGCCCGGCGTCCAGTCGGCGACGTCGTGGCCGTCGTGGGAGTCGTACACGGTGGTGCCTTTCGCTGGGAATCCCGACGGGGCTGCCGTCATGAGGCCGCGTCCGTCGGGCTGTTGGGGGACAGGGCCTTGGGGACGGGAGAGGGTCAGCTGAAGACGCTGAGATTGGTGTGCATCGGGCGGTCGATGCAGTCCTCGGCCCAGCACTGGTGGGTCCAGCAGGTGCGGCGGTCGTCGGGGTGCATGCCGGCGTCCTCAGCGGCGTCGTCCGCGGCGAGGGCAGCGGCGAGGTTCTGGTCCATGGCGCTCTCCTTCTGGTGATCGACTTCCCCTCCCGGCGGGTGCCGGCTGGAGGAGGTAGGGAGGTAGGTAGGGGTTGGTAGGGAGGGCGGTAGGGCTGCGCTGACCTGCGGTTCCTACCGCCCTACCGCCGCTCGTGAAGGGCAGCGGGAGGGTGCGGGGGAGCGGGGTCAGGCGGCGTCCTGGACGACCGCGGGGACGGTGCCGGGGGCTGCCTCAGGGAGGGCGTCCACGGCCACCGCGAGGCGGTTGCGCTGGCGGCCGTTGAAGGTGAGCTTCTTGCCGTCCACCAGGGCCACTCCCAGTCCCGCCAGATGGGCCCTCAGATCGGGCACCTGCCAGCCCTCGAAGAGGCCCCTCGCCTGTCCCTCTTCGAGGACGTGGGAGAGGTGGGCGGCGGTGCCCTGGTCGGACATCTGGGCGACGTACCGGATCAGGGCGTACAGGTCGGCGTCGGCGGGTGCGTCCTGGAGCTCGTCGGCCTGGTCGGCATCGGGCTCTCCACCGCATGCGGCCCGGTCGCCGGCCTTCGCCTTCCTCGCCTTGTCGGCGGCGGCCTTCGCGCGCCTCTCCGCGTCGGCCTTCGCGAGTTCGGCGGCGGCCTCGGTGTTGCCGACCACGACGGCCACGACCACCCAGAGGACGAGCAGGACGGTGATCGTGGTCGGCGCGTACCGGGCGACGGGGCGGGCCAGGACGGGGGAGAAGAACAGGCCCAGGCCGAGCGCTCCCCCAACCTGCTGGCGGGTGATTGAGATGTGGGGCCGTAGGGTCCGGATGATCAGGCGGTTGCCCAGGCCGAGCGCGGTGACCGACACACCCGCGAGGTACTGGCGGGGCTTCATCAGGCCCCCACCAGACTCTTGATGACGGAGCCGATCACCGTCAGCGGCAGTGCCCAGATCCCGCCGGCGGCGGCGTAGACGGACGGCACGGTCGCGCCGAGCACCGAGTCCTTGACCGGAGTCGGCTTGGTGCCGAACAGGACCAGGGTCAGGATCGCGGCGACCGCGCCGGCACCGACGTTGCCGAAGGCGTTCTGCGTGGTGAAGGCGTGGGTCAGGCTCTCGCCGACCGTGCCCGGCGCGGAGAAGGCCTGACCGGCCCCGGCGGCGAAGATCCCGAAGACGATCATGAGCCAGGCGGTGTGTTCGTCCTTGTGCTTCTTGGCGAGCTTGCCCTGCTTGTCGGCCTTGCGGCTGCCGAGGATGATCCACACGGCGATGGCCAGGCAGAGGCCACCCGAGCCGAACGAGCCGAGCAGCTGGGAGTCCATGGTGATCTCCTGTGGTCAGTGGTGGGAGGTGGAGAGGAGGGTGATCAAGGGAGCCAGGCCGAGGGCGCCGACCAGGGCGGAGGCGAACGGCACCCGCACGAGGATCAAGACGGTGAGACCGGGGAAGCCGCGGACCTCGGAGACCCGGACGTGGCCCCAGCCGCGCATGCGCAGGTCGATGAGCCAGGCACCGGCCGCGGCGATCGCGGCAACGGTTAGGGGCATGTGGGCGGCCAGCTGGACGGCGCCCATCTGGTAGCCGAGCACCGCGGAGGTGGCGGTGAGGATGCACCAGCGGCGGAACCGGCGGGCGCGCTCGGACTGGGGCTGACGCCACAGCACGGAGGCCCGGCGCTCCTGGACGCGCTGCTCGGCACGGTGGCGGTCCTCGCGTTCGTCGGGGGTTTCCCCCTGTTGCCGGTAGTGCTCCTCGCGGTCCCTGCGGGCGCGTTCGGCCTGTTCCTCGGGCGTCTGGCTGATCAGCAGGCGGAGGCTCTCGGCCACGGTCCGCAGGTCGTACCGCTCCTGGTCGGCCTTGGGGGTGGTCTCGGGGTGGTCCTGGTCGCCGTCCTCGACGGCCTGGTCCTCGACCTCGTCGGCGGGGCCGGTCGGCTCGGTCTTGCGGAGGTCGATGGGTTCGGGCGACGGAGCGGGAGCCGGCTGGCTCCACGGGCCGCCCTTGCTCCACCACTTGGCGCCGGGAGGGCCGCCGACAGTCGGTGGGGCAGTGGGGGGAGGGGGGACGGTCACCGGTTCTCCTCCCGGCGGAGGAGCCACACGGTGACGCCGGCACCGACCGCGAGGATCGGGTAGAGCAGGCCCAGGAGCCAGTCCATGGTCAGTTCTCCAGGTAGGGGCCCGGCCAGGGGAGGCCGGGCCCAGGGGAGGGTCAGGTGGAGCGCGGGGCGGTGAAGTGCCAGTTCGTGATGGAGCGGCTGGTGGGGAGCGCGTCGATCGCGGCGTTTCCGGCACGGTCTGCCTTGCGGACGGCCTTCGCCCTGCGCTGCTGGCGGGACTGGGGCTGGGGGGACTGCTTCTTGCCGAAGCCGAGCATCAGGTGGCCTCCCCGATCCGGCCGACCAGCACGAACGGCTCGCCGTCCAGCTCGCAGATCGCGTGGAACTCGGCGGCGTATCGGCCGTCGGCGGAGGCGTCGGTGACCGTCAGGCGGTGGCACCAGTCCTCCCGGGGCAGGCCGCTGACCTCATCGATCGTCAGGGGCTCGGCCAGGCGGTAGGTGACGCCCCCGTGGTCGAGGCGAGCGGTGCCCAGACCGGGCACGTTGCGGATCGGCTTCACCGGGCACCGCCCGTCCTGCCAGCCTGGACGGTCGGCAGGTGGTCGGCGCCGACGGTGGTGACGTGGTCAGCGGCGGTGGCGCGGGTCTCGACGGCGGTCACGATGCCTGCTCCTCGGTGGGTCGAGTGGTGGGCCCGTCGCCGCGGGCGGGCACGGCGTGCAGGGCAGGGCGCTCGGCGGCGCGCAGTTCCTGGTAGCGGTTGGCGATCCAGCCGGCGGACCAGCCGGTCAGCTCGGCCGCCCGGCGCTGCGGGATGCGGGCCACGACGCAGTTCTGGACCGTGAGGCGGGCCTGCTCCTCGGGCAGGCGCTCGTCCACGGCCGGCGCGGAGAGGAGCTTTTGGCGGAGCCGCTCGATGTCCTGCTCGACGGTCCGCTCACGCTCGCGCTCACGGCGCTCGCGCTCGCTCGCCTCGCGCTCAAGGCGCTCGCGGTCGGCCCGCTCGGCGTCCTGCCGGCGCTGCCGTTCGTCGCGGTCGGCGGCCTCCCGGCGGGCCTGCTCGGTCCGCTCCTCACGGGCCAGCCGCTCCTCGTGCTCACGCTGCTTGTCGGCCATCCGCTCGTCGTGCTCACGGCGTTCACGCTCGGCCCTGTCGGCCCGCTCGTACTCGGCGATCCGGTCCGCACGCTCGCGCTGCCGACGCTCCTCCTGGCTGCGTTCACGCTCGGCCCGCTCATCGCGCTCACGAGCCGCTCGCGCGGCCAGTGCGGCAGCGATCGCCCGCCGGTACGCGAGGGAGGTCTCCGCCGTGACGATCAGCAGCAGCGGCGCCACCGCGTGGACCGCCACCCCGACCGCGTCGTGCTCCAGGGCGGACTGACCCACGTTGAGCAGCACCGTCATGGCGCCGGTCATCCAGCGCAGCACCACCGGCCACCGGCCGCCGTCGCCGTCGAGTCGGGCGAGCGTGCTGTCCATCCGGACCACGATCACCACCGCCGCGTCCACGACCAGCGGCAGGATCGGCGCCGTCCACCGCCACCCCTCGGGGGTGTGTCCGGACATCAGCGGCGTCACCGTGAGCATGCTGTAGAGGACGGCGCCCAGCGTGATCGTCCAGGTGCCCACGGTCAACGCCTTCTCGGCCGAGCGGATCTGTTCCAGGTTCGTCGACGCCCTCACCGCGACCACCACCCGGCGCCCAGCGGGCGCGTGATGAGCGACGAGTGAGCGGCCGTGAGCGCCGTGAGCGCGCGGCCCGTCATCACGCGGCCACCCGTCCGGCGTGGGCGGTGCGGCGGATCATCGCGGGCCGCCGCAGCGGCACCGGCGCCTTGCTCAGCAGCCGCGCGGCGTAGGCGGCCAGCACCGGGTCCTCCCGGCGCAGGTCCGCCAGGATGCCGTCGGCGGCGTCCATGCGGGCGAACCGCTCGGCGTCGTCCTCACTGGGCACCCCGGTGAACAGCCGGGTGGACTCCGAGTCCGCGGTGAAGCCGAGCGCCAACTCGGCGAACTCGTCCTCGTTCAAGGCCTTCTGGCCTGCAACAATCGTCCTCACGGGGCTACCTCCTCTCTCGTAGGGGGTGGGCCTGAGGGCTGCCGCGCGTTCCTTGGCCGGGGGCGCGGCGGCCCATCTCATGCGGGCCCAGCTACTCGTGGTGCACGAGTAGCCATCGCCACGGCCCAACCGCGAGCGGAGGGGCCGGGCCAAAGTCACTCGTTCACAGCTCGGGCCCCACCCGCCGAAGCGGAGCAGGGCCCGAGGTGCCGTCCTCTTGGGGAGCGCGCTCCCGTTCAGGCGTGGACGGCTTGCCCTCCGGACTGCCAAGGCGCCGGGTACCTCGGCCCGATCTGTCCCGGGCCCCTTCGCCCTGGGCGCGGCGGAAGCCGGCCGTTCGCGGGCGCATTCGTGCAGGTCAGAGCAGCCCAAAGAAGGCCCCTCCGTGTCACCCCTGTCTCACTCGGTGCGACACGCACAACATAGGCAACCTGCTTAGGCAGGTCAAGAGAGTTGGGTTTCTCGCGCCTGTTGGGCACCTCCCCTAGCATTGGTCCATGGCCCTGGACCCGGATGACTCGCGCCCCCCGTATCGGCAGGTCAGCAGCTCTCTGCGGGCCTCGATCCTCACGAAGAAGCCCGGCTTCGAGACCGGCGACAAGCTGCCCTCCGGCCCCGAGCTGGCGAAGCACTTCGGCGTGGCGCGCGGCACGGTGGACAAGGCGCTCGACCTGCTCCGGACTGAGGGACTGATCGTGACCCGGCAGGGGAGCGGTTCCTTTGTGCGGGAGCGCACCTCGCGCCCGGTCGGGCTGCGGCCACATCTGGAGGCCGCCTTCGAGCAGCAGCAGGTGACTCTCGACTTCGCCGGCTTCTCCAGCGAGACGCTGCACAACGCGCTGCAGGAACCGCTCGACAAGGTCCGCTCCGGGCGGCTGGCGCCGGAGTCCATCACGGTCCGCCTGCTGCTGCCGGACACCACGGCGCCCATGGCGGTGCCCGTTCTGGTCGACGGGCTCCAGGACGAAGCCGCCCTTCGGCAGCGCGCCCGCAACATCGCCCTGACGAACGCCGGCGGGATCGCGCACTCGGTGGAGATGCTGGCCGAGCTCGGTCTGGTCCAGAAGGCGAGCGTCCAGGTCAAGGTGCACCGGGCGTCCAGCCTGTTCAAGCTGTACATCCTGAACCGGTCGGAGGCGTTCTTCGGCTTCTACCCGCTCCGCGAGCGCACCGTGGCGATCGACGACACCGCCCACACCTTCTACGACGTCACCGGTAAGGACACCACCCTGTTCCACCACGCCGCCGGCCCGGACGACGCCTCGCTCGGCTCGCAGTACGTCCAGCAGGCCCAGATGTGGTTCGACAGCGTGTGGAGCACGATCGCCTACGAGCGGCAGCCATGATCGCCACCCCTCAGCAACTCGCCGACGTGCTGCGGCCGGTGAAGCACGTCCTCCTCGACTTCGACGGCCCGGTGTGCTCGGTCTTCGCTGGCCTGCCCGCTCCGGAGGTCGCGCGTCGACTCCTTGAGGGCCTGCTCGTCGCCGGCGAGCAGGCCCCAGTCGGGGCGGAGGAGGAGAGCGACCCGCTCGCCCTGCTCCGGCTGGTCGCGGACGCCCGAACTGACCTCACGGCGAGCACGGATGCCGCGCTCGCCGTTCTGGAGACCGAAGCCGTCCGGGTCGCCCAACCGACCCCCGGCGGAGAATCGGTTCTTCGCGCCTGCGCCCGCTCCGGCCGCCTGGTTTCCGTGGTCAGCAACAACGCGGGCGCGGCCATCGGGGCCTACCTCGCCGAACACGGCCTCAGTGACTACGTGGCCGGTGTCTTCGGGCGCGTCCCAGGTGATCCCTCATCCATGAAGCCGAGCCCGCGCCTCCTGCTCGAAGCGATGGAGGCCGCGGGCACCAGGTCGGAGCACTGCATCTTTATCGGCGACGCGGCCCGCGACGTCGAGGCTGGGAAGGCTGCTGGCGTGCCGACGATCGGCTACGCCAACAAGCCGGGGAAAAGCGCCAAGCTGGCCGCCGCTGGCGCCGTGGTGATTGTGGACTCGATGGAGCGAGTCGCAGATGCTCTTCCTGGTGTAGTGACGGGCTAGGCGGCGAGCTGCGGGACATTCGGATGTGACTGACATCACTTTCTTGTGTGCCATAGATGCCTCGAACGACACGCCGAAGCCCTGTAAGGCCCATAGGGCGAGCGATCTGCAGCCTCGGAAGCAGATCACATCACCACACTCTGCACTTTTACTAGGCGGGTTAATCGAAGTTGTTTTTAAAGATTCAGTGGTCGCTCCGCCCGTCCATGAACCCGCGCACCAGCGGCAGTGCGCGACGCTAGGCTTCTCACAGTCAGGTCCCCGAAGCTCCCCTCGTTTCGGGCTCAACCGGGCCCGTATTGCACCCCCGTTGGGGTAGCGCCCGGCGGGGTCGAGTAGGAGGGGTCCTGGCATGGCACGTAGGTCACGAAGGCCGAGCAAGCGGATGAACAGTCCCGAATGGTGGCTGGTCTTCATCAGTGGGCTCGGAGTCATGGTCACGATTGCCGAGCATGTGGGGAGGTTCATCCGCTAGGTATGAGCCGAGGACGGACGGCAGCGGCGTGGGTAGCAGTAGGCCCGGCCGGTGGGAAGTCGGCCGGGCCTACTTAACCCGCGTTGAGGGCCCGGTTCTGGTTGCAGCCAGGGCCGGGCCCGCCTGTGCGCGGAAGCTCTCACTGTGTCGGACGGTCCGACAAGGTTCCCGTCGAATGCAGTCTGGCGCTCCTGCCCAACAAAGACAACTTCTCCAGCGAAAGTTGTTTATGGGAGAGCCTAAGCCCAGGATTGCCGCCCTGAGCACTGTTGCGGGGTGGGTGCCGTCGGTAGGTTCTGGGTGATGATTACTCAGATCGTCACGCTGGTGGGCGTCCTGCTGGGCGCGCTCACCTCGTTCGTCGCCACGGGGTGGGCGGAGCGAACCAAGCACCGGCGGGTGATGGCCGCACGGTGGGACGAGCGGAAGCTCGACACCTACGTGCAGTACGCGACCTGCGTGAAGGAGATCGACTCGGTCGCCAAGCGGGCCAGGCAGGCCGAGGCGGGGTCGACGGAGCGGGCGGAGTTCCTGGCGACGATGGAGCAGGTGGAGATCCAGCGGTCCGCGCTCTTCGAGACGCTGGTCCTGCTCGCGAGTCCGGGTGCGGTGGAGGCGGCGAAGGCGGTGAACGTCGCGCTGTGGGAGTCCGAGGTCGCGGCCCGCGAGCACACCGGGGCGTCGAACGGGCCCGTCCTGGTCGAGTTGCTCAACGCCTACCACTCGCAGGCCCGGCTAGACCTTGGGGTCGGTGACCCGGTCGTCGGGGCGTGAGTACCAGCCCGGCCTTCCAGGTGGCGCGCGGGAGTGGATTGGTTGGGGTCGCTACTAACCTTGCGTGAACCCTGGATCTTCGCCGCCGAGCGCCCTTCGAGCCTTAGCGATAAAGTCACGCAACTCGGTGACCTCTTCCCCGTGTCGGGACCGCTGCTCGTCATCAAGGAGGGACGCAAGCGACTGCGTCGCGCCCGGGTGGGCTTCAGCCGCGGCCTCAAGCGCACGGTAGGAGCGCACCGCAGCGGTGTTGAGGTCTCGGGCTGCATCGCTCACCTCGGGAGGGCCTTCGAGTCGAACATATTCCGCTTCGCGATCAAGGGCCTCAAGCGTTTCGAAGTAGTTCTTCCAGATCTCTGGCCAGGGCTCGGATGAGGGCGGAACGGCAAGCCGACAGGTGTGCCCTGCCGCCTGCACCCTTTTCATGGCAGCCATCAGTCGGATGTATGCCTCGCGACGTTCAAGGCGATGTGCGGAGCGGCGCTCATCTCTGGCGCTCATCTGCTGAGCAAGACGCTCTTGGCGGCCCTTCAGAACTCCGAACAGCCCTGTGAACCCCACTCCACCGAGTGCGGATGCTGCTGAGATGACTGCCCCCCAGTTGTCCGTCACGTAGACAGTGAAGCAGCTAGACCCGCCGGGGCGGGAGGATATGCATGCGGCGGTCCCGGGCTGCTGGGCTCTGCTTCAGTGAGCTGATCCGGATCAGGGGCGGGCCAGATCCGGTGTGAGGGCAAGATTCGCCTGGTCAGAACAGTCCTGGTTGGTGGTCTGAGGTTTTTTGCTGAGTTCGGCCATGGGGGCGAGCCAGGAGCTAGCCTCTCCAGGGGTTGATGGATCGGGGAGCGGTCGCGAGACTGCGCGCGTGATCCAACATCTCGTGCAGGCTTCCGGCGGCTCTGATAGGTCGCTGTGGGCTCAGATCTGGCCAGCGATTCCGATCGCGGCCATCGTGACCCTGGTAGTGACCCCGTTCACTGCAGCGCTGGTGGCGCGCCGCCAAGAGCTGGGGAAGGCCCGGGCAGCAGCGGAGGTCGACATCAGGTCGGCTGTGAGGTCGATCCGGTCCGTGATCATTCACGTTGACGCTGTGAGTGGCATGACGGTGGGGCTCTCCGGACCAGCGCCAGAGCTGACCGCCGATCGCATCCACGAGTTCGCTGAGGATGTCGTGAATGCTGCTCTCAGTCTCTCAAAGGGGAAGCAAGAGAAGGTGAGGGACCTGCTCGTTCCTCTTGTGGGTGAGGGTGGTGTTCGGATGGCTGAGGAACTTGGGCTGGCCCATGCCCAGTTCCGCAACGAAGACCCACACGCCATTGCCAGCCGTTCGCGTGCCGGCTGGGTGGTGCGGAACCTGATACCGGCCCAGCTCGGCTTCCGCACTGGCTCGCTGCTACTCCTTGCCGGTGCGCCGAACAAGGCCCTTCCCGAGGCCGCCGCTCATCGGGCGCGAGCGTTGCGGGAGCTCGACGCCCTGGTGGCCGAGCTCAAGGCGCCGGTCGGTCTGCACGGACGGCGGAGCCTTGAGTGGCACGCTGAGCGGGCGACGTCTCAGTAGATGCTCCATCATGATCCGGACCAGGGGCGGACCAGATCCGGTCTGTGATCAAGGTCTCGCAGGTCAGAACGCCCCTGGTCAGCGGCCTGTAAATCTGTCGCGCAAGCTACGCAGGTTCGAACCCTGCACCAGCCACCGGATGGAGAACGGCCCCCGATCTGCGGAGACGCGGATCGGGGGCCGTTGTCGTTTTCGCGTCGCGGCGCCGGGGGTGCACTTGTTGCGCATTGCTTGCAATTACTGGCAGCTGGCAGCAGAGTGGGGTCCGAGGGTGGGCCGGGCCGTTCAGCGTGAGTGCGGTGTCCCGGGTGCGCGGGTGCGCGCCGGGGGTCCTTCGCAAGAGCTGGTCGTCTTCCCAACCGGCGCCCGCCGGGACAGCGGCCCCCCACCCCCGTCCGGCGCCGCACGGCCGTCAGGAGCGTGTCAGGAGCGCCCGTCGCCGCGTCAGGGGCACGAAGCCGTGACCGACCACGCACCGCGCCCGCGCACCGGTGCGGTGGTCCGCCGGCCGCGGACGGCCGCGGGTGCCGACGTGACCGGCTGACGCGCAGCTCAAAGGCCCCGGAGGGTGTTCGCCCTCCGGGGCCGTTCGCCGTCCGGGGCCGTTCGCGTCAAGGTCCCGTCAACGTCCCGCCCTCACCCGTATGGAGGGCGTCAGGGCCTCCGTGACACGCCCCCGGCGGCTGCTTGGCTGCATCTGCCGGCCTTCCGCCGGCGCCGCGCCGGGCCCCGGCCCGTTCGCGGCAGTCTCTCGAACCACGCTGGTGGAGCCATGTCCGATCTCATCTACGTCGGTGTCACGGTCGCCGTGTTCGCCGTCATCGCCCTGATCGCGCGGGGGGTGGAGAAGCTGTGAGCGCCGAGAACATCGCAGGTCTGATCGTGGCCGTCGCGCTGGTCGGCTATCTCGTCGTCGCGCTGATCTACCCGGAGAAGTTCTGACATGAGCTCCACTCTCGCGGGCTGGCTGCAGGCCCTCGCCCTCGTCGGCGCGCTGGCCCTGTGCTACCGCCCCCTGGGCGACTACATCGCCCGCATCCTGACCACCTCCAAGCACCTGAGATTCGAACGCGGCATCTACAAGGTGATCGGCGTCGACGGGGACGCCGATCAGCGCTGGCCGGTGTACCTGCGCTCGGTGCTGGCCTTCTCGGCCGTCTCCGTCCTCTTCCTGTACGGCCTGATCCGCCTGCAGGGCCACCTGCTGCTGAACCTGGGCGTCCAGCAGATGGAGGGCCACCAGGCCTGGAACACCGCGATCTCGTTCGTCACCAACACCAACTGGCAGTCCTACAGCGGCGAGTCCGCGATGGGCCACCTGGTGCAGATGGCGGGCCTGGCGGTGCAGAACTTCGTCTCCGCGGCCGTGGGCATCGCCATCGTGGCGGCGCTGATCCGCGGGTTCACCCGCAACAGGACCGACCGGCTGGGCAACTTCTGGGTCGACCTGGTCCGGATCAACCTGCGGCTGCTGCTGCCGGTCGCGTTCGTCTTCGCGCTCGTCCTGGTCGCGAACGGTGTGATCCAGAACTTCCACGGCTTCCACGAGGTGACCAGCCTCGCGGGCGACGTGCAGAGGATCCCGGGCGGTCCGGTGGCCTCGCAGGAGGTCATCAAGGAGCTGGGTACCAACGGCGGCGGCTTCTTCAACGCCAACTCGGCGCACCCGTTCGAGAACCCGACCGGGTTCACGAACTGGCTGGAGATCTTCCTGATCCTGCTGATTCCGTTCGCGCTGCCCCGGACGTTCGGCCGGATGGTGGGCGACAACCGCCAGGGCTACGCGATCGCCGCGGTGATGGGGATCTTCTGGGTGGCTTCGGCGGCCCTGATCACCTTCGCGGAGTCGCAGCACTCCGGTAGCGCCCTGCAGGCGGCCGGTGCCGCGATGGAGGGCAAGGAGCAGCGGTTCGGCATCGCGGCCTCGGGCCTGTTCGCGGCGTCGACGACGCTGACCTCGACCGGTGCGGTGAACTCCTTCCACGACTCGTTCACGCCGTTCGGCGGCGGGATCACGATCTTCAACATGATGCTGGGCGAGATCGCGCCCGGCGGTGTGGGTTCCGGTCTGTACGGGATGCTGATCCTGGCGGTCGTCGCGGTGTTCGTGGCGGGTCTGATGGTCGGGCGCACCCCGGAGTACCTGGGCAAGAAGCTCGGCGGCCGGGAGATGAAGTTCGCCTCGCTGTACATCCTCACCACGCCGACGATCGTGCTGGTCGGTACGGGTGTGGCGATGGCGCTGCCGGGTGAGCGGGGAGGGATGCTCAACTCGGGCGCCCACGGCTTCTCCGAGGTGCTGTACGCCTTCACCTCCGCGAGCAACAACAACGGCTCGGCGTTCGGGGGCATCACCGTCAACACCGACTGGTACGACACCGCGCTCGGCCTGTGCATGGTGTTCGGCCGGTTCCTGCCGATGGTGTTCGTGCTGGCGCTGGCGGGCTCGCTCGCCCGGCAGCAGCCGGTTCCGGCCACTCCGGGCACCCTGCCCACCCACAAGCCGCTGTTCGTGGGCCTGCTGTCGGGCGTCGTCCTGATCGTCGTCGGCCTCACCTACTTCCCGGCCCTGGCTCTCGGGCCGATCGCGGAAGGTCTCTCCTCCTGATGTCCACTCCCACGCTCACCCCCGCACCGGCCGACCGGACCGACCGGGCCGAGTCCGCCGCGCCGCACAGAGTGTCCGGCGGCCTCCTCGACCCGAAGCTGATCGTCGCCTCGCTGCCGGACGCGGTGAAGAAGCTCGACCCCCGGGTGATGGTCAAGAACCCGGTGATGTTCGTGGTCGAGGTCGGCTCGGTGGTCACCACCGTCTCCGCGATCGCCAGCCCGTCCGTGTTCGCCTGGGTCATCACCCTGTGGCTCTGGCTGACCACCGTGTTCGCCAACCTGGCGGAGGCCGTCGCCGAGGGCCGCGGCAAGGCCCAGGCCGACACCCTGCGCAAGACCAAGACCGAGAGCGTCGCCCGACGGCTCACCGACTGGCCCGCCTCGCAGGCCGAGGAGGAGGTCCCCGGGACGGCCCTGCGGCTGGGCGATCACGTGGTGGTCGAGGCCGGGCAGGTCATCCCCGGTGACGGCGACGTCGTCGAGGGCGTCGCGTCCGTCGACGAGTCGGCGATCACCGGTGAGTCCGCGCCGGTCATCCGCGAGTCCGGCGGCGACCGCAGCGCCGTCACCGGCGGCACCAAGGTGCTGTCGGACCGGATCGTGGTGCGGATCGCCGCGGAGCCCGGCAAGTCCTTCATCGACCGGATGATCGCCCTGGTCGAGGGCGCCGCCCGGCAGAAGACGCCCAACGAGATCGCGCTGAACATCCTGCTGGCCTCGCTGACCGTCGTCTTCCTGGTCGCGGTCGTCACGCTCCAGCCGATGGCCACCTACGCGGGCGCTCCGCAGTCGATGATCGTCCTGGTCGCCCTGATCGTGGCGCTCATCCCGACCACCATCGGCGCGCTGCTCTCCGCGATCGGCATCGCCGGCATGGACCGCCTGGTGCAGCGCAACGTGCTGGCCATGTCGGGGCGCGCCGTCGAGGCCGCCGGTGACGTCAACACCCTGCTGCTGGACAAGACCGGCACCATCACGCTGGGCAACCGCCAGGCCGCCGAGTTCCTCGCGGTGAACGGCGTCTCCACCGACGAACTGGCGAGCGCGGCGCAGCTGTCCTCGCTGGCGGACGAGACGCCGGAGGGCCGCTCGATCGTGGTCCTCGCCAAGACCGAGTACGGTCTGCGGGCCCGTGCCCAGGGCGAGCTGACGCACGCCACCTGGGTGCCGTTCACCGCCCAGACCCGCATGTCGGGCGTCGACCTGGACGAGGCCGACGGTGTCCACCAGGTCCGCAAGGGCGCGGCCGCAGCCGTGTCCGCCTGGGTCGCCGACAACGGCGGCCGGGTCACCGACGAGGTCTCCACCCTGGTCGACGGCATCTCCGCCGCCGGTGGCACCCCGCTGGTCGTCGCGACGAAGGCTGGCGGCGAGCCCGCCCGCGTGCTGGGGGTCATCCACCTCAAGGACGTGGTCAAGGAGGGCATGCGGGAGCGCTTCGACGAGCTGCGCCGGATGGGCATCAAGACCGTCATGATCACCGGGGACAACCCGCTGACCGCCAAGGCGATCGCGGAGGAGGCGGGCGTGGACGACTTCCTCGCCGAGGCCACCCCCGAGGACAAGATGGCCCTGATCAAGAAGGAGCAGGAGGGCGGCAAGCTGGTCGCGATGACCGGCGACGGCACCAACGACGCCCCCGCGCTCGCCCAGGCCGACGTCGGCGTCGCGATGAACACCGGGACCATGGCGGCCAAGGAGGCCGGCAACATGGTCGACCTCGACTCCAACCCGACCAAGCTGATCGAGATCGTCGAGATCGGCAAGCAGCTGCTGATCACCCGCGGTGCGCTGACCACCTTCTCCATCGCCAACGACGTGGCCAAGTACTTCGCGATCATCCCCGCGATGTTCGCCGGGGTCTACCCGGGCCTGAGCCACCTCAACATCATGGGCCTGCACAGCCCCCAGTCCGCGATCACCTCGGCGATCGTCTTCAACGCCCTGGTCATCGTCGGCCTTATCCCGCTCGCCCTGCGCGGGGTGAAGTACCGCCCCTCCGACGCCAGTTCGCTGCTGCGCCGCAACATCGGGATCTACGGGCTCGGCGGTCTGGTGGTGCCGTTCGTCGGCATCAAGCTGATCGACCTGATCGTCCAGTTCATCCCCGGCCTCAACTGAGAGAGGAGTCCACCGCGATGTCCAAGCCCCTGCCCGCCGCCGTGCGGACCCACTTCACCGCCCTGCGCGTGCTCCTGGTGCTCACCGTGATCCTCGGAGTCGCCTACCCGCTGCTGGTCACCGGCATCTCCCAGGTCGCCTTCAGCGAGAAGGCGAACGGCTCGATCGTGAAGGCCGACGGCACGGAGATCGGGTCCAGCCTGATCGGCCAGAACTTCAACCTGCCGAAGAAGAACCCGGACGACCCGAAGGAGGAGGCCCAGCCGGACCCGAAGTGGTTCCAGCCCCGGCCCTCCGCCGCCGGAGCGGGCTACGACGCCTCCGCTTCCGGTGCCTCCAACCAGGGCCCGAACAGCGAGGACCTGCTGAAGGCCGTCCAGGACCGCCGCGCCGCCGTCGCCGCCTTCGACGGCGTGGACCCGGCGAGCGTGCCGGCCGACGCGCTGACCGCCTCCGGCTCCGGCCTCGACCCGCAGATCTCGGTGGCCTACGCCAGGGAGCAGGTCAACCGGGTCGCCAAGGCCCGCAACCTGCCGGTCGACAGGCTGAACCGGCTCGTCGACACGTACACCGAGAGCCGCTCGCTCGGCTTCCTCGGCCAGGACGGCGTCAACGTCGTCCTGCTCAACAAGGCTCTCAGCGAGCAGAAGTGACACATCGTCACGGAATCGAGTGACCGGGCCGGCCCGGGCGCGGGAGAACGGCTCCCGCGCCCGGGCCGGTCGCACGCGTCCCCGCCCGCGTCCCCGTCCGCGTCCCCGTCCGCTTCCCCGGACGGGACCAGACCGGCCTCCGCTCCCGACGGAAGGCACGCCCGGCCTTCCCTCCCGATGGAAAGAAGCAGCGCCCATGCCCCGCGACCTCACCCCCGGCACCGGCATCCGCGGTGGCCGGCTGAGGGTGTACCTCGGATCCGCGCCGGGGGTCGGCAAGACCTACCGGATGCTGGACGAGGCCCGGCGCAGACGCGAGCGCGGGGCCGACGTCGTGGTCGGGTACGTCGAGTGCCACGGGCGGTGCCACACCGAGGGCATGCTGGCCGGTCTGGAGGTGCTGCCCCGGGCCCGGCGCACCTACCGCGAGGCCGGGTTCGAGGAGATGGACCTCGACGCCGTGCTCGCCCGCCGCCCCGCCGTCGTGCTGGTCGACGAGCTGGCGCACACCAACATCCCCGGCGGCCGGAACGCCAAGCGCTGGCAGGACGTCGAGGAGATCCTGGCGGCCGGGATCGACGTCATCACCACCGTCAACGTCCAGCACCTGGAGTCGCTGAACGACGTCGTCCAGAAGATCACCGGCATCCCGCAGCGCGAGACCGTCCCGGACGAGGTGGTCCGCCGGGCCGACCAGATCGAACTCGTCGACATGGCCCCGCAGGCCCTGCGTCGGCGGATGGCCCACGGCAACGTCTACAAGGCCGAGAAGGTGGACGCCGCGCTCTCCAACTACTTCCGGGTCGGCAACCTCACCGCCCTGCGCGAACTCGCCCTGCTCTGGGTCGCCGGGCGGGTCGACGAGGGCCTGCGCGACTACCGTGCCACCCACAACATCGACCGGGTCTGGGAGACCCGGGAGCGCGTCGTGGTCGCCCTCACCGGCGGCCCCGAGGGCGAGACCCTGATCCGCCGCGCCGCCCGGATCGCCGACCGCACCGCCGGGGGCGAGCTGCTCGCCGTCCACGTCACCAGGAGCGACGGCCTGGCCGGCGCCTCCTCCGGTGCGCTCGCCCAGCAGCGGCAACTGGTGGAGACCCTCGGCGGCGGCTACCACGTGGTCGTCGGCGACGACATCCCCACCGCGCTGCTGGCCTTCGCCCGCGCCCACGACGCCACCCAGCTGGTGCTCGGCACCAGCCGCCGCGGCCGGGTCAACCGCTTCCTCACCGGCCCCGGCATCGGGGAGACCACCGTGGACGCCTCCGAGGACATCGACGTCCACATGGTCACCCACGCGTTCACCGGCCGCGGCCGGCTGCCCTCGCTCGGCCGCCGCCACTCCCGCCGCCGCACCGTCGCCGGCTACGCCGCCGGGTTCGCGCTGCCCTGGCTGCTGACCGCCGTGCTCTCCCAGGCGCACGAGAGCATCAACCTCACCACCGACGCGCTGATCTTCCAGCTCGGCGTGGTCATCGTCGCGCTGCTGGGCGGTGCCACCTCCGCCCTGCTGGCCGCGGTCACCGCCTCGCTGCTGCTCAACTACTACTTCATCCCGCCCATCCACACCCTGACCATCGGCGAGACCAACAACATCGTCGCCCTGGTGGTCTTCGCGGCCGTCGCCCTCGCCGTCTCCACCGTCGTCGACCACGCCGGCCGGCTCACCAGCAGGGCCGCCCGCGCCACCGCCGAGGCCGAGACCCTCTCCACCCTGGCCGGCAGCGTGCTGCGCGGCGCCGACGCGCTGCCCGCCCTGCTGGAGAAGTCCCGGACGGCCTTCGGCATGCGGACGGTCGCCCTGCTCTCCCGGGCCGACGGCGAGGTGATCGCGCACTCCGGGGCCGGGCAGCCGGACGAGGACGGCGCCCCCGCCGAGACCACCGAGGTCCCGGTGGCCACGGACGCCCTGCTGGTCCTCACCGGCCGCCGGCTGCCCGCCGCCGACCAGCGGGTGCTGACCGCCTTCGCCGCCCACGCCGCCGCCGCCCTGGAACGCGAGCGGCTCGCCGTGGTCGCCGCCGAGGTCGAGCCGATCAAGGCCGCCGACCGGATGCGCACCGCCCTGCTCGCCGCCGTCAGCCACGACCTGCGCACCCCGCTCGCCGCCGCCCTCGCCTCGGTCGGCTCGCTGCGCAGCCCCGACGTCGAGTTCTCGCCCGAGGACCAGGCCGAACTCCTCGCCACCGCCGACGAATCACTGGTCAAACTCACCCGTCTGGTGGACAACCTGCTCGACATGAGCCGCCTCCAGGCCGGCGCCCTCACCCTGCACCTCACCGGGATCCACGTCGACGAGGTCCTGCCCCGGGCGCTCGACAGCCTCGCCGACCCGTACGCGCCGGTCCAGCCGCTCGACCTGGAGACCGCCCCGCCGGTGCTCGCCGACCCACCCCTGCTGGAACGCGTCCTCGCCAACGTCATCACCAACGCGCTGCGCCACAACGCCCCCGGCGCACCCGTCCTGGTGACCGCCAGCCACCACGCCGACCAGGTGGAGATCCGGGTGATCGACCGCGGCCCCGGCATCGCGCCCGAGGACCGCGACCGGGTCTTCCTGCCCTTCCAGCGCCTCGGCGACACCGACAACACCACCGGCGTCGGCCTCGGCCTGGCCCTCTCCCGCGGCCTCGCCGAGGCCATGGGCGGCAGCCTGGAGGTCGAGGACACCCCCGGTGGCGGCACCACCATGCTGCTCACCCTGCCCGTCGCGACCGCGGAGGAGCCCGTCCATGAGTGAGATCCTGGTCGTCGACGACGAGCCGGCGCTGCTGCGCACCCTGCGGATCAACCTCAGCGCCCGGCGGTACGCCGTCCGCACCGCGGCCAGCGGGGGCGAGGCGCTGGACCGCGCCGCGCACCGCGCCCCGGACGCCGTGCTGCTCGACCTCGGCCTGCCGGACCTCGACGGCATGGACGTGCTGCGCGGCCTGCGCACCCGCAGCGCGGCGCCGATCATCGTGCTCTCCGGCCGGTCCGGCGCCGCCGACAAGGTGGGCGCCCTGGACGCGGGCGCCGACGACTACCTGACCAAGCCGTTCCTGATGGACGAGCTGCTGGCCCGGCTGCGGGCGGTGCTGCGCCGGCCGCCGGTCGGCGCCCCAACGGGCCGGCCGGTGATCGGCGACCACACCGTCGACCTCACCGCCACCACGGTGACCGGCCCGCGCGGCCCGGTGCGGCTCACCCCGACCGAGTGGCGGATCCTCGCCCTGCTGGTGACCAACCCCGGCCGGCTGGTGCCCGGGCGGCAGATCCTGCGCGAGGTGTGGGGGCCGGCCCAGGAGGGGCGCGGCAACTACCTGCGGGTCTACCTGGCCGGGCTGCGCCGCAAACTGGAGCGCGATCCGGCCCGGCCGCGGCACCTGATCACCGAGCCGGGGATCGGCTACCGGTACGAGCCCTGAGCCCTGAGCCGGGAGCCGCGAGCTCTGAGCCCTGAGCCGGGCCGGGGCTGAGCCGGGAGCCCCGGGCCGGTCCGGTCCCGTCGCGTCAACGGCCCGTCAAGAGCGTTCCCGCGGGCGACAGGGGGGCGTCAAGGCCGGTCGGGGGCGGTGCTCCGTGGGCGTAGTGTCGGTGTCGACCGAGCGGGACCGGCTCCTATGTGGGGGAGGCCCGGGACCGCTCCAGCCGCCCGTCGAACGGCGGCCAGTAGTGGGGGAGGGGCGCGCAGCCAAGGCTGCGCGCCCCTTGGGCTTCCCCGGCTGCCCGGCCGCGGGGCCGCCGCCGGGCGGGATCCGGCCGACGGGATCCGCGGGACGGGCGCTAACCCCCGCCGGTGCTCCCCGACTGCCGGGGCAGCGCCAGCGCCACGGTGTCCGCGAACTCCCGTACCGCGCTGGTCCGGCTGACCACCCGTCCGCTGTGCACCACCAGCCGGCTGTGGCCGCCCGCGAGCGCCCCCGCCAGACTGTCCCCGCGCACCGCCAGCAGCTCCGCCGGGAACCCGGCGTCCACCCGGACCAGCGGCAGCCCCAGCGCGCTGCGGGCCTGGTTGGCCACCGCGTCGTACGCCGCGTCGGCGTCCAGCTCCCCGCTCGCCGCCAGCAGGTAGGCCGCCTCCAGCGGATCCGCCCGGCCGACCGGGTTGGACGGGTCCCGCAGCGCGCCGCTGCCCGCCGCCAGCGGCACCCGGGCCTCCACCAACTCCCGCAGCAGTCCGGGGCGCAGACCCGACGAGCGGCCCTCCAGTCCGGTGCAGCCGCCGTTCTGCGGCAGGCACACCACCCGCACCCCGCTGGTGGCCAGCGCCGCGGCGGCGCCCCGGGCCAGCGCCCCGCACGGTCCGAGCGTCACCCGGGGCCGCAGCGGGGCCAGCGCACCCGCCAGCCTGGCGAGTCGTGCGTGGTCCGCGGCCGTGGTGTGCAGGTCCACCGGGCAGTCCGCCTCCCGGGCGGCGTCCAGCAGCACCTGGACGTACCCGGCCGGGTCCGGGTCCAGTTCGGGGCAGCCGCCGGCCGCGGTGGCGCCGAGTTTGAGCGCGTCGCGCAGCTGCGCCCGGCCGTCCGCGCCGGCCCGCCCGGTGAGCAGCCGGGGCATCGCCACCGCCTGGAGCTCGGCCAGGCCGCGCAGCGCCTGCCGCGCGGTGAGCACCGCCTCCAGCCGGCGCAGCCCGTGCACGTCGCCGATCCGGACGTGGGTGCGCTGGGCGGTGGCGCCGTAGCCGAGCGAGGTGAGCGCGGCCTCGGTGACCCTGCGGGTGAGGTCGGCGGGGGTGTCCGGAGGCGGGGCGGGCAGGGCGGCGGAGAAGGCGGTGTCGTAGTGGGCGTGCGCCTCGGCGGGGGCCGGCAGCAGCAGGTAGCCGGTGAGGTCGATCCGGGCGCCGGTGGTCACGGTGGGGGCGCCTGGCAGTGCGGGCAGCGGGCCGAGGCTGCCGACCGTGCCGACGGCCTGGATCCGGTCCCCGCTGATCCGGACGTCCACCACCCGGCCGTCCGCGAGCCGGGCGCCCGTGAGCAGGAGGACGGGGCCGTGCCCGAGCGGGTTGGCCGCAGGGCCGGGGCCGGAGTGCGGCCCGTCGGCGGCTGAGCTGTCCATCGCCGGCTCCTTCCCGCCCTGGCCCGTCCGGTCGGCCGGACCGTGCTGGTCCCGGGCCGTCCCGGTCAATGAGGGTCGAGCCTATGGCGCGAGGGCGCGGGGCGCCGGGAGGCGGGCAATAGTCGTATCGGGTCGGGCCGTGCGGCTCCGGGGCCGATCGAACGCGGGGCCTTGGATCGTTCGTCCGTGCACCTCGCCGACCTGCGGACTTCGCGTCGGGATACGGATTTCACCTCTGGGCGCGAAACGTGTAATCTCTTCCTCGTTCGCCCCTATAGCTCAGTCGGTAGAGCGTCTCCATGGTAAGGAGAAGGTCTGCGGTTCGATTCCGCATGGGGGCTCTGGTGAGAAGCAGTCAGCCTCGGCTGTGCTGCGGATCACCGTGGCGGTGTAGCTCAGTTGGTAGAGCAAGCGGCTCATAATCGCTGTGTCACCGGTTCAAGTCCGGTCACCGCTACCCCGCGTAGTCGGTCGGGAGATCGCACTCCCGGTCGGCTACTCTTGTTGTGTTCTTATTCGTTGTCCAAGGAAGGCACTCCCGTGGCTGCCACCGACGTCCGCCCGAAGATCACGCTGGCCTGCGTGGAGTGCAAGGAGCGGAACTACATCACCAAGAAGAACCGGCGTAACGACCCGGACCGTCTTGAGATGAAGAAGCACTGCCCCCGCTGCAACTCGCACACCGCGCACCGCGAGACCCGCTGACCCTCACGCAGGGCATCATCGGGCCTGTGTGAATTCAGGTCTTGAACTCCGGGCCGCATCCCTCCAGGGGGGTGCGGCCCGGAGCTTTTTCGTATCCACCCGCTTTTCGAGGAGCTGCCATGGCGCTCGACCCCTCCTTCATCGGGCGGACCTACCCGCCCACCGAGCCGTACGAGGTGGGCCGGGAGAAGATCCGCGAGTTCGCGATCGCGATCGGTGACGCCAACCCGGCGTTCACCGATCCGGCGGCGGCGAAGGCGCTGGGCCACTCGGACGTGATCGCCCCGCCGACCTTCCCGTTCGTGATCACCTACCGGGCGGCCTCCCAGGTGGTCGAGGACCCGGAGCTGGGCCTGGACTACAGCCGGGTGGTGCACGGGGACCAGAAGTTCGCCTACACCCGCCCGATCCTGGCGGGCGACCGGCTGACGGTCGCGGTGACCATCGACAACATCAAGTCGCTGGCGGGCAACGACGTGCTCACCGTGCGTGGCGAGGTGTCGGACGCGATCGGCGAGCACGTGGTGACGTCGGTCATGACGCTGGTGGCCCGGGCCGCCGACGAGGCGGGGGAGTGAGCACGATGGCGATCAGCTACGACGAGGTCGAGGTCGGCACCCAGCTGCCGGCGCAGTCCTTCCCGGTGACCCGCGACACCCTGGTGCGCTACGCGGGCGCCTCCGGGGACTTCAACCCGATCCACTGGAACGAGAGGTTCGCGCTGGAGGTCGGCCTGCCGGACGTCATCGCGCACGGCATGTTCACCATGGCCGAGGCGATCCGGGTGGTCACCGACTGGGTCGGCGACCCGGCCGCGGTGGTCGAGTACGGCGTCCGCTTCGTCCGTCCGGTCCCGGTGCCGAACGACGGGGTCGGCGCGGTGGTCGAGGTGTCGGCCAAGGTCGCCAAGCTGCTGGAGGGCCGCCGGGTGCAGGTCGACCTGCTGGCCACCACGGGCGGGCAGAAGGTCCTCGGGATGTCGAAGGCCGTCGTCCAGCTCGGCTGAGGCCGGGGCGCGGCACGGCCGCCCCCGTCCCGTCCGCCGCGACGGGGCCCGGTCGACGGGTTCCCGCCGCGGCCGGGGGCCTTGCCTGGATAGTGATTGGCCACTAACTTGGATCCCATGGCGAGGGCGAGCATGCGGATGAGTGCGGAGGAGCGGCGCGAGAGCGTCGTCCGTGCCGCGATGATCGAGTTCGCCAGGAGCGGCTACCGGGGGACGTCCACCGAGACGATCGCCCGCCGGGTGGGCGTCTCGCAGCCGTACCTGTTCCGGCTGTTCCCGGGCAAGCAGGCGATCTTCAAGGCCGCCGCCGACCGCTGCATCGAGGAGACCTGGCAGGTCTTCGACGAGGCGTCGGCCGGGTTGACCGGCGAGGCGGCCGGCGAGGCGATGTCCCGCGCGTACCTGGGGCTGGTCGAGGACCGCGAGCAGCTCATGATGCAGATGCAGCTCTACGTCTCGGTGTTCGCCGGTGACACCGCGGACGAGGACGAGATCGGCGAGGCCGCCCGGAAGGGCTGGCTGGACCTGTTCGACCGGATCAGGATCCGGCTGGGCGGCGACACCGACGAGGCGACCGCCTTCATGGCCTACGGCATGCTGATCAACACCCTGGTGGCGCTGGGGTTCCCGCGGGAGCACCGGATCTGGGACGGCTTCGGGCGGGGTGACGAGGAACACGCCGAGAAGTCGGACGAGGGGCCCGAGGGGCGGGTCGAGGACCCGGCCGGGGAGCAGACCGAGTAGGACGCCGGGTGTCGGCCGTGCGGCGGAGTCGGTGCGGCCCTCTTTCGGCCCGCAGAAGTTATTGATCAATAACTATCCAGAGTGAACTGGGGGAGTCATGTCGGAGAAAACGGAGGCGCCGGGCCTGGGCAGGCTCGGTGTCTGGACCCTGGTGATCACCAGCGTGGCGGGCTTCATGGCCAGCCTGGACAACCTGGTCGTCACCACCGCACTGCCCTCCATCCGGGAGGACCTCGGCGGCGGCCTGTCCGACCTGGAGTGGACGGTCAGCGCCTACACCCTGGCCTTCGCGGTCCTGCTGATGTTCGGTGCCGCGCTCGGCGACCGGTTCGGCCGGCGCCGGATCTTCCTGATCGGGCTCACGCTCTTCACGGTCGGCTCCGCCGCGGCAGCGCTGTCGCCGGGCATCGGCGCGCTCATCGCCGCCCGCGCCGTCCAGGGTGCCGGGGCCGCCGTCTCGATGCCGCTCACCCTCACGCTGCTCACCAACGCGGTGCCCGCGGCCAAGCGGGGCCTGGCCTTCGGCATCTGGGCGGGCGTCAACGGCCTCGCCATCGCCACCGGGCCGCTGGTCGGCGGCATGCTCACCGAGCACTTCTCCTGGCAGTGGATCTTCTGGGTGAACGTCCCGGTCGGCCTCGTCCTGGTGCCGCTCTCCGCCGTCAAGCTCCGGGAGAGCCGCGGCGCCAGCCCGGCGCTGGACGTGGCCGGCACCCTCCTGGTCAGCCTCGGCCTGTTCGGCGTCATCCTGGGCCTGATCCGCGGCAACCCGGACGGCTGGACCAGCCCGCTGGTGCTGCTCTCGCTGGTCGCCGGCGCCCTGCTGCTGGCCGCCTTCGTCCTGTTCGAGCAGCGGTGGGCGAAGCACCCGATGCTGCCGATGCGGCTGTTCCGCAGCCGGGCCTTCTCCGCGGTCAACGCCTCGGGCCTGCTGATGTTCCTCGGGATGTTCGGCTCGATCTTCCTGATCAGCCAGCACCTGCAGACCGTCGGCGGCTACAGCCCGCAGGAGGCCGGCATCCGGATGCTCCCGTGGACCGGCATGCCGCTGTTCGTCGCCCCGATCGCGGGCATCCTGGCCGACCGCTTCGGCGGTCGCCCGATCGTGGTCGCCGGGCTGCTCCTGCAGGGCCTCGGCCTGGCGCTGTACGCGGCGATCAACGGGGCCTCGACGGGCTACGACTACGCCTCCGAGATCCCCGCCGTGGTGATCTGCGGCATCGGCATGTCGCTCTACTTCGCACCGACCGCCGCCCTGATCATGGACAGCGTCGCCCCGGAGGAGCAGGGCATCGCCTCCGGCGCCAACAACGCGCTGCGCGAGGTCGGCGGCGCGCTCGGGGTGGCCGTCCTCTCGGCGGTGTTCTCCGCACAGGGCGGCTACACCTCGGAGCAGTCCTTCATCGACGGCCTGGTGCCCGCGCTGTACGTCGGCGCGGGGGTGGTCGTGCTCGGGGCGCTGTGCGCGATGCTCCTCCCGGGCAAGGTGAAGGCCGCCGCCTCCGCGGTGCCCGCCGGGGAGAACACCGCGGACACGAAGGCCGAGGCGGACGCGAAGCCCGAGCGGGCCGAGCAGACCGGGACCGCGAAGACCGCGAAGGCCGGCGAGCCCGCGGACGCCGGGGCCGCCGACCGGCCCGTCCCGGCCGAGGCCGCCCACGGCTGAGCACCGGGTCCACCGGGGGGAAGGGGTGCCGGACGGCGCCCCCTCCCCCCGTACGCTGGTGGGCGTGCTGGTAGAAAACGACGCCCCCCTCGCCCCGCTGACCACGCTCCGGCTCGGCGGCCCGGCCCGCCGCCTGGTGACCGCCCACACCGACGACGAGGTGATCGCCGCCGTCCGCGCGGCCGACGCGGCCGGCGAGCCGCTGCTCGTCCTCGGCGGCGGGTCCAACCTGGTGATCGGCGACGCGGGCTTCCCCGGCACCGTGCTGCGGATCGCGACCACCGGCTTCGACCTGGACGGCACGGTGCTGGAGCTGGCCGCCGGCGAGGTGTGGTCGGAGGCGGTCACCCGCGCGGTGCGCGAGCACGGCCTGGCGGGCATCGAGTTCCTGGCCGGCATCCCCGGCTCGGCCGGCGCGACCCCGGTGCAGAACGTCGGCGCCTACGGCCAGGAGGTCGCCCAGTCGATCACCGAGGTGGTCGCCTACGACCGGACCGCCGACCGGGTGGTCACGCTCACCGGCGCCGAGTGCGGCTTCTCCTACCGGCACAGCCGCTTCAAGGCCGAGCCGGACCGCTACGTGGTGCTGCGGGTGCGCTTCGCCCTCGCCGACCACGGCGGCCTCTCCACCCCGGTCAAGTACGCCGAGGTGGCCGGGCACTTCGGTGTCGAGCAGGGTGAGCGGGTGCCGCTGGAGAAGGCCTACGAGGCGGTGCTGGGCCTGCGCGCCGGAAAGGGCATGGTGCTGGACGCGGCGGACCACGACACCTGGTCGGCCGGCTCCTTCTTCACCAATCCGGTGCTCACCGCGGCGCAGTACGAGTCGTTCCGGACCCGCCCGGGCACCGAGAACGCCCCCGCCTACCCGGCGCCGGAGGGCCGCACCAAGACCTCGGCCGCGTGGCTGATCGACCGGGCCGGCTTCGGCAAGGGCTACGGCGGCGGCCCCGCCACGCTCTCCACCAAGCACACCCTGGCCCTCACCAACCGGGGCTCGGCCACCGCCGAGGACCTCCTGGCGCTGGCCCGGGAGATCCGGGACGGGGTGCGGGAGGCCTTCGGGGTCGAGCTGGTGAACGAGCCGGTGATGGTCGGGGTCAGCCTGTAGCGCCGCGCGGGCCGGAGCCGTCCGCCAGCCAGGCGTCCACGTCCGCCAGCAGCTCCTTGCGGACGGCCTCCGGTGCGCACGAACCGCGCACCGACTGGCGGGCCAGCTCGGCCAGTTCGGCGTCGTCGAAGCCCAGGACCTCGCGGGCCAGGAGGTACTGGTCGGCCAGCCGGCTGCCGAACAGCAGCGGGTCGTCGGCGCCCAGGGCCAGTGGCACGCCGGCGTCGAAGAGCCTGCGCAGCGGGACGTCCTCGGGGCGCTCGTAGACGCCGAGCGAGACGTTCGAGGACGGGCAGACCTCGCAGGTGATCTGGCGGTCGGCGAGCCGGGCCATCAGCCGCGGGTCCTCGGCGGCGCGGACGCCGTGGCCGATCCGGCCGGCGCCCAGGTCGTCCAGGCAGTCCCGGACGGACTCCGGCCCGGCCAGCTCGCCGCCGTGCGGCGCGGCCAGCAGCCCGCCCTTGCGGGCGATCTCGAAGGCCCGGTCGAAGTCCCGGGCGAGTCCGCGGCGCTCGTCGTTGGAGAGGCCGAAGCCGACCACGCCGCGGTCGGCGTAGCGGACGGCGAGCCGGGCCAGGGTCCGGGCGTCCATCGGGGACTTCATCCGGTTCGCCGCGACCAGGACGCGGATGCCGGTGTCGGTGGCCGCGGCGGCCTGCTCCACGGCGTCCAGGATCAGTTCCAGTGCGGGGATCAGCCCGCCCAGCCGGGGCGCGTAGGAGGTCGGGTCGACCTGGATCTCCAGCCAGCGGGAGCCGTCGCGGCGCTCGTCCTCGGCGGTCTCCAGGACCAGCCGGCGGATGTCCTCCTCGTCCCGCAGCACCGAGCGGGCGGTGTCGTAGAGGCGCTGGAAGCGGAACCAGCCGCGTTCGTCGGTGGCCCGCAGTTTGGGCGGCTCGCCGGAGCTGAGCGCCTCCGGCAGCCGGACGCCGTGCTTGTCGGCCAGCTCCAGCAGGGTGGCGGGCCGCATCGAGCCGGTGAAGTGCAGGTGCAGGTGGGCCTTCGGGAGGCCCCTGACGTCTCGCGGGTTCAACAGGCGTTCCATTCGCCGATACTGCCGCATCGGGCCCCCCGACGGGAACCGCCCTCCTTCCGTCCCCCGAAGGGGTGAAGGAGGGCGGTCGCGGGTTGATCCCGTACCCGGGGCGACGTCAGTCGCGGGCCTCGCCGAGCAGCTTCTGCAGCCGGCCGATGCCCTCGGCCAGGTCGGCGTCGCCGAGCGCGTAGGAGAACCGCAGGTAGCCGGGGGTGCCGAAGGCCTCGCCCGGGACGGCCGCGACCTCGGCCTCGTCCAGGATCAGCGAGGCCAGCTCGCTGGAGCTCGCCGGGCGCTTGCCGCGGATCTCCTTGCCGAGCAGGCCCTTGACGGACGGGTAGACGTAGAACGCGCCCTCGGGCTCGGGGCAGTAGACGCCCTCGATCTCGTTGAGCATCCGCACGATGGTGCGGCGGCGGCGGTCGAAGGCGGTGCGCATCTCGTGCACGGCGGACAGGTCGCCGCTGACGGCGGCGATCGCGGCGCGCTGGGCGACGTTGGAGACGTTGGAGGTGGCGTGCGACTGCAGGTTGGTCGCGGCCTTGATGACGTCCTTGGGGCCGATCACCCAGCCCACCCGCCAGCCGGTCATCGCGTAGGTCTTGGCGACGCCGTTGACCACGATGCACTTGTCGGCCAGCTCGGGCAGCAGGGCCGGCAGCGAGGTGAAGGTCGCGTCGCCGTAGACCAGGTGCTCGTAGATCTCGTCGGTGAGCACCCAGAGGCCGTGCTCCAGCGCCCAGCGGCCGATCGCCTCGGCCTCGTCGCGGGTGTACACCGCGCCGGTCGGGTTGGACGGCGAGACGAAGAGCACGACCTTGGTGTTCTCGGTCCGGGCGGCCTCCAGCTGCTCGACCGAGACCTTGTAACCGGTGGTCTCGTCCGTCACGACCTCCACCGGGACACCGCCGGCCAGCTGGACCGACTCCGGGTAGGTGGTCCAGTACGGGGCCGGGACGATGACCTCGTCGCCCGGGTCCAGGATCGCCGCGAACGCCTCGTAGATCGCCTGCTTGCCGCCGTTGGTGACCAGGATCTGGGCGGCGTCCACCTCGTAGCCGGAGTCGCGCAGGGTCTTGGCGGCGATCGCGGACTTCAGCTCGGGCAGGCCGCCCGCCGGGGTGTAGCGGTGGTTCTTCGGGTCGCGGCAGGCCTCGACGGCCGCCTCGACGATGTAGTCCGGGGTCGGGAAGTCGGGCTCGCCGGCGCCGAAGCCGATCACCGGACGGCCGGCCGCCTTGAGGGCCTTGGCCTTGGCGTCCACGGCGAGGGTCGCGGACTCGGCGATCGCGCCGATCCGGGCGGAGACCCGGCGGTCGGCGGGGCGGATGGAACGGTCGGGCTGCGGGGTGGAAGCGCTCATGCCTGCATGGTCGCAGAACCGGCACGGGCCGGGGGGCGCGGTTTCACCATCCGTACCCGTCCGTCCACATGGCGGCGGACGCCGATCCGCCGGTGATCATGCGGGCATGCCGGACATATGCCGGGCAACCAGCGCACCCGGAAGAAGAGGTTCGACCAAACACCCCTCGACCACGTACACTCACTGCTCGACGGCCCGCCGAAAAGACCGGAGCTTCCACCACCTGTGCAGACAGTGGGGGGAGATGCGGTAGGTTGGTCGCTACGGAGCCACGAGGCACCGTAGGGCAATAGCTCAATTGGTAGAGCACCGGTCTCCAAAACCGGCGGTTGGGGGTTCAAGTCCCTCTTGCCCTGCTGCTTGATCCGCTTTCAGCCCGTTCGCTCCACAGAGCGAGCGGGCTTGATGCGGAGAGGGCACCGATCAGCACCGCTTAGCCGGACGCTCGTGCCCCATCGGGTACGTCTCGCTCGGCAGGACCCGGATTCAGGTGAGGACGAGTGACGGAGACCACGGGCTCCACCGCAACGCCTGAGAGCGGCAACCCCGAGGGTGCCGACGGCGCTGCCGAGACCACCTCTGGCGAGGGCGGCGACTCGCGTCGCGACCGCAAGCGCGCCGACAAGAAGTCGGGCAAGCGCGGCAAGAAGGGCCTGTTCGCCCGGATCGGGCTGTTCTACCGCCAGATCATCGCCGAACTGCGCAAGGTCGTCTGGCCGACGCGCAACGAGCTCACCAGCTACACGGCCGTCGTGGTCACGTTCGTCGTGGTCATGATGGCGATCGTGGCCGGTCTGGACTACGGCTTCTCCAAGCTGAGCCTCTGGATCTTCGGCTGACCTGGCCGCCGCACCTTCGAAACAGCTTCCCGACCCGGGCCGATCCTCGGCCCGGGTCGTGCTGTCTGCGCCGGACGTACGCGGCCGCTACCGTTGACTCGGTACTGTTGAAGTCTCCGAGTCCTCGCCTGGCGCCCGTGTGAGCGGCAGCACGCCGGCGGCGGCCCCGGAGCGCGCCACCTTCACCATCTCCAGGAAAGAAGCAGCCACCGTGTCTGAGTCCCCCCTGTACGACGCCGACGAGACCGTCCGCGAGGCGGATGTCGCCGCCGAGCTGGACGCGGCCGAGCTGGCTGTCGACGCCGAGGCCGCCGAGCAGATCGTGGACGCCGCGGACGGCGACGAGGACGAGGTCGAGGCGTACGACGAGGCCGAGGCCGGCGAGCCCGCCGAGGAGGTCGCGCTGCACGTGGAGGGCGACGAGGAGCCCGCCGCCGACGAGGCCGTCGAGGTCGTCGAGGAGGAGGCCGAGGAGGCCGAGGAGGTCGACCCGGTCGCCAAGTTCCGCGAGGACCTGCGCTTCATGCCGGGCGAGTGGTACGTGATCCACACCTACGCCGGCTACGAGAACCGGGTGAAGCAGAACCTGGAGCAGCGCGCCGTCTCGCTGAACGTCGAGGAGTACATCTTCCAGGCCGAGGTGCCGCAGGAGGAGGTCGTCCAGATCAAGAACGGCGACCGCAAGACCATCCGCCAGAACAAGCTCCCCGGCTACGTCCTGGTGCGCATGGACCTCACCCCGGAGTCCTGGGGCGTCGTGCGCAACACCCCCGGTGTCACCGGCTTCGTCGGCAACGCCTACGACCCGTACCCGCTGACCCTGGACGAGGTCGTCAAGATGCTCGCCCCGGACGTCGAGCGCCAGGCGGCCAAGGAGGCCGGCAAGCCCTCGCCGGTCAAGCCGAGCGAGATCCAGGTGCTGGACTTCGAGGTCGGCGACTCGGTCACCGTCACCGACGGGCCGTTCGCGACCCTGCAGGCGACCATCAACGAGATCAACCCCGACTCGAAGAAGGTCAAGGGCCTCGTCGAGATCTTCGGCCGGGAGACCCCGGTCGAGCTCTCCTTCGACCAGATCCAGAAGAACTAGTCCCCACGCTCTTCGGATCCGGGGCGGGGCCGAGCGCCCCGCCCCGGATCCGTTTTGGTCCAGCGGCGCATTCGCGTTAGCCTGGTCCGATGTGTGTGCTGGCGGCCGGGTGTCGCCCCGGTTCCGCACGCACCAGCAATCACCTCTCGGAAGGACCCGGAGAGACATGCCTCCCAAGAAGAAGAAGGTCACGGGGCTTATCAAGCTCCAGATCAACGCCGGTGCGGCCAACCCGGCGCCGCCGGTCGGCCCCGCGCTGGGCCAGCACGGCGTCAACATCATGGAGTTCTGCAAGGCCTACAACGCCGCGACCGAGTCGCAGCGCGGCATGATCGTGCCGGTGGAGATCACGGTCTACGACGACCGTTCCTTCACCTTCATCACGAAGACGCCGCCGGCCGCGCGCCTCATCCTGAAGGCCGCCGGTATCGACAAGGGCTCGGCCGAGCCGCACAAGACCAAGGTCGCGAAGCTCACCAGCGCCCAGGTCCGCGAGATCGCCACGACCAAGATGCCCGACCTGAACGCCAACGACCTGGACGCGGCGGAGAAGATCATCGCCGGCACCGCCCGGTCGATGGGCATCACCGTCGAGGGCTGATCAGCCCTTCTCGTCCCTGTGGTAGGGCCTGCGCAGGCCCGTGACACCACGACTCCCATCACCATTCAGGAGCAGCAGTGAAGCGCAGCAAGGCTCTGAAGGCCGCGGACGCCCAGGTGGACCGCGAGCGCCTTTACGCCCCCCTCGAGGCCATCCGCCTCGCCAAGGCGACCAGCACCACCAAGTTCGACGGCACCGTCGAGGTCGCCATGCGTCTGGGCGTCGACCCGCGCAAGGCCGACCAGATGGTCCGCAGCACCGTGATCCTCCCGCACGGCACCGGTAAGACCGCCCGGGTCCTGGTCTTCGCGACCGGCGACCGTGCCGAGGCCGCGCGTGCTGCCGGCGCCGACATCGTCGGCTCCGACGAGCTCATCGACGAGGTCGCCAAGGGCCGCCTCGACTTCGACGCCGTCGTCGCCACCCCGGACCTCATGGGCAAGGTCGGCCGCCTGGGCCGCGTGCTCGGTCCCCGTGGTCTGATGCCGAACCCGAAGACCGGCACCGTGACCCCGGACGTCGCCAAGGCTGTCAACGACATCAAGGGCGGCAAGATCGAGTTCCGCGTCGACAAGCACTCGAACCTGCACTTCATCATCGGTAAGGTCTCCTTCACCGACGAGCAGCTGGTCGAGAACTACGCCGCCGCGCTGGACGAGGTGCTCCGCGCCAAGCCGTCCGCCGCCAAGGGCCGCTACATCAAGAAGACCGCGGTCAGCACCACCATCGGCCCGGGTGTCCCGGTCGACCCGAACCGCACCCGCAACCTCCTCGTCGAGGAGGACCCGGCCGCGGTCTGAGCCTCCCGGCTCTGAAGCAGTCCGTCACGGCGGGCCCGCACCCCTTCACGGGGGTGCGGGCCCGCCGCCGTTTCCGGATGGTGACCTCACCGGATGGGAACGCGTGACCGAGTCGTCGTACGCTCTGCCGGTCAGCTCATGTGCAGAACGTGTGACCGTCGGAGCGTGCCGTGCCGCCCACCCCCCGCCCCGCCCTCCTGGCGGCGGCCCTCCTGCTGCTCGGCGCCACCACGGGCTGCAGCCTGCTCGCCGTCCAGGACACCCGGACCCCCGGCGGCGCGGCCGCGCCCGTGCCGCCCCGGCAGGTGGTGCTCACCGCGGCCCAGGCGCTGGACGACGTCGGCGGCGCCCGGATCGACGTCGTCGAGGAGGGCCCCGACGGCCGGCGCACCGCCACCGGCACGCTCTCCTGGGGCGCCAGGGACGAGGGCGCGCTGACCGTCACCGACGAGCGGGGCGCCGGGCAGCTGACCGTCCGCGACGGTGCGCTCGACCTCGCCTACCAGGGCGCCCCGCCCCGGCACGCCGACCGGGACACCGCGGAGTCGCTGGACCCGCGGGCGGCGGACGCGGCGCCGGGCGGCTACGCGGGCGGCTGGATGACCGGGCTGATCACCAACCCGGGCAGCCGCGCCTACGCGATGGCGCAGACCGGCAAGCTCGGCTCGCTCGGCGGCGAGCAGCTGGCCGGGGTGACCGTCGCGCACTACCGGGGCTCCGCGACGGTGGCCGAGTACTTCGCCGCGGACGGGGAGCTGACCCCCGGCCGGCTGGCCGCGGTGGTCGACTGGTACCACCGGCGGGGTGTCCAGGCGATCGGCTACGACGTCTGGGTCGGCCCCGGCGAGCAGTTGCTGAAGCTCCGTGAGACGGTCCGCGGCAGCGCGGGAACCACGGTGACCACGACGGATGTCTCAGCTCTCGCGGCGGGGGACGCGACCCCTCCCGCGGGCACCTAGGGGAGGGGGACAAACCGGTGCATGGGGGCTCTGGCGATCCGTTAGAGTCCCGGATGAGAAGAAGCTGAAAATCTGCTCTTCTCTGGATCATTGGGATCCTCAAGGGGGGAACCATGCCTGGAACCCGCAAGGCCGCCGTCGCCGTCGTCCTCGCCGCTCTGGCGCTGACCGCGACCGCCTGCAACAACAACGACGACAAGACCGCCGCGCCCGCGCCGACCACCGCGGCCGCGCAGCCGACCACCGCCGCCGCGGCGACGCCGTCGGCCGCCGCGCCGAGCACCCCGAGCGCACCGCCCGCGAAGGTCACCCCGGTGGTCTTCCTGGAGCAGGTGACCCAGAAGACCAGCGCCGCCAAGTCGGCCAAGATCGACGAGTCGATCGTGTTCGGCGAGGTCACCATGAAGGGCAAGGGCGCCGTCTCCTGGGCCGACGGTCTCCGGGGCGACATCACGATGGACATGTCCGGCTCCCCGCTGGGCAAGGCCATCACGCCGCTGACCGGCAGCCAGTCCGCGCCGTACCGCTTCACCAAGGACGCGATGTACCTGCGCCTCGGCGGCAACGTGGTCGACGCCCTCGGCGGCCGGCACTGGCTGCGGTACAGCATGGCCGACCAGGCCAAGACCACCGGCGGCGCGAGCGACCAGCTCAAGAGCGCCGACCCGGTCCAGGGCGTCCGCACGCTGATCGCCTCCGGCAAGGTGACCGAGGTCGGCCAGGAGTCGGTGAACGGCAAGGCCGCCACCCACTACACCGGCGAGCTCAGCGCCACCGACATCGCCGCTGCCACCGGCAAGGGGCTGACCCAGGAGCAGGCGGACCAGATCAAGCAGAACCTGGACACCGCTGGCATCACCAGCGAGCAGGTCGACGTCTGGGTCGACGCCGACCAGCTGGTGGTCAAGCGCACCGAGCAGGCCGACACCAAGGCCGGCCCGTTCAAGGCCACCGTCACCTACTCGGACTACGGCACCCCGGTCACCACGACCGCGCCGGACCCGTCCGACACGGTGGACCAGGCCGAACTCGCCAAGCTCGGCAAGGGGGGCGCCACCAGCTGACCCCGGCCCGGGTGGCAAGGTGGCCGGAGACGAAGGCCGCCGACACGGCGCCCGGGCGAGGAGGGATCGGACGATGGCGGGACGACAGCGGCTGGCGGCACTCGCCGCCGTCGTCCTGTTGGCGACCGGGCTGACCGGATGCGGCGGCGGTGAGGACGCACCGCCCACGCCCTCCGGCAGCCCGAGTCCGACCGCCTCCGCGTCGCCGACCGGGCCGGCCAAGCCCACCGACCGCTCGCCGCACGGGGTGCTGCTCTCCGCGCAGCTGGCCGTGCAGACCGCCCGCCGGGCCAAGGTCAGCTACCGGCTGGGCGCGGACGCCGGGGCCGGGCCGCTCTTCTGGCAGCCCAAGACGGCGCTCCAGATCAAGCGCTCCACCCCCTCGGGGGCCGAGCAGCTGATCGTCGTGGACACCGTCGCGTACCAGGGCGGCGACGCCGCCACCGCGGCCCGCCAGGGCGGCCGGCACTGGGAGCGGTTCGCCGTCCCGGTGGACCAGGACGGCCACAAGGAGGTCCCCTACGCGGGCCTGATCGACCTGCTGAACCCGGTCGAGGCACTGGCCGCCGCCACCGCCGACGGCGCGGACGCCCAGTTCGTCGCGGAGGAGAAGTACGAGGACTCGACGGTCGAGCACTACCGGGTCGTCACCACCGCCGAGCGCTACGCGGCCGCCCAGACCCAGCTGACCCAGGCCCGCCGCGACGGCCTGCGGGCCGCGCTGGCCCCCGGCGGCTCGCTCTCGCTCACCCTGGACCTCTGGCTCAACGACAAGGACCAGCTGGTCAAGCTCCAGCGCACCGGCAGCGGGGACAGCGGCCGGGCGGACGACTCGGTGGTCTACTCCGACTTCGCCGGCCCGCTGCTCTCGGTGCAGGCCCCGGCCGAGACGGACACCGTGGACACCGGGACCCGGACGGTCTCACCGCTGGCCCGCTGAGCCTGCTGAGCCCGCTGAGCCCGCTGAGCCCGGAGGGCCCCGCGGGCACCGCCCCGGGCTGGTCGGTCGGGGGCGATTTGCCCCGGACGGGCGCGTCCGGTTAATGTTGCCGAAGCCAAAGACCGCTGGTTGTCACCATGCGCCCCCAGGGGAGCGGGTGGCCGAAGGATCTGCGCCTCGTGCGCAGGCAGCCCGCGCAGGTGTGTCTGGAGCTTCGACTTCCGGGTCCGCGTTCGCGCGATCGCCCGTCGAGGTCGTCACGAGCCCCGTGCGCCTGCGCACCGGGGCTCATCTGCTTTTCCGCAGGAGCTTTCCTTCCGTCCGGCCGGTTCGAGGTGTGAATGGTCGACTTTCGCGGTCGGCCGGACTTCGACATCACGGAAGGAGGCGTAAGCCTATGGCAAGGCCCGACAAGGCTGCTGCCGTCGCCGAGATCACGGACAAGTTCCGTGGCTCCTCCGCGGCGCTGCTGACCGAGTACCGCGGTCTCTCGGTGAAGCAGGTCAAGAACCTGCGTCGCTCGCTCGGCGAGAACGCCGAGTACGCCGTGGTGAAGAACACGCTGACCAAGATCGCGGCCAATGAGGCCGGGATCTCCGAGCTCGACGACCTGTTCAACGGTCCGACGGCTGTCGCCTTCGTCACCGGTGACCCGGTGGAGTCGGCGAAGGCTCTGCGTGACTTCGCCAAGGAGAACCCCGCTCTCATCATCAAGGGCGGTGTCCTTGACGGTAAGGCGCTGTCCGCCGATGAGATCAAGAAGCTCGCGGACCTCGAGTCCCGCGAGGTGCTGCTCGCCAAGCTGGCGGGTGCCCTGAAGGCCAAGCAGTCCCAGGCTGCCGCGCTCTTCCAGGCCCTGCCGTCGAAGCTCGTCCGCACTGTGGACGCGCTGCGCGACAAGGTCGAGCAGGGCGGTGCCGGTACGCCGGCTCCCGCCGCCGAGGACGAGGCCGCCGAGTAGTTCGGCAGGCTCACGCCTCGCTGCGGGCCCGTGCCCGCCCAACCCGTACATACGGCACCACCTGCCGATTTAGTGGAAGGACGCCATCATGGCGAAGCTGACCCAGGACGAGCTGCTCGCGCAGTTCGAGGAGCTCACCCTCATCGAGCTCGCCGCCTTCGTGAAGGCCTTCGAGGACAAGTTCGACGTCACCGCCGCTGCCCCGGTCGCCGTGGCCGGCGTTGCCGCCGCCGGTGCCCCGGCCGAGGCCGTCGAGGAGCAGGACGAGTTCGACGTCATCCTCGAGGGCGCTGGCGACAAGAAGATCCAGGTCATCAAGGAGGTGCGCACCCTGACCTCCCTCGGCCTGAAGGAGGCCAAGGACCTCGTTGACACCGCTGGTGCCAAGGTCCTGGAGAAGGTTGCCAAGGACGTTGCCGAGAAGGCCAAGGCCGCCCTCGAGGGTGCCGGCGCCAAGGTCACCGTCAAGTGACTCCTCGCCAGCCGTAGTCGGCTGGTGGGTACCCCCTGAGCCCCTTGCGGGCTGAGGGCGCCCGAGGCCGGGCCGATCACCCTTGCGGGTGGTCGGCCCGGCCTTTTCGCGTTCCCGGCCCCACCGGGCCCCGCGCGGCCGGGCCACCGGTCCGGCCGAGAGTCCACTCGGCACCGTCGGTGCCGGGGGGTATGGTGATCACCGTCATCGGCGGTGGCCCCCACCACGGCTTCTGTAACGCCGGGGGGCGTTCGACCGATGAAGGGGTCGAGGCCCGCCCCGCCGGCGGGCCCTTGACGAACCCGGCGCGGCGCGCGATTCTCAAGGCGCGAGTCCGCCCGGTTGGTTCGCTGCTGGATGCATAACCAGCGGCTCCGGCGGGAAATGACTCCACGTGAGTTATGGGGCCCGGGCAGTGCCCGGGCCGGTGCAGTACCCGGTGGTCGTTCGCGGCCGCCGGCTACCGGGAGGAGTCTCCGATTCGGTTTCCGAATCAGAGCTGGACAGCAGTGTGCCCTTTGGCTACACTGTCCCTTTGCGCTGCCTGTTAGCTGCTCCGTGACTCGTCGCCCGGAGTTTGCGTTGCCCTGAAGGGGTCTGGCATCGCCTCCGCAAAGCGGCTCTGACCTGGGGTTTCGATCCCCGGCGGAGGCCAGTGGCGAGGGAGGCGGGACCAAGCCCAAGCAGGCCCGGCTGGTACGCGCGTAGTGAGCTCCGAGCCCTCGGAAGGACCCCCCTCTTGGCCGCGCCGCGCAACGCCTCGAACAATTCCGCCGCATCCACCGCCCCGCTCCGCGTCTCGTTCGCGAAGATCAAGGAGCCCCTCGAGGTCCCCAACCTCCTCGCCCTGCAGACCGAGAGCTTTGACTGGCTGCTCGGCAACGCGGCCTGGAAGTCCCGGGTCGAGGAGGCGCTGGAGAACGGTCTGGACGTCCCCACCAAGTCCGGTCTGGAGGAGATCTTCGAGGAGATCTCCCCGATCGAGGACTTCAGTGGGTCGATGTCGCTGACCTTCCGCGACCACCGTTTCGAGCCGCCGAAGAACTCCATTGACGAGTGCAAGGACCGCGACTTCACGTTCGCGGCCCCGCTCTTCGTCACGGCCGAGTTCACCAACAACGAGACCGGTGAGATCAAGTCTCAGACGGTCTTCATGGGCGACTTCCCGCTCATGACCCACAAGGGCACGTTCGTGATCAACGGCACCGAGCGTGTCGTCGTGTCGCAGCTGGTCCGCTCCCCGGGTGTGTACTTCGACTCCACCCTGGACAAGGTGTCCGACAAGGACATCTACTCCTGCAAGGTCATCCCCTCGCGTGGTGCCTGGCTGGAGATGGAGATCGACAAGCGCGACATGGTCGGCGTCCGCATCGACCGCAAGCGCAAGCAGTCCGTCACCGTGCTGCTCAAGGCGCTCGGCTGGACCAACGAGATGATTCTCGAGGAGTTCGGCGAGTACGAGTCCATGCGCAACACCCTGGAGAAGGACCACACCCAGGGCCAGGACGACGCGCTGCTGGACATCTACCGCAAGCTGCGCCCCGGCGAGCCGCCGACGCGCGAGGCGGCGCAGACGCTTCTGGAGAACCTGTACTTCAACCCGAAGCGCTACGACCTCGCGAAGGTCGGCCGCTACAAGGTGAACCGGAAGCTGGGCAACGCCGAGTCGCTGGACTCCGGCGTGCTCACCGAGCCCGACATCATCGGTGCGATCAAGTACCTGGTGAAGCTGCACGCCGGTGAGACCGAGTGGAACGACGAGACCGGCCGCGACATCGTGGTCGAGGTCGACGACATCGACCACTTCGGCAACCGCCGCCTGCGCAACGTCGGCGAGCTCATCCAGAACCAGGTCCGTACGGGTCTCGCCCGCATGGAGCGCGTCGTGCGCGAGCGCATGACCACCCAGGACGTCGAGGCGATCACGCCGCAGACCCTGATCAACATCCGGCCGGTCGTCGCCTCCATCAAGGAGTTCTTCGGCACCAGCCAGCTGTCGCAGTTCATGGACCAGACGAACCCGCTGTCGGGCCTGACCCACAAGCGTCGTCTGTCCGCCCTCGGCCCCGGTGGTCTCTCCCGTGAGCGCGCCGGCTTCGAGGTCCGTGACGTGCACCCCTCGCACTACGGCCGCATGTGTCCGATCGAGACCCCGGAAGGCCCGAACATCGGTCTGATCGGGTCGCTGGCCTCGTACGGCCGGGTCAACGCCTTCGGCTTCATCGAGACCCCGTACCGCAAGGTCGTCGACGGTGTCGTCACCGAGAAGGTGGACTACCTCACCGCCGACGAGGAGGACCGCTACGTCATCGCCCAGGCGAACGCGCCGCTGACCGCGGACCTGCACTTCGCCGAGCCGCGCGTCCTGGTCCGCCGCCGTGGCGGCGAGATCGACTACATCCCCGGCACCGAGATCGACTACATGGACGTCTCGCCGCGCCAGATGGTGTCGGTCGCGACCGCCATGATCCCGTTCCTCGAGCACGACGACGCCAACCGCGCGCTCATGGGCTCGAACATGATGCGCCAGGCGGTGCCGCTGCTGAAGAGCGAGGCTCCGCTGGTCGGCACCGGCATGGAGTACCGCTGCGCCGTCGACGCCGCGGACGTCATCACCGCCGAGAAGGCCGGTGTCGTCCAGGAGGTCTCGGCCGACTACGTCACCGTGGCCAACGACGACGGCACGTACACCACGTACCGCGCCGCCAAGTTCACCCGCTCGAACCAGGGCACCGCCTTCAACCAGAAGGTGCTCGTGGACGAGGGCGCCCGGGTCGAGTCCGGCCAGGTCCTGGCCGACGGCCCGTGCACCGACGAGGGCGAGATGGCCCTCGGCAAGAACCTGCTCGTGGCGTTCATGTCGTGGGAGGGTCACAACTACGAGGACGCGATCATCCTGTCGCAGCGCCTCGTGCAGGACGACGTCCTCTCCTCGATCCACATCGAGGAGCACGAGGTCGACGCCCGTGACACCAAGCTCGGCCCCGAGGAGATCACCCGGGACATCCCGAACGTCTCCGAGGAGGTCCTCGCCGACCTCGACGAGCGCGGCATCATCCGCATCGGCGCCGACGTCGTCACCGGCGACATCCTGGTCGGCAAGGTCACCCCGAAGGGTGAGACCGAGCTGACCCCGGAGGAGCGCCTGCTCCGCGCGATCTTCGGTGAGAAGGCCCGTGAGGTCCGCGACACCTCGCTGAAGGTGCCGCACGGTGAGTCCGGCAAGGTCATCGGCGTCCGCGTCTTCGACCGCGAGGAGGGCGACGAGCTGCCCCCCGGCGTGAACCAGCTGGTCCGCGTCTACGTGGCCCAGAAGCGCAAGATCACCAACGGTGACAAGCTCGCCGGCCGCCACGGCAACAAGGGTGTCATCTCCAAGATCCTCCCGGTCGAGGACATGCCGTTCCTCGAGGACGGCACCCCGGTCGACATCATCCTCAACCCGCTGGGTGTCCCGTCCCGAATGAACCCGGGACAGGTCCTGGAGATCCACCTCGGGTGGCTCGCCAAGCAGGGTTGGGACGTCTCCGGCCTCGCCGACGAGTGGGCCCAGCGCCTGCAGGCGATCGGCGCCGACACCGTCCAGGGCGGCACCAACCTCGCCACCCCGGTCTTCGACGGCGCCCGCGAGGACGAGATCACCGGTCTGCTGGACAACACCACCCTCACCCGCGACGGTGAGCGCCTGGTGAACTCCACCGGCAAGGCCCGCCTGTTCGACGGCCGCTCCGGCGAGCCGTTCCCGATGCCGGTCTCGGTCGGCTACATGTACATCCTCAAGCTGCACCACCTGGTCGACGACAAGCTGCACGCCCGCTCGACCGGCCCGTACTCGATGATCACCCAGCAGCCGCTCGGTGGTAAGGCGCAGTTCGGTGGTCAGCGCTTCGGTGAGATGGAGGTGTGGGCCCTCGAGGCGTACGGCGCGGCCTACGCGCTGCAGGAGCTGCTCACCATCAAGTCCGACGACGTGCTCGGCCGCGTGAAGGTCTACGAGGCCATCGTCAAGGGCGAGAACATCCCCGAGCCCGGCATTCCCGAGTCCTTCAAGGTCCTCATCAAGGAAATGCAGTCGCTCTGCCTCAACGTGGAGGTGCTGTCCTCGGACGGCCAGTCCATCGAGATGCGGGACTCCGACGAGGACGTGTTCCGCGCCGCCGAGGAGCTCGGCATCGACCTGTCCCGGCGCGAGCCGAGCAGCGTCGAAGAGGTCTGACGGAGGTGGGGCCGGCTGCCCGCGCAGCCGGCCCACCCCCAGGCCCCCCTCAGACCACATGAACGACTCTCGACTTACGAAAGAGGGCTTGACGACCAGTGCTTGACGTCAACTTCTTCGACGAGCTCCGCATCGGCCTGGCCACCGCCGACGACATCCGCCAGTGGTCGCACGGCGAGGTCAAGAAGCCGGAGACCATCAACTACCGCACCCTGAAGCCCGAAAAGGACGGACTCTTCTGCGAGAAGATCTTCGGCCCCACCCGGGACTGGGAGTGCTACTGCGGCAAGTACAAGCGCGTCCGCTTCAAGGGCATCATCTGCGAGCGCTGCGGCGTCGAGGTGACCCGCGCCAAGGTGCGCCGCGAGCGGATGGGCCACATCGAGCTGGCCGCCCCGGTCACCCACATCTGGTACTTCAAGGGTGTCCCGTCCCGCCTGGGCTACCTGCTGGACCTGGCGCCGAAGGACCTCGAGAAGGTCATCTACTTCGCCGCCTACATGATCACCTGGGTCGACGACGAGCGCCGCCAGCGCGACCTGCCGTCCCTGGAGGCGCACGTCTCGGTCGAGCGCCAGCAGATCGAGAACCGCCGCGACTCCGACCTCGAGGCCCGCGCCAAGAAGGCCGAGACCGACCTCGCCGAGCTGGAGGCCGAGGGCGCCAAGGCCGACGTGCGCCGCAAGGTGCGCGAGGGCGCCGAGCGCGAGATGAAGCAGCTGCGCGACCGCGCGCAGCGCGAGCTGGACCGCCTCGACGAGGTGTGGGCCCGCTTCAAGAACCTCAAGGTCCAGGACCTCGAGGGCGACGAGCTGCTCTACCGCGAGCTGCGCGACCGCTTCGGCACCTACTTCTCCGGCTCGATGGGCGCGGCGGCCCTCAAGGACCGCCTCGAGACCTTCGACCTGGCCGAGGAGTCCGAGCGCCTGCGCGAGATCATCCGCACCGGCAAGGGCCAGAAGAAGACCCGTGCGCTCAAGCGCCTCAAGGTCGTCTCGGCGTTCCTGCAGACCACCAACAAGCCCAACGGCATGGTGCTGGACTGCGTCCCGGTCATCCCGCCGGACCTGCGTCCGATGGTGCAGCTGGACGGTGGCCGCTTCGCGACCTCCGACCTGAACGACCTGTACCGCCGCGTCATCAACCGCAACAACCGCCTGAAGCGGCTTCTCGACCTCGGCGCGCCCGAGATCATCGTGAACAACGAGAAGCGCATGCTCCAGGAGGCCGTCGACGCGCTGTTCGACAACGGCCGCCGCGGCCGTCCGGTCACCGGCCCGGGCAACCGCCCGCTGAAGTCCCTCAGCGACATGCTGAAGGGCAAGCAGGGTCGTTTCCGCCAGAACCTGCTCGGCAAGCGAGTCGACTACTCGGCCCGTTCGGTCATCGTCGTCGGCCCGCAGCTCAAGCTGCACCAGTGCGGTCTGCCCAAGGCCATGGCGCTGGAGCTCTTCAAGCCGTTCGTGATGAAGCGCCTGGTGGACCTGAACCACGCGCAGAACATCAAGTCGGCGAAGCGCATGGTCGAGCGCGCCCGTCCGGTCGTGTGGGACGTCCTCGAAGAGGTCATCGCCGAGCACCCGGTCCTGCTGAACCGTGCGCCCACCCTGCACCGCCTCGGCATCCAGGCCTTCGAGCCGCAGCTGGTCGAGGGCAAGGCCATCCAGATCCACCCGCTCGTCTGCACCGCGTTCAACGCGGACTTCGACGGTGACCAGATGGCCGTCCACCTGCCGCTCTCCGCGGAGGCGCAGGCCGAGGCCCGCATCCTGATGCTGTCCTCGAACAACATCCTGAAGCCGGCCGACGGTCGCCCCGTCACCATGCCGACCCAGGACATGGTGCTCGGTCTGTTCTTCCTCACCTCGGACCGCGACAACGTGAAGGGCGCCGGCCGCACCTTCTCGTCGACCGCCGAGGCGATCATGGCCTTCGACGCCCGCGACCTGGACGTCCAGGCCCCGATCGAGCTGCGCCTGCAGGCCGGCACCGTCCCGCCGCGCGGCTGGACCCCGCCGGTGGACGAGGAGGGCCAGTCCACCTGGTTCGACGGCGAGCCGTTCCGCCTGACCACCACCCTGGGCCGCGCGCTCTTCAACGAGCTGCTGCCCGAGGACTACCCGTTCGTCGACTACGAGGTGGGCAAGAAGCAGCTCTCCGCGATCGTCAACGACCTGGCGGAGCGCTACCCCAAGGTCGTCGTCGCGGCGACCCTGGACAACCTGAAGGCGGCCGGCTTCCACTGGTCGACCCGTTCGGGTGTCACCGTCTCCATCTCGGACGTCATCGTCCCGCCGAGCAAGCCCGCCATCCTGGAGGGCTACGAGGCCAAGGCCGAGAAGGTCCAGAAGCAGTACGAGCGCGGTCTGATCACCGACAACGAGCGCAAGCAGGAGCTCGTCGGCATCTGGACCCAGGCGACCAACGAGGTCGCGGACGCCATGGCCGCGAACTTCCCGAAGACGAACCCCATCTTCATGATGGTCGACTCGGGCGCCCGTGGAAACATGATGCAGATGCGCCAGATCGCCGGTATGCGTGGTCTGGTGTCGAACGCCAAGAACGAGACCATCGCGCGACCCATCAAGGCGTCGTTCCGTGAGGGTCTGTCCGTGCTGGAGTACTTCATCTCCACCCACGGTGCCCGTAAGGGTCTGGCCGACACCGCCCTCCGTACCGCCGACTCCGGTTACCTCACCCGTCGTCTGGTCGACGTCTCCCAGGACGTCATCATCCGCGAGGAGGACTGCGGCACCGAGCGCGGCCTGAAGCTGGCGATCGGCTCCGTGGGTGCGGACGGCGTGCTGCGCAAGGCCGACGACGTCGAGACCAGCGTGTACGCCCGCATGCTCGCCGAAGACATCACCATCGACGGCAAGCTGCTGGCCACCGCCAACACCGACCTCGGTGACGTGCTGATCGACGAGCTGATCCGGCACAACATCGCCGAGGTCAAGACCCGCTCGATCCTGACCTGCGAGTCGGCCGTCGGCACCTGTGCCATGTGCTACGGGCGCTCGCTGGCCACCGGCAAGCTGGTCGACATCGGTGAGGCGGTCGGCATCATCGCCGCCCAGTCCATCGGTGAGCCCGGCACCCAGCTGACGATGCGTACCTTCCACACCGGTGGTGTGGCCGGTGACGACATCACCCAGGGTCTGCCGCGTGTCGTCGAGCTCTTCGAGGCCCGTACCCCCAAGGGTGTGGCCCCGATCTCGGAGGCGCAGGGCCGGGTCCGCATCGAGGACACCGAGAAGACCCGCAAGCTGGTCGTCACGCCGGACGACGGCACCGACGAGATCGCCTACCCGGTCTCGAAGCGCGTCAAGCTGCTGGTCAGCGAGGGCGAGGCGGTCGAGGTCGGCCAGAAGCTGACCATGGGTGCCACCAACCCGCACGACGTCCTGCGCATCATGGGCCAGCGCGCCGTCCAGATCCACCTGGTCGCCGAGGTCCAGAAGGTCTACAACTCGCAGGGTGTGTCGATCCACGACAAGCACATCGAGATCATCATCCGGCAGATGCTCCGCCGCGTGACGATCATCGAGTCGGGCGACGCCGAGCTGCTCCCGGGCGAGCTCGTCGAGCGCGGCCGCTTCGAGCAGGAGAACCGTCGCGTGGTCTCCGAGGGCGGTCACCCCGCCTCCGGCCGTCCGCAGCTGATGGGTATCACCAAGGCCTCGCTGGCCACCGAGTCCTGGCTGTCGGCCGCCTCCTTCCAGGAGACGACCCGGGTCCTCACCGACGCGGCGATCCACGCCAAGTCGGACCCGCTGCTGGGCCTCAAGGAGAACGTCATCCTCGGTAAGCTCATCCCGGCCGGTACGGGTCTGCCCCGCTACCGCAACATCCGGGTCGAGCCGACCGAGGAGGCCAAGGCCGCCATGTACTCGGCCGTCGGCTACGACGACTACGACCTGTCGCCCTTCGGCGCCGGCTCCGGCCAGGCTGTCCCGCTGGACGACTACGACTACGGCCCGTACACCGGCTGAGTCCCCCTCTCCGCCCGGTGACGGGCGGGAGGCCGGTCCAGGTGTCACCGACCGCGGGGCGGTCACCCCTCAGGGGGTGGCCGCCCTGCGGCGTTCCCCGGCTCTGCGGGGCGCCGCCGCAGGGTCGTGAGGGGCCGGCGCGAGCCCGGCGCGAGCCCGGGGAGGGGCCGGGGCGGGGCCCGGGAGCAACCGGTTAGGTGATTCGGCCGCAGTGGCGTAAGGTCGTGTTCACCGACGCGGGGTGGAGCAGCTCGGTAGCTCGCTGGGCTCATAACCCAGAGGTCGCAGGTTCAAATCCTGTCCCCGCTACTCGTTCGAAGGGCCCGGAGGCATCACGCCTCCGGGCCCTTCGGCGTTCCCAGGGGAGGGACGGGGGCGCTCCCCCGTGCGGGGGAGGCGCGGGAACCGCTCCGCCGGGGGAGGTGGCGGAGCGGGCCGCCGCGGGAGGCTTCCGGAGCCGGGACGACGGGGCTTTCGAAGGGGGCCGGAGATGAAGCGGGTGCTGGGCGCGGTGGCGATCACGGGGGCCGTGCTGGCGGGGATGTCGGCCTGCCTGCCGGGGGACGACCAGGAGCACCGGACGGTGCGCTACCGGGTCTCCGAGCCGGTGCGGGAGCTGGTGGTCGACGCGCACACCGGGGGGATCGTGGTGACCGGCGGTGGCGACGCGGTGCAGGTGGTCGAGGAGCAGAACTACCGGGGCGACGCCCCCGCCACCACCCACGAGGTCAGGGACGGCGTGCTGCGGCTGACCTACGACTGCAGCGGCTGCGGCGTCGGGTACACCGTGCGGGTGCCGGCCGGGACGAAGGTGCGGATCGAGCAGGAGACCGGCGGGGTGCGGCTGGTCGGGCTGGCCGGCGAGGTGCAGGCGCAGGTGCGCACCGGCGGGGTCGAGGCCACCGGGCTGACCTCGAAGAACGTCCGGCTGAGCACCGGGACGGGCGGCGTGCGGGCCGACTTCGCGGCCGCGCCGGACACGGTGGAGGCGACGGCCTCGACCGGTGGGGTGCGGGTCCGGGTGCCGAACGGGGCGGAGTACGCGGTGGACGCCCGGGCGGGCGCCGGCGGGGTGGAGGTCGGGATCCCGTCCCGACCGGGGGCCGCGCGCAGCATCACCGCGCGGACCGGGGCCGGCGGTGTGACGGTCGACGGTGCCTGAGTCGGAGCGGGCCCGGCCGGTGCGCTCCGCCGCGGCCCGGCCCGTCCGGGCCGTTCCGGAGGTGCTGCCGGTAGGGCATGATCTTCTCCGCGGGGGCGGCGCCCCCGGCTACGGGGGAGGGCCGAGGGTGGTGGGAGCGGCGCGCTGGCGGAACTGGTCCGCGGGGCTGAGTCCGTACGTGCTGGACTCCGCGCTGGCGGCGGCCTCGGCCGCTATCTCGGTCTGGGCGGTCTACAACGACGACACGGCCTGGCCGGGGTGGGTCTACCTGGTGGCCGTGTCGACCGCGCTGCCACTGCCCTGGCGGCGCCGGGCGCCGCTCGGGGCGCTCGCGGCGAGCAGCGTGGCCTTCGTGACGCTGTCCGTGGTGGCGCACTCGGCGAACCCGCAGGTGCCGCTGGCCGGCGTGATCGGCCTCTACACCGTCGCCGAGCGCTGCTCGGAGCGGGCCCGCTGGGCGGTGCTGGCGGCGGTGGTGGTCGGCAACGTGGTCGGCACCCACTCGCCGAACGGCATGCTGTTCAGCCTGCTCACCTCGGTCGGCTCGTTCGTCTTCGGCTCGCTGGTGCGGGCCCAGCGGCGGCTGGCCCGGCTGGAGGCCGAGCGGGCCCGGGAGGCGGGGGAGCGGGTGGCCAGCGAGGCCGGGCGCGCGGTGGCGGAGGAGCGTGCCAGGATCGCCCGCGAGATGCACGACATCCTGGCGCACGCCGTCTCGCTGATGGTGATCCAGGCGGAGGCGGGGCCGCTGGTGGTGCACGGGGATCCGGAGCGGGCGATCCGCGCCTTCGACACCATCGCCGACACGGGCCGCGACGCGATGGTCCAGCTGCGGCGCGTGCTCGGGGTGCTGAAGGAGCAGGGGGCCGGCCCGGAGCTGGCCCCGCAGCCCCGGCTGGCCGAGCTCGCCGCGGTCGCCGAGCGGGTGCGCCGGGCCGGGCTGACGGTGGAGCTCGAACTGGCCGAAGGGCTGGCCGCGGTGCCCGCCGACGTCCAGGCCACGGCGTACCGGATCGTGCAGGAGGCGCTCACCAACACGGTCAAGCACTCCGGTGCGGACCGGGTGGCCGTGCGGGTGCGGCGGGCCGGCGAGGTGATGGAGCTGGTGGTGTCCGACAACGGCCGGGGGCTGCCGGTGGCCGCCGCCGGCACCGTGGCGGGCTGGTCCGGCGGCCGGGGCCTGGTCGGCATCCGGGAACGGGCGGCGGCCTGCGGCGGGCGGGCCGAGGCCGGGCCCGGGCCGGGTGGCGGCGGTTTCCTGGTGAGTGCCCGGCTGCCGTTGGGGGCGGCGGGCGTGGTGGTGGAGGAGGCGGGCGGATGAAGCCGATCAGGGTGGTCGTCGCGGACGACCAGGAGCTGGTGCGGGCCGGGTTCGGGATGATCCTGGACGCGCAGCCCGACATCGAGGTGGTGGCCGAGGCCCGGGACGGCGCCGAGGCCGTCGAGGCGGTCCGCACCCACGGCCCGGACGTCCTGCTGCTGGACGTCCGGATGCCGGTGATGGACGGCCTGGAGGCGGCCCGCCGGGTCTGCGCCGAGTTCCCGGCCACCAAGGTGATCATGCTGACCACCTTCGACGCGGACGACTACGTCTTCGACGCGCTGTACGCCGGCGCGAGCGGCTTCCTGCTCAAGGACGTCCGGCGGGACGACCTGGCCCACGGGGTGCGGATGGTGGCCTCCGGCGAGGCGCTGCTCGCCCCCTCGGTGACGCGGCGGCTGATCGGCGAGTTCGCCGCCCGCCGCCCGGGCGCGCCCGAACGGGCGGTGCGGCCGCCGTCCCGGCTGCTGGAGCAGCTGACCCTGCGCGAGCAGGAGACCCTGCGGCTGCTGGCGCGCGGACTGTCCAACGCGGAGATCGCGGCCGAGCTGGTGGTCAGCGAGCACACCGTGAAGACCCACGTCAGCAACGTGCTCGGCAAGCTGGGGCTGCGGGACCGGGTGCACGCGGTGGTGTTCGCGTACGAGGCCGGCGCGGTGGTGGCCGGGGAGTCCTGAGGCGGCGGCCGGGCGGGCCGCGGCCGGTGCTCCCCCGTGCGGGGGAGGCGGCGGGTTCACCGGTGCGGGCGATCCGTGACGAGGGGGTCGGCGGACAGCATCGGTGGGGTCGGAACGGACCACGGATCACCGCAGGAGCCCAGGATGAACCGCCTTCGCACGCACCGCCTCACCCCGTACGCAGCCGTCGCCGCCCCGGCGCTGATGGCGCTGTACGGCGGCATCCGGCTGGTCCCCGGCTCCCGGGCCCCCGGGCTCGGCTGGACGGCCGGCCACACCGCGATGTTCGCCGGCCTGCTGCTGTTCGCCCCGGTGCTGGTGGCCCTGCGCGGGCTGCTCGCCCCGCGCTCCGCCGCAGGGCGGGCCGCGGCCGGGGCGGCGCTGGGGACGGCGTTCGCGGGCCTGGCGTGCTCGCTGGTGCAGATCGGGATCGACCTGTACGTGGGTGTGGTGGCGGCCGGCAAGGCCGATCAGTCGCGGCTGTTCGACCGGGTGCAGGGCGTGCCGGGGGTGCTGCCGCTCGTCTACCAGGTCGGTCCGCTGCTGTTCTACGTCGGCCTGCTGGCGCTGCTGGTCGCCGCGGCGGTCGGCCCGGCCCGGGCGCTGCGCTGGTGGAGCCCGGTGCTGATGCTGGTGGGCACCGCCGCCTCGGGGGTCGACCTGGCGCTGATCCCGGTGGCGGCCGTCTGCTACCTGGTGGCCCTGGCCCCGCTGGTCCGGCCCGGCACGGTGCGCCGCGCGGCCCTGGCCTGACCGCGGTGGGCCGGTCCGGACGGGTGCCCGCTCCCGCAGGGGAGGAGCGGGCACCCCTCCGGGCCGTCCGGGCCGTGCCGGGGCCGGTCCGCGGTGGAGCCGGCACCGCGTGCGGATACTCGGTGGCGGTGCCGGCGGCCCCGGCCGTACCGTCCGGGCATGACCACGAAGCGCCCCCTGATCGCCGTCCTCACCGGCGCGGGCATCTCGACCGACTCCGGCATCCCCGACTACCGCGGCCCGCAGGGGCTCTGGCAGCGTGACCCGTCGGCCCAACGGATGGTCACCATCGGCCCCTACCTGGGGGATCCGGAGGTGCGCCGCAGGGCGTGGGTGATGCGAGCCGAGGCGGGCGCGCTCGGGGCCGAGCCGAACGCCGGGCACCGGGCGCTGGTCGAGCTGGAGCGTTCCGGCCTGCCGCTGCGGGTGCTCACCCAGAACGTGGACGGGCTGCACCAGCGCTCCGGACTGCCGGCCCGCAAGGTGCTCGAACTGCACGGCACCGCGCGGGAGGTGCAGTGCGTGGGCTGCCGGGCGGTCGGCGCGATGGAGCAGGCGCTGGAGCGGGTCGCGGCGGGGGAGCCGGACCCGGCCTGCCGGGAGTGCGGGGGAGTGCTCCGGCCGCGGACGGTGATGTTCGGGGAGTCGCTGGACCCGGTGGTGCTGCAGCAGGCCGACGCCGTCGCCAGGGCCTGCGACCTGTTCATCGCGGTGGGCACCAGTCTGCAGGTCTACCCGGTCGCGGCACTGCCGCAGATCGCGCGGGAGTCCGGTGCCCGGCTGGTGGTGGTGAACGGCGAACCGACGCCGTTCGACGAGGTCGCCGACGAGGTGGTCCGGGAGCCGATCTCCACGGCGCTCCCCGCGCTGGTGGCGAAGCTGCTGGCGGAACGCCCCCGGTGACGTCCTGACGCCGTGGGCCCGACGTCCTGACGTCCTGACATCTGGCGTTCTGACGCCCCGGCGTCCTCGGCGGTGCCCCCGGTGACGCCCTCCGGATCACCCCTGGACGCGACGGACCGCGTGCGTACGATGATCCTTCCGGTTCCCCTCACGGCCTGGAGCGACCGAGCGATGACGACGACGGCGAAGTTCGACCCCTGGTCGGCGGCGTTCGTGGCCCACCCCTACGACGCGTACGCCGAACTGCGCGAGCACGCACCGGTGACGTTCTTCGAACCCACCGGGCAGTGGCTCGTCTCCCGCCACGCGGACGTCAGCGCGCTGCTGCGGGACCGCAGGCTCGGCCGCACCTACACGCACCGCTTCAGCCACCAGGAGTTCGGCCGCCCCGAGCCCGACCCGGCGCACGAGCCCTTCCACACGCTCAACGACCACGGGCTGCTCGACCTGGAGGCCCCCGACCACACCCGGATCCGCCGGCTGGTCTCCAAGGCCTTCACCCCGCGCATGGTCGAGGGCCTGCGGCCGACCGTCCGGCGGCTCGCCGGAGAACTCGTCGACGACCTGCTCGCGGCCGGCGGCGGCGACCTGATCTCCGCCGTCGCCGAGCCGCTGCCGGTCGCCGTGATCGCCGAGATGCTCGGCGTGCCGGAGGCGGACCGGCACCTGCTGCGGCCCTGGTCCGCCGACATCACCGGCATGTTCGAGCTCAACCCGACCGAGGAGGCGGCCCGCCGGGCCGTCACCGCGAGCACCGAGTTCTCCGACTACCTGCGCGCCCTCATCCGCGAGCGCCGCACCGCCCCCGGCACCGACCTGATCAGCGCGCTCATCCAGGCCCAGGAGGGCTCGGACGCGCTCAGCGAGCAGGAGATGGTCTCCACCTGCGTGCTGCTGCTCAACGCCGGCCACGAGGCGACCGTCAACACCACCGGCAACGGCTGGTGGGCGCTGTTCCGCAACCCCGGCGAACTCGCCCGGCTGCGCGGAGCCGTGGACGAGCTGCTGCCCACCGCCGTCGAGGAGCTGATGCGCTGGGACACCCCGCTGCAGATGTTCGAGCGATGGGTCCTGGAGGACGTCGAGCTGCACGGCGTCACCGTCCCGCGCGGCTCCGAGATCGCCCTCCTCTTCGGCTCCGCCAACCGCGACCCGGCCCGCTTCACCGACCCCGACCGCCTCGACCTCGCCCGCGCCGACAACCCCCACGTCACCTTCGGCGCCGGAATCCACTTCTGTCTCGGCGCCCCGCTCGCCAGACTGGAGCTCACCGAGTCCTACGGCACGCTGCTGCGCCGGGCCCCGGGCCTGCGGCTGAGCCGCGAGCCCGAGTGGAACCCGGGCTACGTGATCCGGGGGCTCGGCGAACTGCTGGTCGAACTGTAGGGAAGCGGGGAGAGGGCCGTGGGCAAGGCGACGGGGGCGCTGCTGGGGCTGGCGATCGGGGACGCGATCGGCCGGGTGACGGAGTTCCGGACGGTCGAGATGATCGCGAACGACTGGCCCGACTGGCGCCGGCTCCCGCTGCCCGCCAGGGCGCTGGTCACCGACGACACCCAGATGACGCTGGCCCTCGGCCGAGGCCTGCGCACCGCCCTGGCCCGCGGGCCGCTGACGCCCGTGCGGCTGGCCCGGCCGGTGCGCGAGGAGTTCGTCGACTGGTGGCGGTCGCCGGAGAACAACCGCGCCCCCGGGATGACCTGCCTGCGCTCCTGCGAGCGGCTCAGCCGCGAGGAGTACCGCTGGCAGCAGGCGAGCGACGTCGGCTCGAAGGGCTGCGGCGCCAACATGCGGGTCGCCCCGGTCGGGCTGGTCCCCGGACTCGACGCCCGCACGCTCTCGGGCGCCGCACAGCTGCAGTCCGCCCTCACCCACGGTCACCCGACCGCGCTCGCCGCCAGCGACCTCACCGCCCTCGCCGTCCGCCGACTCGCCGAAGGGGTCCGGCCCGCCGACCTGCCGGCGGTGCTGCGGGCGCACGCGCTCGCGAGCCGCGAGCGGTACGACGGCTTCTGGCTCGGCGACCTCGCCGAGCACTGGCACGGCGGCTCGCCGCAGGACGTGATCGCCCGCGGCTGGGACGACTGCCTCCGCGTGCTCGACCGGCTGGACGCCGCGCTCGCCGCACCCGACGTCGAGGCGGACCCGTGCCTGGCCACCGGCGAGGGCTGGATCGCCGAGGAGGCCCTGGCGACCGGGCTGCTCTGCTTCCTGCTGCTGCCGGACGACCCGGTCGCCGCCGTCCGGCGGGCCGCCTACTCCAGTGGGGACTCCGACTCCCTCGCCTGCCTCACCGGCGCCTTCGCCGGAGCCCACCAGGGCGGGTCGGTCTGGCCGGCCGACTGGGTCGGGCGGATCGAGCACCGGGACGAGCTGCTCGCCCTCGGGGCACTCTGGGACTGAGGCCCCCGGAGCGGGCGGAACCGGCTGCCGGGGCGGTGCGTCGAAGGGCCATGACGAACCGCAGCAGCGCAGGGCACCACCGCTCCCGCCGTCCGGCCGGGCTGCTCCTCGCCGCCGTGCTGGCCGCCGGGCCGGCGCTGGCCGGGTGCGGCAGCACGGCGTCGGACACCCCGACCGTCCGGGTCACGGCGTCGTCCGTCCGGCCGACCGCGGACCCGGCCCGGTCGGCCGCGGTGGCGGCCGGGACCAGCGCCTTCGGGGTGGACCTCCTGCACGCGCTCTCGGCGCCACCGGACGGCGCGGGGCGCAACCTGGTGCTCTCCCCGTCGGGGCTGGCGACCGTGCTCGCCATGCTGCTCCCGGGCGCCCGCGGCGCGACCGCCGACGAACTCGGCAAGGCCCTGCACAGCGGGCTCGACGCGCGCCAGTACGCGCTGGTGACCGGGGCGCTGGTCCGCCCGGTCCCGGCCACCGACAAGCTCACCCTGCGGCAGACGGACGACCTGTGGACGCAGCAGGGCCTGACCGTCGACCCGGCGTACCTGGACACCCTCGCCACCGCCTTCGACGCCGGAGTGCACCCCGTCGACTTCGCCAAGGACCCGGCGGGCAGCCGCCGGCTCGTCAACACGGCGGTGGAGAAGGCCACCGAAGGGCGGATCAAGGACCTGTTCGGCGAACGGCAGATCACCTCCGACACCCGGCTGGTCCTCACCGACGCGCTCTACCTGAAGGCGAAGTGGGCCACCGCCTTCACCCCCGCGAAGACCTCCGACCGGCCCTTCCACACGCTCGACGGCTCCGCGCCGGCGGTCGCCACGATGGCCCGGACCGGCACCCTGCGGTACGCCGAGGGCTCCGGAGGCATCGTCGGCGAACCCTGGCAGGCCGTCGAACTCCCCTACGCAGAGGGCGGGTTGGCGATGGATCTGATCGTCCCGGCGCAGGGCGGCTTCACGGCCTTCACCAAGGGCCTGGACCAGCCCCAGCTCGACCGGATCCTCGGCGCGCTGGAGGAGCGGTCCGTCGACCTGACCCTGCCGCGCTTCCACTTCGACACGAGCTCGGACCTCACCTCCGCGCTGCGCGCGCTCGGCGTCCGGGCGGCCTTCGACGCCCCGGACTTCAGCGGCCTGGCCAAGGAACAGCTCGGCCTGAGCACGGTGGTGCAGAAGGCCACCGTCGAGGTCACCGAGGACGGCACGGTCGCGGCCGCCGGCAGCGGCGCCGGGGTGGGCGTGATGGCGGCGCCGGCCGCGCCGGAGGCCGTCGAGCTGCATGTCGACCGGCCGTTCCTGTTCCTGGTCCGCGACACCGCCGACGGGCGGCCGCTCTTCCTCGGCCAGGTCACCGACCCGCAGGCGGGGTAGCGCTCATCCGCGGCCGCGGCGGGGCTCACCGGGCAGTGCACTCCCGCCAGTGCCGTCCCGCCAGTGCCCTCCCGGCAGGGCTCACCCGGCGGGGTAGCGGCCGCCGAGCGCCGGGTGGGCCGGGTCCCGGCTGCCGAACAGCACCAGCAGGTCGTCGGCCACCCGCAGCAGTTCGGCCCGGCCTTCGATCGCCCCGGTCCACTCGGCGGGCAGCGCCGACGCGCCGTACGCGGCGCCGACCAGGTTGCCGCAGACCGCGCCCACGGAGTCGCTGTCCCCGGAGTGGTTCACCGACAGCCGCAGCGCGGTGCGCACCGGGTCGGCGTCCAGGGTGGCCGCGAGCAGCGCGTACACGGCCATCCCCAGGCACTCCTCGGCGATCCAGCCGAGCCCCACCCGCTCCACCGCCTCCGCCGAGGGCTGCGACTCCTGGGCCACCCGGACGGCCCGGGCCAGCGCCTGCACCGTCTCCTTCGAGGCCGGCAGCTCCCGGATCTGCTCCACGGTCTCGCCGACCGCGGCCCACGGCTCCGTCCCGGTCGCCAGCCGCTCCACGAGCGCCGCGAAGGCGCCCGCCGCGAGGTAGCCGGTCGGGTGCCCGTGGGTGAGCTGGGCGCACTGCACGGCCAGTCCGAAGGCCTGCTCGACGCCCAGCCGGGCCAGCCCGAACGGCGCCGAGCGCATCACCGTGCCGCAGCCCTTGGAGTGCGGGTTGATCGGACCCGGCCGCCCGATCGTCGACGGTGCCTCGAACACCGGGTGCTCGGACACCCCGCTCAGGCAGGCGTTGCCCGGTGCCCGCCGCGCGTACAGGAAGGGCTGCTGCAGCAGCCAGCCGTCGTACGGGTGGGGCTGCGGTGCGGCGTCGGGCTTCCCCTGGTACTGCGTCAGCAGCCAGCGCCGGTACGCGCCGTGGACGGCCTGCGGCACCGATCCGCCGCCGCCGGACCAGCCGCGGACGAAGCCGCGGATCAGCCCCTCGGCGGTGAAGAGGGTCATCTGGGTGTCGTCGGTGACCTCGGCCGGGTGGGGCCCGCCCGGCAGCCCGGTCACCCCGTCCGGGCCGTACCGCTCCTGGATCTGGTGGAGCTGCTGGAACTCCACCGGCCAGCCCAGTGCGTCACCGACGGCCCCGCCGAGCAGCGCCCCGCGCACCCGGTCCCGGTACCCCGACTCGGCCGCCGACTCCGTCACGTCGATCCCCCTTGGTTCGTGGCGGCCTCCGTTCTATCAGTTCCGGCGATCTCCCCGGCCCGGCGCCGGCCCGGCGCCGGCCGGGCGCTCAGGCCCGGCCGCGGATCTCCCCGGAACGCCCGTGCAGGGCGGCGCGGTCGGCGGCGGCGCGCCCGGCCGCCCAGCCCTCGCCGTCGCTCACCCGGACCCGCTGGGAGACGAGCTTCGGGAACAGCCGGCCGACCTCGTCGTCCACCGCCTCGGAACGGGCGGCGAGCGCGGGCAGCAGCCGGGCGTCCGGCAGCAGCTGCTCCTCGGTGCCGTCCTCGCGCAGGTGCCGACCGGCCGCGGCGGCACTGGTGGTCCGCTCGGTGGCGGCGGTCAGCCGCTCGCGGATCCGCGCCGCGTACGCGACCAGGAAGGACTGCCGGAACGCCTTGCTGCGGGAGTCCCGGCCGGAGCCGGCCTTGTTGAGCGCGTGGGTGGCCTGCACCAGCAGCGAGGTGTAGAGCAGCTCGACGCCGTCCAGGTCGCCGTCGAAGCCGACGACGGTGCAGAAGCCGAACTCCTTGGCCCACACCACCCGGCAGCGGTTGGCCGCCGCGACGGCGTCCAGCAGCATCGTCTTGGGGCCCTCGTACGGGTTGTCCACGCCGATCCGCAGCGCCGCCGGGGTGTCCCGGTCGGAGCCGGCGGCGGCCAGCAGCGCGTCGTCGATGCTGTGCTGGGCCATCAGCTGCTGGGCCTTGGCGGTGAGCGCCTCAGCCTCCTCCGGGTACTCGGTGGACTCGGCCTTCGCCAGCAGCGCCCGGATCCGGGCCAGCATCCGCGGCTCCCCGGGCACCGGCCCGTCGCCGCGCTCGGCCCGCGGCCGCCGGCCGGGCGCCGGGCCGACCGGGGCGATCGGCGGCAGCCGGCCCCAGGTCCGCAGCAGCTCCAGGGCCGCCGTGGCGAGTGCGAAGCGGTCCAGCCGGTGCCGGTGGGCGAAGGCGCCGAGGTACTGCTCGTCGCCCGGCCACCACACCTCGGCCTCCAGCTCGCGCAGCTGCTCCTGCCAGCGCCGGTCGAGGGCCGCCGCGGGGTGCCGGCGGCCCTCCGCGGCGATCAGGTCGACGGCGAGGGCCAGGTGGACGGGCTTCAGCCCGCGCCGGACCACCCGGACCAGGTCGGCCGGGCGCCACCCGGCGGACCAGCAGCGGCCGACGGCGGCGTCCGCGTGGCCGAGCAGGGCCCGGCTGACCTCCGGCCACTGCGCGGCCGAGGCGGCGAGCAGCGAGGCCCCGGTGTCCAGTGCGAGGTCCAGCGCCTCGTCGGGGACGGTCAGGACCGACCGCACGGCCTGCTCCAGCAGCGGCCCGGCGCCCCCGTTCCCGCCCTGCTGCGCGCGCTTGCCCACGGTGTGCCCCTGCTTCCCTCGACGGTCCGGCCCTCCCGCCCATGATGCCGGAGCGCCCGGCCTCCCCGAGGGGGCCGGGCGCTCCGCACGGGCCTGAAGGCGGGTCCTAGCGTTCGACGGCCTTGGCGAGGATCTCCGGCGCACGCTCCAGCAGCCGTCGGGCCGCGAAGCGGACGCCGAGCACGGCGACGAGGGCCCCGTAGAGCGGGCCGAGCGGCAGCAGCGGCCAGGTCGGGCCGTCGGAGAGCAGCGCCCAGGCCAGGTAGCCGCCCACCGGCAGGGCGAGCACCGCCACCCCGACCATCGAGCCGAACTGGTTGACCAGCAGCAGCCCGCCCTGCCCGGGGGCGGCGTTGCGCATCGGGTTGCCGTCGGCCGGCATGGTGTACGGCGCGAGCACGCTGAGCGTCGCGCCGAGTGCGACGCCGCAGCCGAGCAGCGCCAGTGCCAGGCCGACCGCGGACGGCAGGCCGGCCCAGTCGCCGGTGACGGAGGCCAGCAGGAGCCCGAGCACCAGCGTCACCGGGACGGCGTAGGAGAGCACCGCGTAGGCCCGGCCGCGCAGCTCGTCCCGGGCGTCGGCCGGGGTGAGCAGGGTCGCCGCGACCATCCAGAACGCCGAGCCGTCCATGCCGAACAGGTTGAGCATCTGCAGCCCGAGGAACATCCCGGTCATCGCCAGCAGGTAGACGCTCGGCCAGCCCTGGACGACCGACAGCAGGCAGATCACCACCGTCATGCCGATGCTGGTGAACACCGCGGCCTTGGCGCGCGGCTCGCGCCAGGCGTACCGGAGGTGGCGCTGCATCGCCGCGCCGACGCGGCCGTCGGGCAGCAGGCGCCAGCCGCCCGTGCCGCGCACCCCGCGGGCCACCTCCAGGGTCGAGGAGTCGGCGGTGACCATCAGCTCCTGGAGGCTGGCGCGCCACCAGTGCAGCAGCAGGGCGAGCAGCGCCCCGGCCGAGGCGAGCTGGAGCAGTGCCAGCCCGTACCGGCCCTCGCCGGCGGTGCGGGCCGCGTCGGCCGCGCCGATCGGCGGGATCCACCGCAGTACCGAGGCGATCGGGGCCAGCGGGCTGAGGTCGAGGTGCTGGCCGGGGCGCCCGAAGACGCTCTGCGAGCCGACGTTGGCGGCCTGGGCGAGCAGGGCGAAGAGCAGGCCGCCGAAGATCGCGAAGTCCTTGCCGCGCCGGCTGGAGAGCATCCGGGCGTTGCCCGCGGCCACCGCGCGGGAGAGCGTGACCAGGCAGAAAACGGCGAGCGGCACGCCGACCACGGCGGCCGCCGCCGAGGCGGCGCCGTCGGCGCCGGACAGCGCCGCGCCGGTCACCAGCACCAGGCTGACCACCGGGCCGGGCCCGATCAGCGCGGCCAGCAGCGACCCGCGCAGCAGCGGGCCGGGCCGCAGCGGCAGCATGGTGAGCCGGGTCGGGTCGGCGCTCTCGTCGCTGGAGAACAGGAACAGCGGCAGTGCGGCCCAGCCGAGGGTGAGGACGCCGAGCAGCATCACCCCGGCGTCCCCGGAGCCGGCGAACCGCCCGTTCAGCAGGGCCAGGGCGAGGGCGATGCCGGCGGCGAAGGCCAGGCCGACGACGCCGCCGACGACGTACACGGCCGTCCGGCCGGGGCTGCGGCGCAGGCCGTTGCGCAGCAGCCGCAGCTTGAGCGCGACCAGGGCGCGGACGACGGTGCCGCCGTCGGGCACGCCGGCGGTGCGGGCGGAGGCGGTGGCGGTGGTGGTCACCGGTCGCCGCCGGTCCGGCCGCCGCCGAGCCAGCCGAGCGCCTGGCCGTCGTCCTCGCGCACGCCGATCAGGTCGAGGAAGGCCTCGTGCAGGCTGCGCCCGTCGCGGACGGCGTCCAGCGGGCCCTGGGCGATCACCCGGCCGGCGTTGACCACGGCGACCCAGTCGCAGAGCTGCTCGACGAGCTCCATCACGTGGCTGGAGAAGACCACCGTGGAGCCGGCCGCGGCGTACCGCTTGAGCACGCCGCGGATGGTCTGCGCGGAGACCGGGTCGACGCCCTCGAAGGGCTCGTCGAGGAAGAGCACGTCGGGGTTGTGCAGCAGGGCGGCGGCCAGGCCGATCTTCTTGCGCATGCCGGTGGAGTAGTCGGCGACCAGCTTGTCGGCGTCCCGGGCGAGGTCCAGGACGGCCAGCAGCTCCTCGGCCCGGCGGTCCACCTCGGGGCCGGGCAGGCCGCGCAGCCGCCCGTTGTACTGGAGCAGTTCGCGGCCGCTGAGCCGCTCGAACATCCGCAGGCCCTCGGGGAGGATGCCGATCCGGGCCTTCACCGCGACGGGGTCGGCCCAGACGTCGCCGCCGTGGACGAGGACGGTGCCCTGGTCGGGCCGGAGCAGGCCGGTGACCATGGACAGGGTGGTGGTCTTGCCGGCGCCGTTCGGGCCGACCAGGCCGATGAACGCACCGGCGGGCAGCTCCAGGCTGAGTCCGGCGACGGCGGCCTGCCCGCCGAAGTGCTTCCACAACCCCTGGATGCTGACGGCGGGCGGAGGGACGGATCCGGGTCGGTCGGACGGCGGCGCTGACGCCTGCATGGCGGCCTTCTCTGTTCGTGGTCGGTCGTCTTCTGGCCCAGCCTGGCACCGGCCGAACGGGCTGTCGCCCGCTTTGAGCATCCCCTGAGCGACTGGGCCGAACGAGGGGGCGCGCCGTGTCCGCGGCGGGTTCCGGCGGGTGCGCCGCGGCGCCCCGGCACCCGGCGGGCCGCCGCCCGGGAGGGGCCGCGGGCGGAGCGGCCCGGGTGGCGGCGGCCGTCCGGCTGTGGTAGAGCGGTTGGAGGGCGGCCGGACACCGGGTGGTCGTGCGCGGGACACTCCCGCGACATCCGGCCGATGGCCGCGACCTGCGGCGTTGCATTTGTTTTGACCGCGCCCGATGCGCTAGGTACGCTCTGACCTTGTGCCTGGGGTGTCCCCGGGTCCTTGTGCGTGCATGCACACCGGTCGCCGCGCCGAGCCGGAGCGCCTTCCAGCGCCCCGCGCGTTGAGCGCCGTCGCTGTACATCAGCCATGGGATTCCGTGTCGGAATAAGCCCAACACACCCGACCGCGTGGGTCGACCACGGGGCCGTGTGTGAGGGATCACCGCAGGTTAGTTCCACCAAGCCTTGGCACACAGAAAACGGAGAAACGGTGCCTACGATCCAGCAGCTGGTCCGAAAGGGCCGGCAGGACAAGGTCGAGAAGAACAAGACTCCCGCGCTGAACGGCTCCCCGCAGCGCCGTGGGGTCTGCACGCGTGTGTACACGACCACCCCGAAGAAGCCGAACTCGGCTCTCCGCAAGGTCGCCCGTGTGCGCCTCACCAGCGGGATCGAGGTCACCGCTTACATCCCGGGCGAGGGCCACAACCTGCAGGAGCACTCCATCGTGCTGGTGCGCGGTGGTCGTGTGAAGGACCTTCCTGGTGTCCGCTACAAGATCATCCGCGGTTCGCTTGACACCCAGGGTGTCAAGAACCGCAAGCAGGCTCGCAGCCGCTACGGCGCCAAGAAGGAGAAGTAAGAATGCCTCGTAAGGGCCCCGCCCCGAAGCGCCCGGTCATCATCGACCCGGTTTACGGCTCCCCGGTCGTCACCCAGCTGGTCAACAAGATCCTGCTGCACGGCAAGCGCTCCACCGCCGAGCGGATCGTCTACGGCGCCCTCGAGGGCGTCCGTGAGAAGACCGGCTCGGACCCGGTCGTGACGCTGAAGCGCGCGCTGGAGAACGTCAAGCCGGCCCTCGAGGTCAAGTCCCGCCGTGTCGGTGGCGCGACCTACCAGGTTCCGGTCGAGGTCCGTCCGGGCCGCGCCAGCACCCTGGCGCTGCGCTGGATGGTCGGTTACTCCCGCGCCCGTCGCGAGAAGACCATGACCGAGCGCCTGATGAACGAGATCCTCGACGCCAGCAACGGCCTGGGCGCTTCCGTGAAGCGTCGCGAGGACACCCACAAGATGGCCGAGTCCAACAAGGCCTTCGCGCACTACCGCTGGTAGTCCGTACCCCGTCACTAGACAGAGAGAGAACGAGCCACCATGGCTGCAACCTCCCTTGACCTCGCCAGGGTCCGCAACATCGGGATCATGGCGCACATCGACGCGGGCAAGACCACCACCACCGAGCGGATCCTGTTCTACACCGGTGTCTCGTACAAGATCGGTGAGGTCCACGATGGCGCTGCCACCATGGACTGGATGGAGCAGGAGCAGGAGCGCGGCATCACGATCACGTCGGCCGCGACGACCTGTCACTGGACGGTCGACGGCGTCGACAACACCATCAACATCATCGACACCCCGGGTCACGTCGACTTCACCGTCGAGGTGGAGCGTTCGCTGCGCGTCCTCGACGGTGCCGTGACGGTGTTCGACGGTGTCGCCGGTGTCGAGCCCCAGTCCGAGACCGTGTGGCGGCAGGCTGACCGCTACAGCGTCCCGCGCATCTGCTTCATCAACAAGCTGGACCGCACGGGCGCGAACTTCTTCTTCTGCGTCGACACCATCGTGGAGCGCCTCGGCGCGACCCCGCTGGTGATGCAGCTCCCGATCGGTGCCGAGGCGGACTTCAAGGGCGTCGTCGACCTGGTCCGCATGAAGGCCCTGGTCTGGTCCGCCGAGGCCGCCAAGGGCGAGATGTACGACATCGTCGACATCCCGGCCGAGCTGCAGGAGCAGGCGAACGAGTACCGCGAGCGTCTCCTGGACGAGGTGTCGAACGTCAGCGATGACGTGATGATGCTCGCCATGGAGGGCGAAGAGGTCCCCGAGGAGCTGCTCTACACGGCGATCCGCAAGGGCACCCTGGAGTCGGCCTTCACGCCGATCTTCTGCGGCACCGCGTTCAAGAACAAGGGCGTGCAGCCCCTGCTCGACGCGGTCGTCAAGTACCTGCCGTCGCCGCTGGACATCGAGTCGATCGAGGGCACCAAGCCCAACGACCCGGAGACCACGATCTCCCGCAAGGCCTCGGACGACGAGCCGCTGGCCGCGCTGGCGTTCAAGATCATGTCCGACCCGCACCTGGGCAAGCTCACCTTCGTCCGGATCTACTCCGGCCGCCTGGAGTCCGGCACCTCGGTGCTGAACGCCGTGAAGGGCAAGAAGGAGCGCATCGGCAAGATCTACCGCATGCACGCGAACAAGCGTGAGGAGATCGAGTCGGTGGGCGCCGGCGACATCGTCGCCGTCATGGGCCTGAAGCAGACCACCACCGGTGAGACGCTGGCCGACGAGAAGAACCCGGTCATCCTGGAGTCCATGGACTTCCCGGCCCCGGTCATCCGCGTCGCCATCGAGCCCAAGTCCAAGGGTGACCAGGAGCGTCTGGGTATCGCCATCCAGCGCCTCGCCGAGGAGGACCCGTCCTTCCAGGTCAACACGGACGAGGAGACCGGCCAGACCATCATCGCGGGTATGGGCGAGCTGCACCTCGAGGTGCTGGTCGACCGTATGAAGCGTGAGTTCAAGGTCGAGGCCAACGTCGGCAAGCCGCAGGTCGCGTACCGCGAGACGATCCGTCAGGCCGTCGAGCGCATCGACTACACCCACAAGAAGCAGACCGGTGGTTCCGGTCAGTTCGCCAAGGTGCAGATCGCGATCGAGCCGATCGAGTCCGGCGAGGGCTACGAGTTCCAGAACCTGGTCACCGGTGGCCGCGTTCCGCGCGAGTACATCCCGTCGGTCGACGCCGGTGCGCAGGAGGCCATGGAGTTCGGTGTGCTCGCCGGCTACCCGCTCCAGGGTGTCCGCGTGAAGCTGCTCGACGGCCAGGCCCACGACGTGGACTCCTCCGAGCTCGCGTTCAAGATCGCCGGTTCCATGGCGTTCAAGGAAGGCGCGCGGAAGGCCAAGCCGGTCCTCCTCGAGCCGATGATGGCCGTCGAGGTCACCACGCCCGAGGACTACATGGGCGACGTGATCGGCGACATCAACTCTCGCCGTGGCCAGATCCGGTCCATGGACGAGCGTCACGGTGCCCGCGTCGTCACGGCGCTGGTGCCGCTCTCCGAGATGTTCGGCTACGTCGGTGATCTGCGCAGCAAGACCTCTGGTCGCGCGAGCTACTCGATGCAGTTCGACTCGTACGCCGAGGTGCCGAAGGCCGTGGCGGAGGAGATCATCGCCAAGGCCAAGGGCGAGTAAGGACCGGCACCAGCCGGTTCCCTACCCGAGGCCGCGAACGTCCCGACATTCGGGACGATTGCGAACCCTTAGGCTATTAGGAGGCGTCCCGGGAGGATCCGGTCGGATTCTCCCGGGTGCCTCCGGCCCCCACCCGCGGGACGGTGCGGAGTGCTCAGGCACCCCGGGCCCAATCCCGATCAAAGACCAACTGACGTCAGCACGGCGTACAGAACTGTCCTCAGGAGGACTGCAGTGGCGAAGGCGAAGTTCGAGCGGACGAAGCCCCACGTCAACATCGGCACCATCGGTCACATTGACCACGGTAAGACGACCCTTACCGCGGCCATCACCAAGGTGCTGCACGACGCGTACCCGGAGATCAACCCCTTCACGCCGTTCGACCAGATCGACAAGGCGCCGGAGGAGCGGCAGCGCGGTATCACCATCTCGATCGCGCACGTCGAGTACCAGACCGAGGCGCGTCACTACGCCCACGTCGACTGCCCGGGTCACGCGGACTACATCAAGAACATGATCACCGGTGCGGCCCAGATGGACGGTGCGATCCTCGTCGTCGCCGCCACCGACGGCCCGATGCCGCAGACCAAGGAGCACGTCCTCCTGGCCCGCCAGGTCGGCGTCCCCTACATCGTCGTCGCCCTGAACAAGGCCGACATGGTGGACGACGAGGAGATCCTGGAGCTCGTCGAGCTCGAGGTCCGTGAGCTCCTCTCCGAGTACGAGTTCCCGGGCGACGACCTGCCGGTCGTCCGCGTCTCCGCGCTGAAGGCGCTGGAGGGCGACAAGGAGTGGGGCGAGAAGCTCCTCGGCCTGATGCACGCCGTCGACGAGGCCATCCCGACCCCGGCCCGCGCCGTGGACCAGCCGTTCCTGATGCCGATCGAGGACGTCTTCACGATCACCGGTCGTGGCACCGTCGTCACCGGCCGCATCGAGCGTGGCATCCTCAAGGTCAACGAGACTGTCGACATCATCGGCATCAAGGAGACCAAGACCACCACCACGGTCACCGGCATCGAGATGTTCCGCAAGCTGCTCGACGAGGGCCAGGCCGGTGAGAACGTCGGTCTGCTGCTCCGTGGCATCAAGCGCGAGGACGTCGAGCGCGGCCAGGTCATCATCAAGCCGGGTTCGGTTACCCCGCACACCGACTTCGAGGCCCAGGCCTACATCCTGTCGAAGGACGAGGGTGGCCGCCACACCCCGTTCTTCAACAACTACCGCCCGCAGTTCTACTTCCGTACCACGGACGTGACCGGCGTCGTGACCCTCCCCGAGGGCACCGAGATGGTCATGCCGGGCGACAACACCGGCATGACGGTCGCGCTGATCCAGCCGATCGCCATGGAGGAGGGCCTGAAGTTCGCCATCCGTGAGGGTGGCCGCACCGTCGGCGCCGGCCAGGTCACCAAGATCATCAAGTAATCGGTGTTCTGACCTGCCTGCACCGCTCAGGCGAACCGAAGGGCTCCGCACACGCGAGTGTGCGGAGCCCTTCGGCCTTCATCCGGCCCTCACCCGCCCCCGGGTCGCTCTCACGGGTCGCTCATGGCCGGCTGTTATTGTCGGGCCACCGTCCAGCCCCGCCGTCGCGGAAAGTGGGATCCAACGCATGCCTACGGCACCACTGTTGTCGGTCGTGATGCCGATCTACAACGAGCAGGAGGCGCTCCCGTTCACCGTCGAGCGGCTGCGGCCGATCCTGGACGGGCTCGGGACCGACTACGAGGTCGTGGGCGTCGACGACGGCAGCACGGACGCCACGCCCGTCCTGATGCAGAAGATCCGGCAGGACTGGCCGGAGTTCCGCATCGTCCGCTTCGCCCGCAACTCCGGGCACCAGGCCGCGCTCACCGCCGGCATCCACCGGGCCCTCGGCGACTACGTGGTGAGCATCGACGCCGACCTGCAGGACCCGCCGGAGAAGATCCCGGAGATGCTCGACCTGGCTCGCGAGCAGGGCTTCGACGTGGTCTACGGCGTCCGCGGGGACCGCGGCACCGACACCGCCTTCAAGCGCCGGACGGCCGGCGCCTACTACTGGCTGATGCGCCGACTGGTCGGCAAGCGGATGCCCAACCAGGCCGGCGACTTCCGGCTGCTCAGCCGCGCGGCCGTGGAGGCCCTCAAGCAGCTGCCCGAGCACCAGCCGGTCTACCGGCTGCTGGTGCCGTGGCTCGGCTTCCCCAGCGGCGAGGTGGTGTACGTCCGCGAGGAGCGGGTGGCCGGCGGCACCCACTACCCGCTGTCCAAGATGCTCCGGCTGGCGCTGGACAGCGTCACCAACTTCTCCGCCGCCCCGCTGCGGCTCGCCACCTGGCTGGGCCTGGTGAGCTTCGTGGTCTGCATCGGCCTCGGGGTCTACACCACCGTCTCCTACGTGCTCGGCGCGACCGTACCGGGCTGGGCGTCGCTGTTCATCGGCATGCTGTTCATCGGCGCCGTGCAACTGATCTGCGTCGGACTGCTGGGGGAGTACGTCGGCAGGATCTACTCGGCGGTGCAGGCCCGGCCGACCTACTTCGTCGGCTACGACTCGGCCGAGGACGACGAGCGGGGCCGGGGCCGGTGACCGTCGTCGAGGAGGGGACGTCCGAGCCCGCTCCGCCGACCCGCCGTCAGCTGCCGTCCTTCCTGGTCATCGGCGCCCTCAGCACCCTCTTCTACCTGGGGCTCTTCGTCGCCGCGCGGTGGTTCACCGACCCGCAGGCGGCCAACCTGATCGCGCTGGCCGTCAGCGCGGTGGCCAACACCGCGGCCAACCGGCGGTTCACCTTCGGGGTGACCGGCGCGCAGGGGATGGTCCGGCACCAACTGCAGGGCGCGGTGGCCTTCCTGATCGGACTCGGCCTCAGCGCGGGCGTACTCGCCCTGCTCGACCAGGTCGCGCCGGACGCCTCCCGACCGGTCGAGGTGGCCGGACTGGTCGTCGCCAACGGCCTCGCCACGGTGGCCCGCTTCGTCCTGCTGAAGGTCTGGGTGTTCCGCGGCTGAACGGCGTTGCTCCGGACGGTTCGCAGACCGTGCACCCGGGGCCCTGAGCCGCTGTCGGCAAGGGCCTACTCGGTATGCTGGGCGCTCGTAGCCTGCCCGCTCACGGTAGAGGAAGTCCGCACCCGGCTGGGGGAGACGGGCGGCAGGGACTCCGACCGAAGGGGCACGGCACCGTGTCGACCGTACATTCCACGCCCGAGCGCGAGCGCGAGGCCTCGCGACCGACCTCGCCGCCGGGGCCGCCACCCGCCCCGACCGGCGGGGGGCGGCCCGGCCGCCGCAGCCCGCTCGTGCTGGCCGGGGGGCTCGTACTGTCCTGGCTGGTGCCGGCCGGGCTGGTCACGCTGCACCTGGGCGTGGTGCTGCTGCCGCTGCTGCTGCTCGCGATAGCCGCCGTGATCAGGGTCGGCGGCGTGCTGCTGGACCGGCTGTTCGTGGCCGGGCTGCTGCTGGCCGGCTCGGTGCTGACCTTCGGTCTGCTCTTCTCGCTCTGGCCGTGGGGCCTGTCGCCGATCCCCACCACCGGTCTGATGTTCAGCGTGGTGACGGTGGCGGCCTGGGCCGCCCGCCGCGCGCCGCGGCTGCCGGTGCGCTTCCGCTGGTCCGACCTCCTGGTCCTGGGCACCGGCTACGGCATCTGGCACTACCTCTTCCACCCCGTCGCGGGGACGTCGGCGGCCGAGCGGGTCGCGCTGTTCGCCACCTCCGAGGACCGCCTCGCGCACTTCTCCTTCTTCTCCGGCATCCAGGGCGTCGGCGGCTTCAACTTCCTCCACCAGGAGGCCGCCCGGAACTTCCTGATCCCGCCGTCCGAGGTGACGTACCCGCAGGGCTCGCACTTCCTGCTGGCCTGGGTCGACGCGGTGGTCCACTCCGGCGCCGACCCCGGCGACATGCTCTACACGATGAACCGGTACTTCCTGTACCTGCTGCTGGCCTACGCGCTGTTCTGCGCCGCGCTGGTCTGGGCCGCCCGGTGGATCGCCGGGCCGCGGCTGTACGGGTGGCGGTGCGCCGCGGTGTGCGCGAGCGTCGGCGCCCTCATGTTCGCGAGCAACTACACGGACCTGCTGATCCACGGCTTCGACTCGACCTTCATCGGCCTGCTGCTGATCGCGCTCGCGCTCGCCGTGCTGATCCGCCCCGCGATGGGCCCCGTCGAGTTCCTGCTGGCCGCCTCGGCCGGTCTGATCACCGTCACCTACACCTACAACATCTACGGCGCCTTCGTGGGGGTGGCCCTGCTGGGCGCGGTGGTGGTGCACCGGCGCAGGCTCCCGTGGAGCTGGTGGTGGACCGCCGGCGCGCTGGCGTGCGCGCTGGGCGTGGCGGCGCTGCCGAGCGTCCTCTCGCTGATGGGCGACCTGGACGTGGCCGGCGCCTCGAACATGAGCGGCCCGAGCGTCGAGGCCGACCGCGCGGTGCTGATCGGCGGCGGGCTGCTCGCCCTGCTCGCCGCGGCCATGCCGCGCTACCGCAGGACCGCCTCCGGCCAGGCCCACCTCGCGGTGCTGCTCGGCACCGGCGCGCTGCTCAGCGCCTTCGCCGCGTACCAGCTGCACAGCATCGGGCGGTACTCCTACTACATCCACAAGATGACGGCCGTCGGCGTCGTGGTCAGCCTGATCTCGCTCGGCGCCGTCGGGATCGCCCTCCAGCCCGCGTACCGGGGGAGCGCCCGCACGCTGCGGCGGCGGGCCGGCGAGCTGGTGGCCTCCGGGCTGGCCGTGGCCGCCGCGCTCAGCCTCTTCGCCAACGTGCAGTGGGGCTTCCTGACCACCGAGGACAACCCGTCGGCGTGGTCCGGCAACCGGCTGGTGGTCTGGGGGCGCGGCGAGTTCAAGGGGGACATGGGCCCCAAGGGCGCGGCGGCGCTGGACATCCCGAGCGCGGGCCCGGTCATCGTGCTCTTCGCCAACGACGACTACAAGAACCTCAAGGCCACCTGGCTCGCCTCGCTGATGAACCGGCGCGGCGGCGACATGGCGGCGCTCTACGACATCCACTGGGTGTCGATCGGCGGCCCCCAGGTGAAGGAGGAGGACTACCAGAAGTCGATGGGTCGCCTCAAGGGCGCCATCGCCAAGCTCCCGGCCGCGCCGGTGCGGCCGACCATCGTGACCGCGGACCGGTCGGTGGGCGAACGGATCAAGCGGGACCTGGCCGCGGCCGGTGTCACGGTGACGGTGCTGAGCGATCCTCAGAACCTCTGGACGGAGCCGTGGGGCCGTACCTTCCCCGGTGGCTGACGGTGGGACCCACCGTCATCGGATGTTCACGCCCACCCGCTACTATTCACAGCAATCGCACGGCCGGGCCGGCCTCGTGCGGAGACGTGTGGCAAGGTCGGCCGATGAATTCGGTGATCATGTGATGAAGAACCCGATCGCCAAGCTGCTTGGGGTCCTACCCCCGGGGGCGCGGCTCGTGGTCGGTGGGACGGTCGTGCTCGGCGCCTCGGCGTACGTCTACATGGCGCTCGTGGGCTACAGCCTCGGGACGGCCGGCGCAGCCAGGGTGACGATGCTCTGGACCATCGTGATGTCGATCGGCTGGGGCCTGTTCCAGCCCGTCGAGCTCGAACTGACGCGCCTGGTCGCCGCCCGCAAGGTGGCCGGGCACGGCGCGCTGCCGGCGGTCCGGCGGATGCTGCTGCTCGCCCTGGCCATCCTCGCGGCGGCCTGCGCCCTGCTGGCCGCCGCCGCCGGCCCGATCGCCGACCAGCTGTTCGGCGGCGACCGCACGCTCGTGGTGGCGCTCGCCGGCGGCATGGCGGGCCTCGCGGTGAGCTCGGTCTCCCGCGGCGCGCTGGCCGGCCTCGGCCTGTTCGGGCCCTACGGCACCCAGCTGGCCGTCGACGGCGCCCTGCGCATCGGCCTGGCCGCGCTGACCGCCGCGATCGGACTGCACTCGGCACTGGCCTTCGGCCTGATCCTGGTGGTCGCCCCCGTCGCCGCCTCACTGATCGGCCTGCGCGGCATCCTCGCGGACCGCGCGCCCGGGCCCGAGGTCGCCTGGCGCCAGCTCACCGGCGGCCTCGGCCTGCTGATCGCCTCCGTGATGCTCAGCCAGCTGGTGGTCAACGCGACCGTCGTCTGCGTGCGCCTGCTGGCGCCGAAGCACTCCGAGGCCTCCGACGCCCTGGTCTTCGCCCTCGGCCAGGCCGTGGTGATGGCCCGCGTCCCGCTCTTCGCCTACAGCGCCCTGCAGGCCTCGATGGTCTCCGCGCTCTCCGGCGCCGCCGCGGCCGGCGACCACGCCGAGTTCCGCAAGGTGCTGACCCGCACCACCGCGATCGTCGCCGCGATGTGCATCGGCGGCGGCCTGCCGGTGATCGCCCTCGGCGCCTGGCTCAACCCGCTGCTCTTCAACGCCAAGGACCTGCTCGGCCCGCTGGACTTCGCGTGGCTCGTCCTCGGCACCCTCTGCTACGTCCTCGCGACGGTCTTCGGCCAGGCGCTGATGTCGAGCGGGCAGCACCGCCGGCAGCTGGTGGGCTGGTCCGCCGGTTCCGTAGCATTGGTAGCTGTCGCGCTCGCCCCCGGCGCCGTCGGCGTGCGCGCCGAGCTCGCGTACCTCGCCGGAGCGCTGGTCAGCGCCGTCCTGATGCTCTGGTCGCTGTACCGGGCGTTCCCCTCGCGTCCCGCCCCCGGGCACACCGGGCTGGACGACCGCGGTGCGGCCGAGCCGCTGCGGACCTCGTGAGGGCGGGGGACGTGACCGTGATTGGCCGACGACGCCCGTGATCACCACCGACGACAGACAGACCCAGGCACGCGCCGCCGTGCCGTTCGCCAAGCATGGAGCCCCCTGTGTCCGAGTATGACAACGTCTGGCTGGTGATCCCGGCCTACAACGAAGGCCAGGTGATCGCCGACGTCGTGGAAGGGGCACGCAAGACCTTCCCCAACATCGTGGTGATCGACGACGGCTGCACCGACGACACGGCCAAGCACGTCATGACGACCGGCGCGCACCTGGTGCGCCACCCGGTCAACCTGGGCCAGGGCGCCGCCCTGCAGACCGGCCTGCGGTACGCCCTGGAGCAGGAGGGCGCGGAGTACTTCGCCACCTTCGACGCGGACGGCCAGCACCAGACGGCCGACGTCGAGAAGATGGTCGCGCTGCTGCGCGGGGGCGAGGCCGACATCGTGCTCGGCTCCCGCTTCATCGAGCAGACCGGCCAGGTGCCGTGGATCAAGCGGGTCGTGCTCCGCACCGCCGCGGCCGTCAGCCCGACCGCCCGCAAGCTCAAGCTGACCGACGCGCACAACGGCCTGCGGGTGATGAACCGCGAGGCCGCCAGCCGGATCCGGATCACCATGAACGGCATGGCGCACGCCTCGGAGATCGTTTCCTTCCTCGCCGGCTCGGACCTCCGGGTCGCCGAGGTCCCGGTGGACATCCTCTACACCGACTACTCGCGCGCCAAGGGCCAGTCCCTGATCAACGGCGTGAACATCCTCTTCGACATCTCGCTGCGGGAGCGTAACCGCCGATGAATCACCTCTGGATTCAGCTGATCCTCGTCCTGGCCGCGGTGGCCATGGCCCTCCTGTTCGTCCGGCGCTGGGACGCCGCGAACACCCGGGCGTGGAAGCGCATCGCCTTCGCGCTGTTCGTGATCGCCAACGTGATCGCGATCCTGTGGCCGGCCGGCGTCACCAAGCTGGCCACCGCGCTGGGCGTGGGCCGCGGCACCGACCTGGTGCTCTACCTGATGGTGATCGCCATGGGCTTCCTGACGCTCAACACCTACCTGCGCTTCCGCTCGCTGGAGAAGAAGCTCACGGACCTGGCCCGTACGGTCGCCATCACCGAGGGCGTCCGCCACAACAACGACCGCCTCGACGCCCCGGTCGGCTCCGACCGCTGACCCGCCTCCCGCGGCGAGGGCCGAGGGCCGGGCGCCCGGCACCGACGGCCGAGGGCCGGCAACCCCGAACGGGGTGCCGGCCCTCAGCCGTGTCCGGGGGCGCTCAACCCCGGACCAGGGCCTCCAGCAGGGTCTCCGGCCGGCCGGCCCCCTTGGTGGTGGTGGGGGTGGGCTTGGGGGCGTGCGGGTACGGGCTGCCGCCCTCCTGGCAGCTCAGCACCCGGTACTCGGGCTTCTGCTGGTTCTCCTGGTCCTTCCTGATCTTCGCGGCCTGGTCGAAGACCGCCGGCGGCACCGGGTCGACGCACTGCGCGGCGTCCGCGTAGGGCGAGCAGACGCCGTTCAGCCCGCGCAGGACCTGGGCGGTGTGGGCGAGGTTGCCGGTGCTGTCGATCCGGGCGGCGGGCTCGGGCATGTACCGGCTGCCGGTGGAGGAGCCGGCCATGCCGATCAGCAGGCCGAGCGCGCACAGCGAGGCCAGCGCGTAGCGGCGGGGCGTGCGCCCGGGCCGCTCGGGGTGCTCCCGGGGAACGGTCCGGTGCCGCCGTTCCAGGAGGCGCTCGACGCCGAGGAACAGGGCCAGGCCGGTGAGCACCACGAAGCAGTAGAGCAGCTGCTGGTTGGTGCGCGGGTAGAGCATCACCGCCTGGTCCTTCCACATGTGGGAGGCGTACCAGTAGCGCATCAGGAAGGCGCTCGCCGCGGCGGCCGCGGTGGCCAGCACCACGGAGTTGCGCGGGCCGACCACGAGCGCGGCGGCGGCCCCGACCAGCAGCACGACGGCGAACAGGCCGACGCCGCCGATCTCGCCGGGCTGCGGCCAGGCGCCGAGCCCGAGGCCGCCGGGCATGTCGCCGCCCCACATCGTGAAGTAGCTGGGCTCCGTGTAGACGTCGAAGTAGCAGTAGCGGTCGACGGCGCCGCCCGCGGAGGAGAGGAACCGGGTGAGGTAGAAGCCGGACACCGAGACGAAGACCGCGCCGGCCGAGCCGACCAGCAGCAGGGCCGTCACCAGGGCGGGGGTGCCGTGGGTGCGCCACTGGCGGACCAGCAGGACGACGCCCATCAGCACCAGGCCGGCCGCGGACCAGACGAACCAGCCCGAGTACAGCAGGAACAGCAGCCCGAGCACCGCCCCGACGACGGCGCCCAGGACGGCCGCGCGGCGGCGGCCGAGGAGCTGGGAGCGCTGGATCAGCTGCAGCAGCTTGGCCAGCACCGGCAGCAGCCCGACCAGCACGATCGTGGTGTACGGCTTGTACGGGTCGGCCAGCGGGAGCGAGGCGGTGACGCCGATGCCGAGGGCCCACAGCGGGGGGAGGATGAGCCGCCAGGCCACGTAGGCCGTCGGTCCGAGCAGCGCGATGAACACCAGGCTGACGATCTTCAGCGCGTGGCCCGGGTCGCCGTCGGTGAAGTGCCGGGTGTACCAGCCGAGCAGGTGGGGGAAAAGCGGCGGGTAGGTGTCGTCGATCGGCTGGCCGTGGATGATGTTGAAGGCCCAGCCCTGGAGGACTCCGGCGTCGCCGCCCTGACCGCCGAGCGGCCAGGGGGTGCCGCGGAGTGCGAGCGAGACGGCCGCGGCGAGGACGCCGCTGGAGAGGCCGGCGAATATCGCGGCACCGAATTGCAGCGGGAGCACCGGCCACCGGCGCATCACGAGCAGCAGAAGTCCGACGGTGCCGCCCATCGCGAGCAGCAGGACGAGTTGCAGACCGGCGAGTCCGCTGACCTGACCGACCCGCACCATGGGATCGACGTGGACGAACCGGGCCGTCCAGGTCATGAGCAGGGCGGCGGACACCCCGACGAGTCCCTCGACCGGGAGCCACCAGGCTGAACTCTGACGCCCGTTCATCCGTTGAACGGGAGGGGGAGTCACCGGTATCGCATGCGACCGCCGAGGCCTATTGGCGTGCTGCGGAACGCTGATGGTCATCGAGTGGAGCCCTTCAGAACCCGGATCGCCGGGGGCCGACATGTCGCTCCGAAGGTATCCTATTGGTCCAGACCACCTTTGCGAAGGTGTGGATGTTTTGAAAACGGGGGAAATCCGGACATCGCCGGGACGATTCATTTCCGGGTCGCCCGCCGGACGCATTTCCGTGCGCCGGAATTTCCCTTTCGGGCCCCTTGCGCCGCGGTTCGCCCGGGCTCCGGGCCCGGGTGGGCGGACCGGCCGACGCACCGGCCGGGCAAAGCTGGTTGACTTGGCTCGCCCTGCGGCCGCGGCCGGGCGGCACCGAAGCATGATCCAGGACCAGGAGGTGCGGCGCCGTTATGAGCGTCGATTTCGTCATCCCGTACTACGGCGACCCGGAGTACCTGTTCGCCACCATCGACAGCATCCGGGCCCAGCACCAGCAGGACTGGCGGCTGACCATCGTGGATGACCAGTACCCGGGCACCCGGGCGCTCGAGTACATCGAGAGCCTGGACGACGAGCGGATCCGGTACGTCCGCAACGAGGAGCGGCTCGGCCCGAACGGCAACACCTACAAGGCCTCCACCCTGGCCGAGCGCGAGTTCGTCTCGATGATGGGCGCCGACGACCTGCTGGAGCCCGACTACCTGGACGTCGTCCTGGAGCGCCTGCGGGCCGACCCGACCGCGATCGCCGTCCAGCCCGGCGTGCGGGTGATGGACAGCGACGGGAACCTGGTGCCCGCGCTCGGCATCGGCGACAAGGTCAAGCGCCGGATCAGCGCCCCGGCCCGCAAGGCCGGCGTGATCGGCGGCGAGGCCGCGGTGAAGAGCCTGCTCTCCGGCAACTGGCTCTACACGCCGTCGCTCACCTACCGCCAGTCCGCGCTGTCGAAGATCCCGTACCGCCCGGACATCGACGCCATCCACGACCTCGCCTTCATGGTCGACATGCTGATGGAGGGCGGCAACCTGCTGGTCGACGAGCGCGAGGTGTTCCGCTACCGCCGTCACCAGGCCAGCGACTCCTCGAACCGGGTCAAGGACGGCAAGCGCTTCGACGAGGAGCTGCGCTACTACACGCTGATCTCCAAGGAGCTGCGCGCCAAGGGCTGGACGGCCGCGGCCCGCTCGGCGGACCTGCACCTCTCCTCCCGCCTGCACGCCCTGATGGTCGCCGCCGGGCGCCTCGGCGCGGGTGACTTCGCCCACGCCGGCGCCATGGTCGGCCGCGCCGTCCGCAGCAGCTGACCAGGCACTGGGCGGCCGTCGCGGGCCGACGTCCGGAGCCCGGGCTCCGGACGGCGGTTTTATGATGACCGCTGTTCTCCGATCGCCGACCACCACGCCACTCCATGCCACTCACCGGACGTGGCCACCGCACGGAAGTGACTGACATGACTGATCTGGCCACCAGCCCGGTCGGCGGCTCCCAGGCGGAGTCCCGACAAGCGGAGGGCGCGATCTCCGCCCGCCTCGGGCGCATGGACGGCCTGCTGGCACGGCCCTGGGCGGTGCGCTCGGCCGAGGCCCTGGTCTCGATCGTGGCGGCCTTCGTCTTCACGCTGCTCTGCACCCGCATCAACGTCAACCCGCTCAACCGGGTCGGTCAGGTCAGCGGCCTGGCCATGGTGCAGAAGTACGCGGCCGTCGTGGGCCTGCCCGTCCTCGGGGTGCTGCTCTACGCCGCCTACCGGGGCAGCCTGGCCCGCTACCAGGTGCTCCAGCGGCTGGTCTGCGCGGCCGTCGCAGGCCTGGCCACCGGCGTGGTCGCCGGCGGCATCGCGGTGGCGCTGAACGGCACCGACTGGGGCCTCGGCGGCCAGGAGGGCGACCCGGGCAACCTCATGGGCATGGCCAACGACATGCTGCGCGGCCAGGGCCTGCCCGGCGTCTACCCGCCCGGCTTCCCGGCCGTGCTGGCGGTCTGGTCGAAGCTGTTCTACGGCGGCGTCGGCGGCGTCGGCTACGCCATGAAGGACGTCCAGCTGATCTGCAGCGCGCTGGTCGGCCCGATGGCCTACCTGTCCTGGCGCCTGCTGCTGCGCCCGGTCTGGGCGCTGCTGATCGCCGTCCCGGCGGCGATCCTCTTCCTGGACCCGATCCGGCCGTACAGCCACGTCACCATGCTGGTCATGGTGCCGATGCTGGCCGGGGCCCTGCGCGAGCTGCGCCGGGCGCACGAGCTGAGCACGCGCTCCACCGTGCTGCGCGGGGTCGGCTTCGGCGCCTCCTTCGGCGTGATGTTCCTCTGGTACTCGGGCTGGTTCGTCTGGGCCGCGCCGGGCGTCTTCGTCCTGACGCTGTTCCTGGTGCCGTGGCGCCGGGGTGCCGCCCGGGTCAAGCGCGCGCTGCTGTTCCTGGCCGCGACCCTGGTCAGCGCCGGCGTGGTGGGCTCGCCGCTGCTGTACGAGCTGGTCAAGGGCGGCGCCCAGGCCACGGACCGGTACGCCTACCTCTCGGTGTACATCGACCCGGCGTACATCATGAGCTGGGCCTCGGACCGCAACGGCGACCTGACGTACCACAACTTCCCCTGGCACGGTGAGCTCGCCGGGCAGAGCGCCTACACGCTGATGCTGCTGGCCGGCGTCGCACTGGCGCTCGGCCTCGGACTGCGCAGCATCACCGTCCGGACCACCGCGGCGACCCTGATCAGCGCCTGGCTGCTGCGCTTCTACTTCGCCTCGCACCTGGCCAAGGACAAGGCCGTCATGCTGTACCCGCGCACCACCTGGATCATCCTCTACGCGCTGATGATCCTCGCGGTGCTCGGCCTGATGTTCGTCGTCCAGCGGGGTGCCGGCTGGCTGCGGACGGTGCAGCGCGTCGGCACCGACGGCGGGCCCGTGCCGCTGACCCTGCGCCCGGCCGTCACCGGCCGGCTGGTCGCCGGCGCGGTCTGCGCGGTGGCGCTGTTCGCCACCATGGCCGCCTCCTGGTCGGCGGACCGCTACATGCCGACCACCAAGCCGGAGTTCGTGCCGACGGCCGACGCCAAGGGCATCGACATGGGTGCGGACGCCTGGCGCGCCCACATCCTGGTGAACCGCGACGGCAAGTGCCCGAAGTACGACCCGGCCGGGCCGACGGACTGCGCGCCGGTGAACAAGCAGCTCAAGGAGTACAACAACGAGCCCGACAAGGGCCGGCTGTGGTGCGCCAACGTGACCGGCGAGGAGTGGGCGCTCACCTGCGGCAGCAAGCGGCCCTGGTGACGCCGGGGCCCGGCGCCGCGCGCCGCTGAGGACGGTCACCCGAACGGGGCCGGTGAGGGAGACCTCACCGGCCCCGATTGGCATCCGGGCTGCTCCATGTGGCAGTATGTCCAAGTTGCTCGGTTGAGTGCCGATGCTGCGCGCCTCCCGCCGGGAGGACCGGAAGCGAGTCCCACGTACTCGTCGTTCCCGTGATGGCCGTTAAGCGTGAAGTCGACGCCACGGCAGCTGCGGGGCGAAAGTACGGGAATCTTCCGGGAAGCGTACGCGGGGCCTCGATCCGGCACCCTCCACCCCGGAAAGTTTGAAACCGACGAGTTCTTCGCCGGTTTTTTGCAAGCGCGAGTGCGACACGCCCGAGCGCGGGGGTCGGATGGAAGTCGCGTAGCAATTAAGACAAAGGACTACTGAGTAGCCATGGCGGGACAGAAGATCCGCATCCGGCTCAAGGCCTACGACCACGAGGTCATCGACTCCTCGGCGAAGAAGATCGTCGAGACGGTGATCCGGACTGGTGCGCAGGTCGCAGGCCCGGTGCCGCTGCCCACTGAGAAGAACGTGTACTGCGTCATCCGCTCGCCGCACAAGTACAAGGACTCGCGCGAGCACTTCGAGATGCGTACTCACAAGCGTCTGATCGACATCCTCGACCCCACGCCGAAGACGGTTGACTCGCTGATGCGTCTCGACCTGCCGGCCGGCGTCGACATCGAGATCAAGCTCTGAGAGGCGCACCGAAGATGGCTAAGCAGATTAAGGGCATCCTGGGCGAGAAGCTCGGCATGACCCAGGTCTGGGACGAGAACAACCGGGTCGTCCCGGTGACCGTCGTCAAGGCTGGGCCCAATGTCGTGACCCAGGTCCACACCGCCGACAGCCCGGCCGGCTACGACGCCGTCCAGATCGGCTTCGGCGAGATCGACCCCCGCAAGGTGAACAAGCCCCTCGCGGGTCACTTCGCCAAGGCCGGTGTCACCCCGCGCCGCCACCTGGTCGAGCTCCGTACCTCGGACGCGTCCGAGTACACCCTGGGCCAGGAGATCACCGCCGAGCTGTTCGAGGCGGGTGTCAAGGTCGACGTGACCGGCACCTCCAAGGGCAAGGGCTTCGCCGGTGTCATGAAGCGCCACAACTTCCGTGGTCTCGGCGCCGGTCACGGCACCCAGCGCAAGCACCGTTCGCCCGGTTCCATCGGTGGCTGCGCCACCCCGGGCCGTGTGTTCAAGGGCCTGCGCATGGCTGGTCGGATGGGTCACGAGCGTGTGACCACCCAGAACCTGACCGTGCACGCGGTCGACGCGGAGAAGGGTCTGCTGCTCATCAAGGGCGCCGTCCCGGGCCCGAACGGCGGCCTCGTCCTCGTCCGCACCGCGGCGAAGGGGCTGTGAGGAAATGAGCACCATTGACATCCTGTCGCCGGCTGGCGACAAGACCGGCAGCATCGAGCTGCCGGCCGAGATCTTCGACGCGAAGGTCAGCGTTCCGCTGATGCACCAGGTCGTCGTGGCGCAGCTCGCTGCGGCCCGTCAGGGCACCCACAAGACCAAGACTCGTGGCGAGGTCCGCGGTGGCGGCAAGAAGCCGTACCGCCAGAAGGGCACCGGCCGCGCCCGTCAGGGCTCGACCCGTGCGCCGCAGTTCGCCGGCGGTGGCGTCGTGCACGGTCCCGTGCCGCGCGACTACTCGCAGCGGACCCCGAAGAAGATGATCGCCGCCGCCCTGCGCGGTGCGCTCACCGACCGGGCCCGCCACAACCGCATCCACGTCATCACCGACGTGACCGCGACCGAGGCGCCGTCGACCAAGGCCGCCAAGAGCCTGTTCGGCAAGATCACCGAGCGCAAGAACGTCCTCCTGGTCGTCGAGCGTTCGGACGAGCTGGGCCTCAAGTCCGCTCGCAACCTGCCGCACGTGCACATCCTGGACGCCGGTCAGCTGAACACCTACGACGTGCTCGTCTCCGACGATGTGGTCTTCACCCAGGCCGCCTTCGAGCGTTTCGTGGCCGGTCCGGCCGCGTCCGCCAAGGCCGTTGCCGCTGAGGGCGAGCTCGAAGGGAGCGCCGCCTGATGAGCGACGTTACGAGCAAGACGTTCACGGACCCCCGTGACGTCCTGGTGAAGCCGGTCATCTCCGAGAAGAGCTACAGCCTTCTCGACGAGAACAAGTACACGTTCATCGTGTCGCCGGGCGCCAACAAGACCCAGATCAAGCAGGCCGTCGAGGCGGTCTTCTCGGTCAAGGTCGAGGCTGTCAACACGATCAACCGTCAGGGCAAGCGCAAGCGGTCCAAGACGGGCTTTGGCAAGCGCAAGGACACCAAGCGCGCCATCGTGACGCTGGCCGAGGGCAACCGCATCGACATCTTCGGTGGTCCGGTCTCCTGAACAAGGAGATCGTGATCGTCGATTAGGACGAGGACGAGAGAGCCAAATGGGCATCCGCAAGTACAAGCCGACTACGCCGGGCCGTCGTGGCTCCAGCGTGGCCGACTTCGTAGAAATCACGCGGTCCACGCCGGAGAAGTCGCTGGTTCGCCCCCTGCACAGCAAGGGCGGCCGTAACAACGCCGGTCGTGTCACCGCTCGCCACCAGGGTGGCGGTCACAAGCGCGCCTACCGCGTGATCGACTTCCGTCGTCACGACAAGGACGGCGTGCCGGCCAAGGTCGCGCACATCGAGTACGACCCGAACCGCACCGCGCGCATCGCGCTCCTGCACTACGCGGACGGCGAGAAGCGCTACATCATCGCGCCGCGCGGCATCACGCAGGGCGACCGGATCGAGAACGGCGCTGGCGCCGACATCAAGCCGGGCAACAACCTGCCGCTGCGCAACATCCCGGTCGGTACCACCATCCACGCGGTTGAGCTGCGTCCCGGCGGCGGTGCCAAGCTGGCCCGCTCCGCCGGCTCCGGCATCCAGCTGCTGGCGCGTGAGGGCAAGATGGCGCACCTGCGCATGCCCTCCGGTGAGATCCGCCTGGTCGACGCCCGCTGCCGCGCCACCATCGGCGAGGTCGGCAACGCCGAGCAGTCGAACATCAACTGGGGCAAGGCCGGCCGTATGCGCTGGAAGGGCGTCCGCCCGACCGTGCGTGGTGTCGCCATGAACCCGATCGACCACCCGCACGGTGGTGGTGAGGGTAAGACCTCCGGTGGTCGCCACCCGGTCTCGCCATGGGGTAAGCCCGAGGGCCGTACCCGTCGCCCGAACAAGGCGTCGGACAAGCTCATCGTGCGCCGCCGCAAGACCAACAAGAAGCGCTAGGAGCAGGTCAGATGCCGCGCAGTCTCAAGAAGGGCCCCTTCATCGACGGCCACCTCATCAAGAAGGTGGACGTTCAGAACGAGGCGGGTACCCAGAACGTCATCAAGACCTGGTCCCGTCGTTCCGTGATCTCCCCGAGCATGCTCGGTCACACGATCGCGGTCCACGATGGCCGCAAGCACGTCCCGGTGTTCGTCACCGAGTCGATGGTCGGCCACAAGCTCGGCGAGTTCGCTCCGACCCGCACGTTCCGCGGTCACGTCAAGGACGACCGCAAGTCGAAGCGTCGCTAAGTCGCCTGAGCTTCAGCGCCAGAACGACTCAATGACTTACTCCATTAAGGGGACAACCATGGAAGCCAGGGCCCAGGCGCGGTACATCCGCGTCACGCCCATGAAGGCCCGCCGCGTGGTGGACCTCATCCGTGGCCTGAACGCCACGGAGGCCCAGGCCGTCCTGCGTTTCGCTCCGCAGGCCGCCACCGTGCCGGTCGGCAAGGTGCTCGACAGCGCCATTGCCAACGCCGCGCACAACTACAACCACTCCAACGTGGACGACCTCTACATCTCTGAGGCGTACGTTGACGAGGGCCCGACCCTGAAGCGGTTCCGTCCGCGCGCCCAGGGCCGTGCCTACCGGATCCGCAAGCGGACCAGCCACATCACCGTGGTCGTCAGCAGCAAGGAAGGGACCCGGTAATGGGCCAGAAGGTTAACCCGCACGGGTTCCGCCTCGGCATCAGCACGGACTTCAAGTCCCGCTGGTACGCCGACAAGCTGTACAAGGACTACGTCAAGGAAGACGTCGCCATTCGTCGCATGATGACGAAGGGCATGGAGCGCGCCGGCATCTCCAAGGTCGAGATCGAGCGCACCCGCGACCGCGTCCGCGTCGACATCCACACCGCCCGCCCCGGCATCGTCATCGGCCGCCGTGGCACCGAGGCCGACCGCATCCGCGGCGACCTCGAGAAGCTGACCGGCAAGCAGGTCCAGCTGAACATCCTCGAGGTCAAGAACCCCGAGCTGGACGCCCAGCTCGTGGCTCAGGGCGTCGCGGAGCAGCTGTCCTCCCGCGTGTCGTTCCGCCGTGCCATGCGCAAGTCGATGCAGGGCACCATGAAGTCCGGCGCCAAGGGCATCAAGGTCCAGTGCTCCGGTCGTCTCGGCGGCGCCGAGATGAGCCGTTCGGAGTTCTACCGCGAGGGCCGTGTGCCGCTGCACACCCTGCGCGCGAACGTCGACTACGGCTTCTTCGAGGCCAAGACCACCTTCGGCCGCATCGGCGTGAAGGTCTGGATCTACAAGGGCGACGTCAAGAACATCGCCGAGGTCCGCGCTGAGAACGCCGCTGCCCGCTCGGGCAACCGCCCGGCCCGTCCCGAGGGTGGTCGTCCCGCCCGCGGTGGCGAGCGCCGTGGTGGCGAGCGCGGTGGCCGCGGCCGTCGTCCCGCCGCTGCCGAGGCCCCCGCGGCCCCGGTCGCCGAGGCTCCGGCTGCCGAGAACACCGGAACGGAGGCCTGACCGCAATGCTGATCCCCCGTCGGGTCAAGCACCGCAAGCAGCACCACCCGAAGCGTCGCGGCGCTTCCAAGGGTGGCACCGAGCTGGCGTTCGGCCAGTTCGGCATCCAGGCCGTGACCCCGGCCTACGTGACGAACCGTCAGATCGAGTCCGCTCGTATCGCGATCACCCGTCACATCCGCCGTGGCGGCAAGGTCTGGATCAACATCTACCCGGACCGTCCGCTGACCAAGAAGCCGGCCGAGACCCGCATGGGTTCCGGTAAGGGTTCGCCGGAGTGGTGGATCGCGAACGTGCACCCGGGTCGGGTCATGTTCGAGCTGTCGTACCCGAACGAGAAGGTTGCTCGCGAGGCGCTCACCCGCGCCGCGCACAAGCTGCCGATGAAGTGCCGGATCGTCCGGCGCGAGGACGGTGAGAGCTGATGTCGGCCGCTACCAAGGCTGCTGAGCTTCGCTCGCTGGACAACGAGGGTCTCGTTGCCAAGCTTCGCGAGGCCAAGGAGGAGCTGTTCAACCTCCGCTTCCAGGCGGCGACCGGGCAGCTCGACAACCACGGACGGCTCAAGCTCGTCCGTAAGGACATCGCGCGGATCTACACCCTGATGCGCGAGCGCGAGCTGGGCATCGAGACGGTGGAGAACGCCTGATGACTGAGAACACCAACGAGACGCGCGGTTTCCGCAAGACCCGTGAGGGTCTCGTCGTCAGCGACAAGATGGACAAGACCGTCGTCGTCGCCGTCGAGGACCGCGTCAAGCACGCTCTGTACGGCAAGGTCATCCGCCGTACGAACAAGCTGAAGGCGCACGACGAGGCCAACGCCTGCGGCATCGGCGACCGGGTCCTCCTCGCGGAGACCCGCCCGCTGTCCGCGACGAAGCGCTGGCGCGTCGTCGAGATCCTCGAGAAGGCCAAGTAACGAAGCCGATGTGGTACGGCCGTATGTGCAGCGGGTCCCCCCGGGACGCCGGTGTGAGCAGCGGCCGGCCCGTCGACTCTCGTTGACGATCAGGAGAAAGCTGTGATCCAGCAGGAGTCGCGACTGCGTGTTGCCGACAACACTGGTGCCAAGGAGATCCTTTGCATCCGTGTTCTCGGTGGCTCCGGTCGTCGCTACGCCGGAATCGGGGACGTCATCGTCGCGACCGTCAAGGACGCGATCCCCGGTGGTTCGGTGAAGAAGGGTGACGTCGTCAAGTGCGTCGTCGTCCGCACCGTCAAGGAGCGTCGTCGTCCGGATGGCTCGTACATCCGCTTCGACGAGAACGCCGCTGTCGTGCTGAAGAACACCGAGGGTGACCCCCGTGGCACCCGCATCTTCGGCCCGGTCGGCCGCGAGCTGCGCGACAAGAAGTTCATGAAGATCATCTCGCTGGCGCCGGAGGTGCTCTAACCCATGGCGAACAGCATGAAGATCAAGAAGGGTGACCTGGTTCAGGTCATCACCGGCAAGGACAAGGGCAAGCAGGGCAAGGTCATCCAGGCCATCCCCGCTGAGAACAAGGTCCTGGTCGAGGGTGTGAACCGGGTCAAGAAGCACACCAAGCCGGGTCCGGGCACCCAGGGTGGCATCGTCACCGTCGAGGCCCCGGTTCACGTCTCCAACGTCCAGCTGGTCGTGGAGAAGGACGGCAAGAAGGTCGTCACCCGCGTTGGCTACCGCTTCGACGACGAGGGCAACAAGATCCGCGTTGCCAAGCGAACCGGTGAGGACATCTGATGTCTGAGACGACTGTTGAGAAGGTGGCCCCCCGCCTCAAGGAGCGTTACAACTCCGAGATCAAGGGCCAGCTGCAGGAGCAGTTCTCGTACGAGAACGTCATGCTGATCCCCGGCCTGGTCAAGGTCGTGGTCAACATGGGTGTCGGCGAGGCCGCCCGTGACAGCAAGCTGATCGAGGGCGCGATCCGCGACCTGACCGCGATCACCGGTCAGAAGCCGGCCGTGACCAAGGCTCGCAAGTCCATCGCGCAGTTCAAGCTGCGCGAGGGCCAGCCGATCGGCACGCACGTCACCCTCCGTGGTGACCGCATGTGGGAGTTCCTGGACCGTCTGGTGTCGCTGGCCCTGCCGCGTATCCGTGACTTCCGTGGCCTCTCCCCGAAGCAGTTCGACGGCCGTGGCAACTACACCTTCGGTCTGACCGAGCAGGTTATGTTCCACGAGATCGACCAGGACAAGGTCGACCGTCAGCGCGGTATGGACATCACCGTCGTGACCACCGCTCAGACCGACGACGAGGGCCGGGCGCTCCTGCGCGCTCTGGGCTTCCCGTTCAAGGAGGCGTGAGCCAATGGCGAAGAAGTCCCTCATCGCGAAGTCCGAGCGCAAGCCGAAGTTCGGCGTCCGGGCCTACACCCGGTGCCAGCGCTGCGGCCGTCCGCACTCGGTGTACCGCAAGTTCGGCCTGTGCCGTGTGTGCCTCCGCGAGATGGCGCACCGCGGCGAGCTGCCGGGCGTGACCAAGAGCTCCTGGTAATCCAGAGCCCTAGGCACCGCTAGCGAAGCAGAGGTGCCCGATCCCACACCGGCTCGTTTTGGGCCTCCTTGCGGAATCCCGTAAGGTTGTGGGGTCGGGCCCCCTGCCACGGCTTCCCCATGGTTGTCCGTGGTCCTCTTCTGGGAGGGCTCGCACCCAGTCTTACTACGTCGTAGGTCCCCTGCGCTTGTGCCCCTGACGCACTCGGAAGAGTGCGGCGGGGGGACCTGGTGCGGAGAAACCACGGCGAGAGAGGCCTGAGGCCATCATGACCATGACCGACCCCATCGCAGACATGCTCACGCGTCTGCGTAACGCGAACTCGGCGTACCACGACTCCGTGGCGATGCCGGCCAGCAAGATCAAGGCGCACGTCGCCCAGATCCTGCAGCAGGAGGGGTACATCTCCTCCTACAAGGTTGAGGAGCCCGTCGAGGGCGAGGTCGGCAAGAAGCTGACCATCGAGCTCAAGTTCGGCCCCAACCGTGAGCGCTCGATCGCCGGCATCAAGCGGATCAGCAAGCCGGGTCTGCGCGTTTACGCAAAGTCCACCAACCTGCCGAAGGTTCTCGGCGGCCTGGGCGTGGCCATCATCTCCACGTCGTCCGGCCTCCTGACCGACAAGCAGGCCGCCAAGAAGGGCGTAGGCGGAGAAGTTCTCGCCTACGTCTGGTAATTCGGGAAACGGAGGTACAGCAATGTCGCGCATTGGACGGCTGCCCATCCAGGTCCCCGCTGGCGTGGACGTCACCATCGATGGCCAGGCGGTCTCGGTGAAGGGCCCCAAGGGCACCCTCACCCACGTCGTCGCCGAGCCGATCGAGATCGGCAAGGGCGAGGACGGCATCGTGCTCGTCACCCGCCCGAACGACGAGCGTCGCTCGAAGGCCCTGCACGGCCTGACCCGCACGCTGGTGGCGAACATGATCACCGGCGTGACCGCGGGCTACCGCAAGTCGCTGGAGATCAGCGGTGTCGGCTACCGAGTCGCTGCGAAGGGCTCCGACATGGAGTTCCAGCTCGGCTACAGCCACCCCATCCTGGTCCCCGCGCCGGAGGGCATCTCCTTCGTCGTCGAGTCGCCCACCAAGTTCCACGTGGACGGCATCGACAAGCAGAAGGTCGGCGAGGTCGCCGCGAAGATCCGCAAGCTGCGCAAGCCCGACCCGTACAAGGCCAAGGGCGTCAAGTACGCGGGCGAGGTCATCCGCCGCAAGGTCGGAAAGAGTGGTAAGTAAGCGATGAGCGTCTCTGTCAAGATCGGCAAGGGCAACGCCTACAAGAGCGCCGCTCGCAAGCGCCGCGCGATCCGCGTTCGCAAGCGCGTCGTCGGCACCGAGGTGCGTCCGCGTCTCGTTGTGACGCGCTCGAACCGTCACATGGTCGCCCAGGTCATCGACGACGCCAAGGGTCACACCCTGGCGTCGGCGTCCACCCTCGACGTGTCCATCAAGGGCGCCGAGGGCGACAAGACCGAGCTGGCCAAGAAGGTCGGGAGCCTGGTCGCCGAGCGCGCCAAGGCCGCCGGCATCGAGGCGGTCGTGTTCGACCGCGCGGGCAACCGGTACGCCGGCCGCATCGCCGCCCTGGCGGACGCGGCCCGTGAGGCCGGGCTCGACTTCTAAGCCGCTCGTCGACTCTGTCGGCGGACGTAATCGAGAGAGGTAATTCCAATGGCTGGACCCCAGCGCCGCGGTAGCGGCGCCGGCGGCGGCACCGGTGGCGAGCGGCGCGACCGTAAGCGTGACGACCGGGGCAACGCCCCCGCCGTCGAGAAGACCGCTTACGTCGAGCGCGTCGTCGCGATCAACCGTGTCGCCAAGGTTGTCAAGGGTGGTCGTCGCTTCTCCTTCACCGCGCTGGTCGTGGTGGGCGATGGCGAGGGCACCGTGGGTGTTGGTTACGGGAAGGCGAAGGAGGTTCCGGCCGCCATCGCCAAGGGTGTTGAGGAGGCCAAGAAGAACTTCTTCAAGGTCCCCCGTATCCAGGGCACCATCCCGCACCCCATCCAGGGTGAGAAGGCCGCCGGCGTCGTGCTGCTGAAGCCCGCCGCCCCCGGTACCGGTGTTATCGCCGGTGGTCCGGTGCGCGCCGTCCTGGAGTGCGCCGGCATCCACGACATCCTGTCGAAGTCGCTCGGCTCGGACAACGCGATCAACATCGTGCACGCCACGGTGGCCGCTCTGAAGGGCCTCGTGCGCCCCGAGGAGATCGCCGCCCGTCGTGGCCTCCCGCTGGAGGACGTGGCCCCGGCCGCGCTGCTGCGGGCTCGCGCTGCAGGGGTGAGCGCCTGATGGCTCGCCTGAAGATCACGCAGACCAAGTCGTACATCGGCAGCAAGCAGAATCACCGTGACACCCTGCGTTCGCTTGGTCTCAAGCGCATGCACGACGTCGTGGTGAAGGAGGACCGTCCCGAGATCCGCGGGATGGCCCAGACGGTCCGTCACCTGGTGACGGTTGAGGAGGTGGACTGATCATGGGCGACAACCCGATCAAGATCCACAACCTGCGTCCCGCCCCGGGTGCCAAGACCGAGAAGATCCGCGTGGGTCGTGGTGAGGGCTCCAAGGGTAAGACCGCCGGTCGTGGCACCAAGGGCACCAAGGCCCGCTACCAGGTTCCGCAGCGCTTCGAGGGTGGCCAGATGCCCCTCCACATGCGCCTGCCGAAGCTGAAGGGCTTCAAGAACCCGTTCAAGATCACGTTCCAGGTCGTCAACCTCGACAAGCTGGCCGAGCTCTACCCGCAGGGTGGAGAGGTCACCGTCGAGGACCTGGTCGCCAAGGGCGCGGTTCGCAAGAACTCCCTCGTCAAGGTGCTCGGCACCGGCGAGATCTCGGTCGCGCTGCAGGTGACGGTCGACGCCGTCTCCGGCTCCGCCGCCGAGAAGATCACCGCCGCCGGCGGTACCGTCACCGAGCTCGTCTGAGCGCGCTGACCTGATGCGAGCCCCGCATCTCCTTCGGGAGGTGCGGGGCTCGTTCTTTTTCCCGGGGATTCCTTCTTCCGGGGCCCTCGTTCTTTTGTGTGGCAAAACCGGGCATCCCGTACCCCGTGAGTGGGGGAGGGGCGGTACGCGCTTCTTTCGAGTGGCTGCGCACTGTTAGAGTCCGTGGAGTTCCCTTGTAGGCTGCGCGTAGGCTCGCCTGTGCCGTCTGTACGGGAGCCCGACCCGCAAACTCCCCATTCAGGACCGACCCTCCCGCCGACGACGTGCGGGAGGCGCAGGAGGCACCGTGCTCAGTGCGTTCGCGCGGGCGTTCCAGACGCCCGACCTGCGCAAGAAGCTGCTGTTCACGCTGGGCATCATGGTGCTGTTCCGGCTGGGCTCGCACATCCCGATCCCCGGCGTGAGCTTCACGGCCGTGAACGAGTGTGTGAAGGAAGCCAAGAACACCGGCCTCTTCGGACTCGTCAACCTGTTCAGCGGCGGCGCGCTCCTCCAGCTGACGATCTTCGCGCTCGGCATCATGCCGTACATCACCGCGAGCATCATCCTCCAGCTCCTCACCGTCGTGATCCCGCGGCTCGAGGCGCTGAAGAAGGAGGGCCAGGCCGGCCAGGCGAAGATCACCCAGTACACCCGCTACCTGACCATCGCGCTCGCCGTGCTCCAGGGCACCGGCATCGTGGCGACGGCCTCCAGCGGCGCGCTCTTCTCCGGCTGCCCCGTGAACAACCAGATCGTCCCGGACACCAGCGTGTTCCGGATCGCGGTCATGGTGATCACGATGACGGCCGGCACCACGGTCATCATGTGGCTGGGCGAGCTGATCACCGACCGCGGCATCGGCAACGGCATGTCGCTGCTGATCTTCACCTCGATCGCGGCGCAGTTCCCGTCCTCGATGTGGGCGATCAAGCAGTCCGGCACCATCGGCGGCGGCTGGGTCGAGTTCCTGTCCGTGGTCGCGGTCGGCATCATCGTTGTGAGCCTGGTCATCTTCGTCGAGCAGGCCCAGCGCCGGATCCCGGTGCAGTACGCGAAGCGGATGATCGGCCGCCGGGCGTTCGGCGGCACCTCGACGTACATCCCGCTCAAGGTGAACCAGGCCGGTGTCATCCCGGTCATCTTCGCCTCGTCGCTGCTGTACATCCCCGCCCTGGTCGTCCAGCTGACCAACAGCCAGGCCGGCTGGGCCACGTGGATCCGGACGAACTTCGTCAAGGGTGACCACCCGATCTACATGGCCACCTACTTCCTGCTGATCGTCTTCTTCGCCTTCTTCTACGTCGCCATCTCCTTCAACCCCGAAGAAGTTGCCGACAATATGAAGAAGTATGGTGGGTTCATCCCGGGCATCCGGGCCGGCCGACCGACGGCCGAGTACCTGAACTACGTGCTGACCCGAATCACGTGGCCGGGTTCGCTCTACCTGGGCCTGATCGCGTTGATCCCGATGATCGCCCTGGTCGCCTTCGGACAGCAGACCAACTTCCCGTTCGGCGGCACCAGCGTGCTCATCGTCGTCGGCGTCGGACTCGAAACTGTGAAGCAGATCGAGAGCCAGCTCCAGCAGCGCAATTACGAAGGGTTCCTCCGCTGATGCGTATCGTCCTCGTTGGTCCTCCCGGGGCCGGGAAGGGTACTCAGGCGCACCTGCTCGCCAAGACCCTGTCCATTCCCCACATCTCCACCGGCGACCTCTTCCGCGCCAACATCGGCCAGGGCACCCCGCTGGGGCTCGAGGCCAAGAGCTACATGGACGCGGGCCGGCTGGTTCCGGACGAGGTCACCATCGGGATGGCCAAGGACCGCATGCTCCAGGAGGACGCCGCCAACGGCTTCCTGCTCGACGGCTTCCCCCGCAACCTGGGCCAGGCCAAGGCGCTGGACGAGTTCCTCGCCGAGCAGGGCATCGTCCTGGACGGCGTGCTGGACCTGGAGGTCCCCGAGGACGAGGTCGTCCGCCGGATCGCCGGTCGCCGGCTGTGCCGCAACGACGGCGGCCACGTCTTCCACGTGGACTACAACCCGCCGAAGGCCGACGGCGTCTGCGACGAGTGCGGCGGCGAGCTGTACCAGCGCTCGGACGACACCGAGGACAAGGTGCGCACCCGCCTGGAGGTCTACCACACGGAGACCGAGCCGATCATCGACTACTACGCCCAGCAGGGCCTGGTCGCGACGATCCCGGCCCTCGGCAAGGTGGACGAGGTCACCCAGCGCGCGATCGAGGCGCTGAAGCAGCAGGGCTGAGTTCTCTCAGCGACGTACGTACGGCCGGGTCGCCCCTTGAGCGGGCGGCCCGGCCGTTTTCGGCGTCGTACGGTGGTAGCAGTGGTAATCCGGACTTGGAAGGCGTGACCAGATGGTGGAGATCAAGACCCCCGAGCAGATCGCGAAGATGCGAGCGGCCGGGCTGGTCGTCGCCGAGGCCCTCAAGGCCTGCCGCGAGGCGGTCGCTCCGGGGGTGACCACCCAGGAGCTCAACGACGTCGCGGACAAGGTCATCACCGACCACGGCGCCACCTCGAACTTCCGCGCCCACCACGGCGGCCTCTGGTTCCCCGGGGTGATCTGCGCCTCGGTGAACAACGAGGTCGTGCACGGCATCCCCGGTGAGCGGGTGCTCCAGGAGGGCGACCTCATCTCGATCGACTGCGGGGCCATCCTGGACGGCTGGCACGGCGACGCGGCGATCACCGTCGCGGTCGGCGAGGTCCGCCCCGAGGTCGAGATGCTGAGCCGGGTGACCGAGGGCTCGATGTGGGCCGGCATCGCGCAGATGAAGAAGACCAACCGCCTGGTCGACGTCTCCAAGGCGATCGAGGGCTTCATCCGGCGCCAGCCGCTGCCGCCGAAGGGCAAGTGGGGCATCACCGAGGGCTACGGCGGCCACGGCATCGGCACCGCGATGCACATGGAGCCGCACGTGCTGAACTACGTGGAGCGCGGTCGCGGCAAGGGCCCGAAGCTCGTCCCCGGCACGGTGCTGGCGATCGAGCCGATGGTCTCGCTGGGCACCCCGCACACCGCGGTGCTGGACGACGAGTGGACGGTCGTCACCAACGACGGCACCTGGGCCTCGCACTGGGAGCACTCGGTGGCCGTCACCGAGCAGGGCCCGCTGGTCCTGACCGCCTTCGACGGCGGCCGGGCCGAGCTCGCGAAGCTGGGCGTCACCGCCGCGCCGGACCCGCTCGGCTGAGGCGCGTCCCGGCCGCCCGGTCGCGGGCCGGCGGCCGGTTCCCGTCGCTGACGGGGGAGCGGAGCCCTGGAGGTTTGGACCTCCAGGGCTTTTGTCCTATTTTTATCGGCTGGCAGTTGCTTCAGCAGCATCGATCGAGCAGGAGACAGCAGTGCTCAAGGGATTCCGCGACTTCATGATGCGCGGCAACGTCGTCGACATGGCCGTCGGTGTGGTCATCGGCGCCGCGTTCACGGGGGTGGTGACCGGCTTCGTCTCCGCGTTCCTCACCCCGCTGGTCGGCGTCGTGGTCGGCGCGGCCGGCGACTTCAGCTCCTACAAGGCGACCGTGGCCGGGGTGACCTTCCCCTACGGCCAGTTCCTCAACGTGCTGATCGCCTTCGTGATGACCGCCGCGGTGCTCTACTTCTGCGTCGTCCTGCCGGTCACCAAGGCCACCGCGCGCTACCTGCCGAAGAAGCCGAAGGCTCCGAAGCGCCCGTGCCCGGAGTGCCTGACCGAGATCCCGCAGGCCGCCCGCCGCTGCTCGGCCTGCACCGCGCACGTCGAGCCGCTGGCCGTTCCGACCGGGGTGTGACGGTCACCGCCTTCCGGGGCCTCCGTTTTGGCCCACCGGACGCGCTGGCGTAGGATGGACCGTCGGCTCACTCGTAGCGTGCTTCAGCACGCCCTCTTCCCCTCGGGGGCGGGGTGAACCCAGGTTCGCACGAGCGTTCCGCATACGGTAGCCGGTCCCGGAAGGTGGATCTCGCAGTTCATGGCTAAGAAGCAAGGCGCCATTGAGATCGAGGGCACCGTGATCGAGTCTCTTCCGAACGCGATGTTCAAGGTCGAGCTGCAGAACGGTCACAAGGTCCTCGCGCACATCAGTGGCAAGATGCGCATGCACTACATCCGCATCCTGCCGGACGACCGGGTCGTCGTGGAGCTCAGCCCCTACGACCTCACGCGCGGACGGATCGTCTACCGCTACAAGTAAGAACGTCAGATCTAGACCCGGAGAACCTGAAACATGAAGGTCAAGCCGAGCGTCAAGAAGATCTGCGACAAGTGCAAGGTGATCCGCCGTCACGGTCGGGTCATGGTGATCTGCGACAACCTGCGCCACAAGCAGCGCCAGGGCTGATCTCTCCCCAGCATTTCTCGTAGTACTTCGCGCGACGCGAAAACGTCATAAGCGGGCTACCCGATCCGACCTTGGGAAAGGACGGACTGCCGCCCCCGGTCAGAGGCCGGGGCTCCCTCATCGAGAGATGAAGGAGTAGGTAGCACGCAAGACCTCTGAAGAACCACAGGAGCCTTGAATGGCACGCCTCGCCGGCGTTGATCTCCCCCGTGAGAAGCGGATCGAGATCGCCCTCACCTACGTGTACGGCATCGGCCGTACCCGCGCCCAGCAGACCCTCGCCGAGACCGGCGTCAACCCGGATGTCCGCGTTCGCGACATCTCCGAGGAAGACCTGGTCAAGCTGAGCCAGTACATCGACGCCAACTACACGGTCGAGGGTGACCTCCGCCGTGAGGTGGCCGCCGACATCCGCCGCAAGGTCGAGATCGGCTGCTACGAGGGTCTGCGTCACCGCCGTGGCCTGCCGGTCCGCGGCCAGCGCACCCACACCAACGCGCGTACCCGCAAGGGCCCGCGTCGCGCGATCGCCGGTAAGAAGAAGCCGGGCAAGAAGTAGTCCGTCCCGTAACCGGACATCCCTCCGGCCCGCGGGTCAGCGGACCGACCACCTCAGTAGGAGAACAGACTTATGCCCCCCAAGGGTCGTCAGGCTGCCGGCGCGAAGAAGATCCGCCGCAAGGAAAAGAAGAACGTCGCTCACGGCCACGCGCACATCAAGAGCACGTTCAACAACACCATCGTTTCGATCACCGACCCCGCGGGCAACGTGATCTCCTGGGCCTCCGCCGGCCACGTCGGCTTCAAGGGCTCGCGCAAGTCCACCCCGTTCGCCGCGCAGATGGCCGCCGAGGCCGCTGCCCGTCGCGCGCAGGAGCACGGCATGCGCAAGGTCGACGTCTTCGTCAAGGGTCCGGGCTCCGGCCGTGAGACCGCGATCCGTTCGCTCCAGGCCACCGGCCTCGAGGTCGGCTCGATCCAGGACGTCACCCCCACCCCGCACAACGGCTGCCGTCCGCCGAAGCGCCGCCGCGTCTGACGCAGCGCCTTCGGGCACGCTGGGTTTGCTTTGAAACCTCGTACGGGCTCCCGTTCTCCGCGGGAGCCCGTACGCTTGGTCCTGTCGGCATCAAATAGTGGGTGCCGAAGACAACTGGAGGAACATCCCCCATGCTTATCGCTCAGCGTCCGTCGCTGACCGAAGAGGTCGTCGACGAGTTCCGCTCGCGGTTCGTGATCGAGCCGCTGGAGCCGGGCTTCGGCTACACCCTCGGCAACTCCCTGCGCCGCACGCTCCTGTCGTCGATCCCGGGTGCCGCTGTCACCAGCATCCGCATCGACGGCGTCCTGCACGAGTTCACCACCGTGCCGGGCGTCAAGGAGGACGTGACCGACCTCATCCTCAACATCAAGCAGCTGGTCGTCTCCTCGGAGCACGACGAGCCGGTCGTGATGTACCTGCGCAAGCAGGGCCCGGGTGTCGTCACCGCCGCCGACATCGCCCCGCCGGCGGGTGTCGAGGTGCACAACCCGGAGCTGGTCCTCGCGACCCTCAACGGCAAGGGCAAGCTGGAGATGGAGCTGACCGTCGAGCGCGGTCGCGGCTACGTCTCCGCCGTCCAGAACAAGGCCTCCGGCCAGGAGATCGGCCGCATCCCGGTCGACTCGATCTACAGCCCCGTGCTGAAGGTCACCTACAAGGTCGAGGCCACCCGTGTCGAGCAGCGGACCGACTTCGACAAGCTGATCGTCGACGTCGAGACCAAGCCCGCCATGCGTCCGCGCGACGCCATGGCCTCGGCCGGCAAGACCCTGGTGGAGCTGTTCGGCCTCGCCCGCGAGCTGAACATCGACGCCGAGGGCATCGACATGGGCCCGTCCCCGACGGACGCCGCCCTGGCCGCCGACCTGGCGCTGCCGATCGAGGAGCTGGAACTCACCGTCCGCTCCTACAACTGCCTCAAGCGCGAGGGCATCCACACCGTGGGTGAGCTCGTCGCCCGCTCCGAGGCCGACCTGCTCGACATCCGCAACTTCGGTGCGAAGTCGATCGACGAGGTCAAGGCGAAGCTGGCCGGCATGGGCCTGGCCCTCAAGGACAGCCCGCCCGGGTTCGACCCGACCGCCGCCGCCGACGCCTTCGGCGCCGACGACCTGGACGACGCGGGTTACGCGGAGACCGAGCAGTACTGAAAGACTTGACCGCGGGGGCGGTTCCTGCCGGAACCGCCTCCGTCGTCGTGAAAGTCGTGCGGGCACCGTGCCCGTACGCCCGCTGCGGTACCTGGTACGGCCGCAGTCGGAGATTCGAGGAGTAATTCCATGCCGCGTCCCACCAAGGGTGCCCGCCTCGGCGGCGGCCCGCACCACGAGCCGCTGCTGCTCGCCGGTCTGTGCCGGGAGCTGTTCCAGTACGGCCGCATCACCACGACCGAGGCCAAGGCCCGTCGGATGCGCCCGCTGGCGGAGAAGCTGATCACCAAGGCGAAGAAGGGCGACATCCACAACCGTCGCCTGGTGCGCAAGACGATCACCGACATCTCGGTGCTGCACACCCTCTTCACCGAGATCGCGCCGCGCTACGAGAACCGCCCGGGTGGCTACACCCGCATCACCAAGATCGGTCCCCGTCGTGGCGACAACGCCCCGATGGCCGTGATCGAGCTGGTCGAGGCGCTGACCGTCGCGCAGAACGCGGTCGGCGAGGCCGAGGCCGCCACCAAGCGTGCCGTCAAGGAGGCCGACGAGGCCGCCGCCGTCGAGACCAAGGCCGACGAGGCCGAGGCCGCCGAGCAGGCCTGACACCTCCAGGTGTTCCGCGGGCCCGTTTCCCCAGCAGTGGGGGAGCGGGCCCGTTCCTCATCCCCCGGGAGACGTGAGAAGCAGTGGTCAACGATTGCGCCGAGCAGCCGCCGGTGAAGGACGGTCCGGCCGACGGGTACGTCCGGGTCCGGCTCGACCTGGCCTACCAGGGCGCCGAGTTCTCCGGCTGGGCCCGCCAGAAGGGCGGCCGGCGGACGGTCCAGGAGGAGATCGAGACCGCGCTGCAGATCGTCACCCGCAGCCCCGAGCTGTTCCCGCTCACCGTGGCCGGCCGCACCGACGCCGGGGTGCACGCCCGCGGCCAGGTCGCCCACGTGGACCTCCCGGCCGAGCTCTGGGAGGCCCACCGGGAGAAGCTGCTGCGCCGGCTCGCCGGCCGGCTGCCCGGGGACGTCCGGATCTACCGGGTCGGCGAGGCGCCGGCCGGGTTCGACGCCCGCTTCTCGGCGATCTGGCGCCGCTACGCCTACCGGGTCGCCGACCACCCCGGCGGGGTCGACCCGCTGCTGCGCGGACACGTGCTCTGGCACGACCGGCCGCTGGACGTGGACCGGATGAACGAGGCCGCGAAGCTGCTGCTCGGCGAGCACGACTTCGCCGCGTACTGCAAGAAGCGCGAGGGCGCCACCACCATCCGCACCCTGCTGGAGCTGCACTGGGACCGCGTCCCGGTGGACTCCTACGCCGCCCAGGAGGGCTCCCTCGCGGTCGCCACCGTCCGCGCCGACGCGTTCTGCCACAACATGGTCCGGGCGTTGGTCGGCGCGATGCTGCTGGTCGGCGACGGACACCGGCCGGTGGAGTTCCCCGGCGAGGTGCTGGCCGGCGGGGTGCGCCACTCCGCGGTCAACGTGATCCGGCCGTACGGGCTCACCCTCGAGGAGGTCGGCTACCCGCCGGACGACCTGCTCGCCGAGCGGAACCGGCAGGCCCGGCGGATGCGCACGCTGCCCGGACAGCCCGCCGCCGGGTAATCCGTTTGGGCCCTGCGCGTCGGCTTGGGACAATCGTCCGCATGGGACACGTCGAGATTTCGCACCTTGAGTACTACCTGCCGGACGGGCGAGTGCTGTTCGACGACGCGTCCTTCCGGGTCGGCGAGGGCGCGGCCGTCGCGCTGGTCGGCGCCAACGGCGCCGGCAAGACCACCCTGCTGCGGATGATCGCGGGGGACATCCAGCCGCACGGCGGCTCGGTGACGATCAGCGGCGGGCTCGGCGTGATGCGCCAGTTCGTCGGCACCACCGGCCGCGAGGACCAGCAGGCCACCCCGGGCGCGCTGCCCGCCGACGCCTCCGTCCGCGACCTGCTGGTGTCCGTCGCCCCCGAGCGGATCGCCGTCGCCGCCCGCGCGGTGGACGCCGCCGAGCTGGCGATGATCGCCCAGGACGACGAGAAGACCCAGATGGCCTACGCCCAGGCGCTCTCCGACTGGGCCGACGTCGGCGGCTACGACTACGAGACCGACTGGGACGTCTGCACCATGGCGGCCCTCGGCATGCCCTTCGACAAGGCGCAGTGGCGCGGCCTGAACACCCTCTCGGGCGGTGAGCAGAAGCGGCTCGTCCTGGAGACGCTGCTGCGCGGGCCCGAGGAGGTGCTGCTCCTCGACGAGCCCGACAACTACCTGGACGTCCCCGGCAAGCGCTGGCTGGAGGAGGCCATCAAGGCCACCTCGAAGACCGTGTTGTACATCTCACACGACCGCGAGCTGCTCTCCCGCACCGCCGACAAGATCATCAGTGTCGAGTCCGGTGCCGCCGGAAGCAGTGTCTGGGTGCACGGTGGCGGCTTCGACACCTTCCACGAGGCCCGCAAGGCCCGCTTCGAGCGCTTCGAGGAGCTGCGCCGCCGCTGGGACGAGGAGCACGCCAAGCTCAAGAAGCTGGTCGTCACCCTGCGTCAGGCCGCCGCGGTCAGCCACGAGATGGCCTCCCGCTACTCCGCGGCCCAGACGCGGCTGAAGAAGTTCGAGGACGCCGGCCCGCCGGAGGCGCCGCCGCGCGAGCAGTCCATCACCATGCGGCTCAAGGGCGGGCGCACCGGCGTGCGCGCTTTCACCATGGAGCGGCTGGAGCTCACCGGCCTGATGCAGCCCTTCGACCTGGAGGTCTTCTACGGCGAGCGGATCGGGGTGCTGGGCGCCAACGGCGCCGGCAAGTCGCACCTGCTGCGGCTGCTGGCCGGCGACACCACGGTCGCCCACACCGGGGACTGGAAACTGGGCGCCCGGGTCGTCCCCGGCCACTTCCGGCAGACCCACGCCCACCCCGAGCTGTTCGGGCGGACGGTGCGCTCGATCGTCGAGGAGGAGCACGCGCTCAGCCGCGGCGCCGCGATGGGCGCGCTGCGCCGCTACGAGCTGGACCGCCAGGAGGAGCAGAAGTTCGAGTCGCTGTCCGGCGGGCAGCAGGCCCGGCTGATGATCCTCAAGCTCGAACTCTCCGGCGTGACGGCCCTGTTGCTCGACGAGCCGACCGACAACCTGGACCTGGAGAGCGCCGAGGCGCTGCAGGCCGGGCTGGAGGCCTTCGAGGGCACCGTGCTGTGCGTCACCCACGACCGCTGGTTCGCCAGGACCTTCGACCGCTTCCTGGTGTTCGGGGCGGACGGCCGGGTCTTCGAGTCGGCCGAGCCGGTCTGGGACGTCAACCGGGTGCAGCGCGAACGCTGAGTGACGACAGGGCCTCCGGGCGGTCGCGGTCCGGCGATTTTTGACCCCTCCCCGCCCGCCCGGTAACCTGGACGCTTGATGTGCGTATTGGCTCGCTCTATCTCACGTGAGAGGTCGGTACGCCGGAGACATCAGGTCGTCGACCAGCGGTCCCCCTTGAATTGCGTCCAAGGGTGATCAGGCTGCTCTTCCGACCAGGTGCTCCTGTCAGGACTCACTCACTGAAAAGCGAAGGCTACGACCGTGCGTACGTACAGCCCCAAGCCCGGCGACGTCCAGCGTCAGTGGCACGTCATCGACGCGACCGACGTCGTGCTGGGCCGCCTGGCCTCCCAGGCCGCCAACCTCCTCCGGGGCAAGCACAAGGCGATCTACGCGCCGCACGTTGACACTGGTGACTTCGTCATCATCATCAACGCCGACAAGGTGCACCTGTCCGGTAACAAGAAGACCCAGAAGCTGGCCTACCGCCACTCGGGCTTCCCGGGCGGTCTGCGCTCGGTGCGCTACGACGACCTGCTGGCGAACAACCCGGAGAAGGCCGTCGAGAAGGCCATCAAGGGCATGATCCCCAAGAACAGCCTGGGCCGTCAGATGCTCTCGAAGCTGAAGGTCTACTCGGGCGACCAGCACCCCCACGCTGCCCAGCAGCCGGTGCCGTTCGAGATCACCCAGGTCGCGCAGTAATTCGGCCACCAAGCCCCCCAACACTGAAAAGAGCTGAGGAACACCGTGGCCGAGACCACTGAAACCCTTGAGGTCGACTTCGACGAGAACGTCGAGGGCGAGTACACCTCCGAGGAGAGCTACACCTCCGAGTCGCTGGCCGGCCGCTTCGGCGAGGCCACCCCGGGCGCCGGCCTCGGCCGTCGCAAGGAGGCGATCGCCCGCGTGCGCATCGTCCCCGGCACCGGCCAGTGGAAGATCAACGGTCGCACCCTGGAGAACTACTTCCCCAACAAGGTGCACCAGCAGACCGTGAACGAGCCCTTCAAGCTCCTCGAGCTTGACGGCCGTTACGACGTCGTCGCCCGCATCACCGGTGGCGGCGTCTCCGGCCAGGCCTACGCGCTGCGCCTCGGCGTGGCCCGTGCCCTGAACGAGGCCGACGTGGACAACAACCGCGGCGCGCTGAAGAAGGCCGGCTTCCTGACCCGTGACGCCCGCGCCGTCGAGCGCAAGAAGGCCGGTCTCAAGAAGGCCCGCAAGGCGCCGCAGTACAGCAAGCGCTAATCGCGTCCCAGGGGGTGCGGTCCGCCCTGGCGGCGCACCCCCTGGTTGCGCGTACCGTCGCCCCGGAGTACCACGTGTACTCCGGGGCGACGTGTTCCCCGGCCGGCGTGCGGTGGCCGGGGACGGTCGGTTGGGTTCCGAGCAGTGGTGATGGAGGACGGGACAGTGGGACGACTCTTCGGTACGGACGGCGTACGCGGGGTGGCGAACGAGGGCCTGACGGCCGAGCTGGCGCTCGGGCTGTCGGTCGCGGCGGCACACGTGCTGGGCGAGGCCGGTGCCTTCGAGGGGCACCGCCCGGTCGCGGTGGTCGGCCGTGACCCGCGCGCCTCGGGCGAGTTCCTGGAGGCCGCCGTCATCGCCGGCCTGGCGAGCGCCGGCGTCGACGTGCTCCGGGTCGGCGTCCTGCCCACCCCGGCCGTGGCGTACCTCACCGGCGCGCTCGGCGCCGACTTCGGCGTGATGCTGTCCGCCAGCCACAACGCGATGCCCGACAACGGCATCAAGTTCCTCGCCCGCGGCGGCCACAAGCTGGACGACCGCATCGAGGACGCGATCGAGAACCACTACCGGACGTACTCCGTCGGCAGTGACGAGTGGCAGCGCCCGACCGGCGCGGCCGTCGGCCGGGTCCGCGAGTACACCGAGGGCTTCGACAAGTACGTCGCCCACCTGATCGGCGTGCTGCCCAACCGCCTCGACGGCATCAAGGTCGTCATCGACGGCGCCCATGGCGCGGCCGCCTACGTCGCCCCCGAGGCCTTCGCCCGGGCCGGCGCCGAGGTCGTCCACACCCTGGGGGCCGAGCCCACCGGCCTCAACATCAACGACGGCGTCGGCTCCACCCACCTGGACCGGCTGCGCGCCGCCATGAAGGAGCACCGCGCCGACCTCGGCATCGCGCTGGACGGCGACGCCGACCGCTGCCTGGCCGCCGACGCGGACGGCGACGAGGTGGACGGCGACCAGATCATCGCGATCCTGGCCGTCGCCATGAAGGAGGCCGGCACCCTGCGCGGCAACACCGCCGTCGCCACCGTGATGTCCAACCTGGGCTTCAAGCTGGCGATGCAGCGCGAGGGCATCGAGCTGGTGGAGACCGCCGTCGGCGACCGCTACGTGCTGGAGGCCATGAAGGAGCACGGCTTCGCGCTGGGCGGCGAGCAGTCCGGCCACGTCATCCTGCTCGACCACGCCACCACCGGCGACGGCACCCTGACCGGCCTCATGCTGGGCGCCCGACTGGCCGCCACCAAGCAGCCGCTGGCCGACCTCGCCGCCGTGATGACCCGGCTGCCGCAGCAGCTGATCAACGTCAAGGGCGTCGACAAGGCCCGGGTGGCGACCAGCACCGGGCTGGCCGCCGCCGTCGCCGAGGCCGAGACCGAGCTGGGCTCCACCGGCCGGGTGCTGCTGCGCCCGTCCGGCACCGAGCCGCTGGTCCGGGTCATGGTCGAGGCCGCCGACGCGGTGCAGGCGGAGGCCGTCGCCCAGCGACTGGCCGAGGCCGTGCGGACCCACCTGGGCTGAGCCCGTCCCACCCCGCGTCGAAGGGGCCCCCGCCGAGTCGGCGGGGGCCCCTTCGGGCGGGTAGCGGTGCGGGCGCTCCTCGGCGCGGGCCGTCAGAGCTTGCGCAGCAGCGCCCGGCGGACCTTGTGGTCCGAGCCCTTCTGCAGGATCAGGGTGGCCCGGCCCCTGGTGGGCAGCACGTTCTCCAGCAGGTTGGGCCGGTTGATGGTGCGCCAGACCTGCCGGCCGTACTCCATCGCCTCCTCCTCCGGCACCTCGGTGAAGCGGCGGAAGTAGGAGTTCGGGTCCTGGAAGGCGGTCTGACGGAGCTTGCGGAACCGGTCCAGGTACCAGTGCTCGATGTCGTCGGTGCGGGCGTCGACGTAGATCGAGAAGTCGAAGTAGTCGGCCACCGCCAGCCGGGTCCGCCCGTCGGTGCCGGGCAGCGCCGGCTGCAGGACGTTCAGGCCCTCGACGATCAGGATGTCCGGGCGCTCCACGGTGAGCCGCTCGTCCGGCACGATGTCGTACACCAGGTGCGAGTACACCGGGGCGGTGACGCGGTCCTTGCCCGCCTTCACGTCCGCGACGAAGCGCATCAGCGCCCGGCGGTCGTACGACTCGGGGAAGCCCTTGCGGGCCATCAGGCCGCGGCGGCGCAGCTCGGCGTTGGGGAGCAGGAAGCCGTCGGTGGTGACCAGTTCGACCCGCGGGTGCTCGGGCCAGCGGGCGAGCAGGGCCTGCAGCAGACGGGCGGTGGTCGACTTGCCGACCGCGACCGAGCCGGCCACGCCGATGATGAACGGCGTGCGGGTGCGCTCGGTGTCCGGCGTGTCCAGGAAGGTGCCCAGCGCGCCGCGCAGGTCGTGCGTGGCGTGGATGTACAGGTTGAGCAGCCGGGACAGCGGCAGGTAGACGTCGCGCACCTCGTCCAGGTCGAGGGCCGTGCCGAGTCCGCGCAGCCGCTCCACCTCCTCGGCGGTCAGCGGCAGCGGCGTGCGCTCGCGCAGCGCGCTCCACTCGGCCCGGCTGAGGTCCACGTAGGGGGACGGCGACGGGCCGGCCGAGGTGGCGCCCCGCGTACAGAGTTCGGTCAGCACATGCTCCATTGTGAGCCGTAGCGGCGTTCACGGTGGTTGTGGTGTCGGTCACGCACTGTTCCCCCAAGGCGGGAAAAGGGCCCCAGAACCGCCCTTATGCTGGCACGCATGTGCGGAATTGTTGGATACGTGGGCGCGCAGTCCGCCCTCGACGTAGTAATCGCAGGCCTGCAGCGACTGGAGTACCGGGGCTACGACTCGGCCGGTGTCGCGGTGCAGGCGCAGGACTCCGACGGGCAGTGGAGTCTGGTCACCGACAAGCGGGCCGGCAAGCTCGCCAACCTGGAGAAGTCGCTCGCCGAGACCCCTCTGCCCGGCGGCACCACCGGCATCGGCCACACCCGCTGGGCCACCCACGGCGGCCCGACGGACGCCAACGCCCACCCCCACCTGGACGACGACCTGCGGGTCGCCGTCGTCCACAACGGCATCATCGAGAACTTCGCGCAGCTGCGCGCCGAGATCGCCGAGCGCGGCCACACCCTCCGCTCCGAGACCGACACCGAGGTCGTCGCCCACCTGCTGGGCGAGGCCTACCAGGGCGACCTCGCCGAGGCCATGCGGGTGGTCTGCCGCCGCCTGGACGGCGCGTTCACCCTGGTGGCCGTGCACGCGGACGCGCCGGACGTCGTCGTCGGCGCCCGTCGCAACTCGCCGCTGGTGGTCGGGCGCGGCGAGGGCGAGAACTTCCTCGCCTCCGACGTCGCCGCGTTCATCGCGCACACCCGCGAGGCGATCGAGCTGGGCCAGGACCAGGTCGTCGAGCTGCGCCGGGAGGGCGTGACCGTCACCAACTTCGACGGCACCCCGGCCGACGTGCGCGAGTACCACGTGGACTGGGACGCCTCGGCCGCCGAGAAGGGCGGCTACGACTACTTCATGCTCAAGGAGATCGCCGAGCAGCCGAAGGCCGTCGCCGACACCCTCCTCGGCCGGATCGGCACCGACGGCCGGCTCACCCTCGACGAGCTGCGCATCTCGGACGCCGACCTGCGTTCGGTCGACAAGGTCGTCATCGTCGCCTGCGGCACCGCGTTCCACGCCGGCATGATCGCCAAGTACGCGATCGAGCACTGGACCCGCATCCCCTGCGAGGTCGAGGTCGCGTCCGAGTTCCGCTACCGCGACCCGATCATGGGCCCGGGCACGCTGGTCATCGCCATCTCGCAGTCCGGCGAGACCATGGACACGCTGATGGCGCTGCGGCACGCCCGCGAGCAGGGCGCCAAGGTGCTGGCGATCTGCAACACCAACGGCTCCACCATCCCGCGCGAGTCGGACGCCGTGCTCTACACGCACGCCGGCCCCGAGGTCGCCGTCGCCTCCACCAAGGCGTTCCTGACCCAGCTGGTGGCCTGCTACCTGGTCGCCCTGTACCTGGGCCAGGTCCGCGGCACCAAGTGGGGCGACGAGATCTTCACCATCATCCGCGAGCTCGGCGACGCGCCGAAGCAGGTGGAGCAGGTGCTGGAGACCATGGAGCCGGTGCGCGAGCTGGCCCGCTCCCTGGCCGACGCCCGCTCGGTGCTGTTCCTCGGCCGCCACGTCGGCTTCCCGGTGGCCCTGGAGGGCGCGCTCAAGCTCAAGGAGCTGGCGTACATGCACGCCGAGGGCTTCGCGGCGGGCGAGCTCAAGCACGGTCCGATCGCGCTGATCGAGGAGGGCCTGCCGGTCGTCGTGGTCGTGCCCTCGCCGCGCGGCCGCTCGATCCTGCACGACAAGATCGTCTCCAACATCCAGGAGATCCGGGCCCGCGGCGCCCGCACCATCGTCATCGCCGAGGAGGGCGACGAGGCGGTCGTCCCGTACGCGGACCACCTGATCCGCATCCCGGCCACCCCGACGCTGCTGCAGCCGCTGGTCTCCACCGTCCCGCTGCAGGTCTTCGCCTGCGAGCTGGCCACGGCCAAGGGCCACGAGGTCGACCAGCCGCGCAACCTGGCGAAGTCGGTCACCGTCGAGTAGCACGCGCTCGTCGGCAACGGCGCCCCTGCGGTGGCTGCGTCCTACCGCAGGGGCGCCGTGTCGAGCGCGAACGAGAACGGGGCGGGCAGGTCGATCGACTTGCCGAACTCGACCTGGGTGCGAGTGACATAGTCGCCGTCCTGAGGGTGGGTGAACAGCGTGACCATGCCCTGGCCGCGGTCGATCAGCAGGTAGCAGGGGATCTCAGCGGTGGCGTAGCCCCTGCGCTTGGATTCGCGGTCCTTGTGCGGGTTGGTCGAGGTGATCTCGAAGACGAGCAGGACACCCCCGGCCGGGGCCCAGGAGTCCGCGTTCTCGAAGTGGCCGACCGGGCTCACCGTGCCGTCGGGAATGAAACGGTTCTTGGGCGACACGATCAGACCCTTGTTCCCCGAGAGGTCCAGATCGATCGCCGCCTTGCGGAAGAACTGCCTGGCGAGCAGTGAGAACGCCGTTTCGTGGGCTCCGTCCGGCGGTGGCGTCACGATGATCTCCCCTTCGATGAACTCGGCCTTGCTGCCCATCGGGGTGTCCAGCTCCAGGAACGCCTGGAGGAGGTTGTCCTCGCCCATCGGGTGCTCGATTGCCGGCATGGCGACCATGGCCCTTCTCCCTCCTGTGGGTCCGTGCCGGGCGACAAACCAGGGGTACGAACCGGCGCGGGCGGGGGATCGACGTGGGTGTCACTCGAAAGTGTGCCGCAGGGCGGGCTCCCGCGGGGCGGGGGCGCGGGCTAGCGTCGGTGGGAGCCGACCGCTGAAGGAGCCCTCGCATGCGCCACGCCCATCGCGTCGAAGTCGTCCGGGCCGCCGAGGGCGAGCTGATCGCCCGGCTGCCGGAGGGGACGCTGATGCAGCGCGCGGCGGCCGGGCTGGCCGCGACCTGCGCCCGGCTGCTGACCCGGGTCCGCGGGCGGGTGTACGGCAGCCGGGTGGTGGTGCTGGCGGGCGGCGGGGGCAACGGGGGTGACGCCCTGTACGCCGGGGCGGCACTGGCCCGGCGCGGGGCGCGGGTGACGGCGGTGCTGCTCGCGCCGGAGCGGGTGCACGCGGGCGGGCTGGCCGCGGTGCGGGCCGCCGGCGGGCGGGTGGTGGTGGATCAGGAAGTCGGCCTGGCCGACTTCTCGTGCGCGGACCTCGTGCTGGACGGCATCGTCGGCATCGGGGGCCGTGGCGGGCTGCGCCCCGGGGCCGTGCCCTACGCCCGTGCCGGGCGGCGCGGGACGGTGGTGGCCGTCGACCTGCCCAGCGGCGTGGACGCCGACACCGGCGAGGTGCCCGGCGTGGCGCTGCGGGCGGACGTCACGGTCTGCTTCGGAACCTACAAGCCCGGCCTGCTGGTGGACCCGGGGGCCTCCTACGCGGGCGCCGTCCAGCTGGTCGGGATCGGACTGGAGCCGCCCGAGCCCGAGGTGACGGCCCTGCAGCACGCGGACGTGGCGGCGCTGCTGCCGCGGCCGGGCGCGGAGAGCGACAAGTACCGGCGCGGCGTCGTGGGGGTGGCGGCCGGCTCGGCGACGTACCCGGGCGCGGCCGTGCTGGCGGTCGCCGGGGCGCTGCGCGGGGGCGCCGGCGCCGTCCGGTACGTCGGCACGGCGGCCGAGGAGGTGGTGCGGCGGTTCCCGGAGGCGCTGGTCACCGAGGGCGGACCGGCCGGCGCGGGCCGGGTTCAGGCGTGGGTGGTCGGCCCGGGCGGCGGCGACGGCGCGCGGCAGGCGCTGGCCGAGGCGCTGGCGGCCGACGTCCCGGTGCTGGTGGACGCGGACGGGCTGACCGAACTGGCCCGGCTCGGCCCGGACGCGCTGGCCGGTCGGACGGCCCCGACCCTGCTCACCCCGCACACCGGCGAGGCCGCCCGCCTCCTCGCCGGCGCCGACGGCGCCGCGCCGCCGAGCGCCGACGCGCTGGCGGCCACCCGACTGGCCACCGCCCGCCGGCTGGCGGCCGCCTACCGGGCGACGGTCCTGCTGAAGGGCTCCACCACGGTGGTCGCCGACCCGGGCGGCGCCGTCCGGGTCAACCCGACCGGCAGCTCCTGGCTGGCCACCGCAGGCAGCGGGGACGTCCTGGCGGGCCTGGCGGGCTCCCTGCTGGCGGCCGGTCTGGCTCCGCTGGACGCCGCCTCGGTGGCGGCCTACCTGCACGGCCTGGCGGGCCGGGAGGCGGCGGGCGAGCCGGGCGCGCCGGTGACGGCGCTCGGGGTCGCGGAGGCGCTGCCCGGAGCCTGGCGGTCCGTCCGGCGGGGCTGAACGGGCGGCGGGGGAGCGGAACCGACCCGTCCGTCCCGGGCGTCCGGAACAGGGTGACGAGCGGTCCTGCGCAGGTCGGCGCGGTGCGGGGAGGCCGGGCGCCGGCCGCCGCGCCGACGGGCCGTTCGGCGAGGACTCCGGGACGTCTGGGAGACTGACCCTGATGACAACTGCGAACACGACCGGCACGGCCACCCTCACCGACGGCGTACGGGCCGAGGCGACCATCGATCTGGCCGCCCTGCGCGGCAACCTCGCCGCGCTGCGCGAACGCGTCGGCAGCGCGGCGGTGATGCTCGCGGTCAAGGCGGACGCCTATGGCCACGGCGCGGTCGAGTGCGCCCGCGAGGCGGTCGCGAACGGGGTCGGCTGGCTCGGTTGCGCCACGCCCGAGGAGGCGCTGGCGCTGCGGGCCGCGGGCATCCGCCCGGAGCAGGCCCGGATCCTGTGCTGGCTGTGGACGCCGGGCGGGCCGTGGCGGGAGGCGCTGCGTGCGGACCTCGACATCTCGGTCAGCGGCCAGTGGGCGCTGGACGAGCTGCTGCCCGCCGTCCGGGAGACCGGCGTCCCGGCCCGGGTGCACCTGAAGGCGGACACCGGCCTGGGCCGCAACGGCTGCCAGCCGCACGACTGGCCGCGGCTGGTGGCGGCGGCCCGCCACGCCGAGGCCGAGGGGCTGCTGACCGTGGTCGGCGTCTGGTCGCACTTCGCCGCCGCCGACGAACCGGGGCACCCGTCGATCCAGGCCCAGCTGGACTCCTTCCAGGTTGCGCTGGAGCAGGCCGAGGCGGCCGGGCTGCGACCCGAGGTGCGGCACCTGGCGAACTCGCCGGCCACCCTGCTGCTGCCGGGCTCGCACTTCGACATGGTCCGCACCGGCCTGGCCGCGTACGGGCTGTCGCCGGTGCCCGAGGTGGGCTCGCCGGCGGACTTCGGGCTGCGCCCGGTGATGGCGCTGACCGCGCGGCTGGCGCTGGTCAAGCACGTCCCGGGCGGGCACGGCGTCAGCTACGGCCACCACTACGTGACGCCGGGCCCGACCACGCTGGGCCTGGTCCCGGTCGGCTACGGAGACGGCGTCCCGCGGCACGCCAGCGGCACCGGACCGGTGCAGATCGGCGGCAAGTGGCGCACCGTGGCCGGCCGGGTGGCGATGGACCAGTTCGTCGTGGACCTGGGCGGGGACGTCCCCGAGGTCGGCGACGAGGTGCTGCTGTTCGGCAGCGGCGAGCGCGGGGAGCCGACCGCCGAGGACTGGGGCCGGGCCTGCGGCACCATCTCGTACGAGATCGTCACCCGGATCGGCGCCCGGGTGCCGCGCCGCTACCTGGGCGGCAGCCACCTCGCGGGCCTGACGGCATGACGGAGGGACCGGACGGGAGCAGCCCGGTCGCGGCGGTGGCCAAGGCGGCCGGTGCGGCCTCCGGGGTGAGCCGGGCGGGCGTGATCGGGATCTCGGTCGGCGTGCTGGCAGCCGGTGCGGCCGCGGGCGTGGCGATCGAGCGGCTGACCGGCGCCCGGGCGACCCGCCGCCGGGCCCGCGCCCAGCTGGACGCCGAGGCTCCCTACGGTTCGCTGCGCGGGCGCCCGCGCCGGGTGGCCGCACCGGACGGCACCGAGCTGTACGTCGAGCTGGACGGCCTCGCCGCCGAGCCGTCCGGAGCCGCCGGCACCGGCGCCGAGCCGCTGACGGTGGTGTTCTGCCACGGCTACTGCCTCAACCAGGACAGCTGGCACTTCCAGCGGGCCGCACTGCGCGAGAGCGCCCGGCTGGTCTTCTGGGACCAGCGCAGCCACGGCCGCTCCGAGCGCTCCCGCTCCTTCCTGGCCGGTGAGCCGGCCAGCATCGACCAGCTGGGCGGCGACCTCAAGGCCGTGATCGACGCCGTCGCCCCGACCGGGCCGCTGGTGCTGGTCGGCCACTCGATGGGCGGCATGACGGTGATGGCGCTGGCCGACCAGTTCCCGGAGCTGTTCCGGGAGCGCGTCGCCGGGGTGGCCCTGATCGGCACCCTGGCGGGGGACTGGAACGAGGTCAGCCTCGGCCTGCCGTCGGCCGGCGCGAAGCTGTTCAAGCGGGTCGCCCCCGGGGTGATGCGGGCGCTCGGCCGCCAGGTCGAGCTGGTGGAGGCGACCAGGCGGCTGGGCGCGGACGTCGCCGCCGTCTTCTACCGGCGGTTCTCCTTCGGCGGCCGGGACGTCGACCCCGGCGTGGTGCGCTTCGCCGAGCAGCTGCTGGACGCCACCCCGATCGACGTGGTCGCCGAGTTCTACCCGGTCTTCGGGGCGCACGAGAAGTACGGGGCGCTGGCCGCCCTGCGCGGCCTGCCGGCGCTGGTGCTGGCCGGCACGAAGGACCTGCTGACGCCCTCGGCGCACAGCGAGGCGATGGCCGAGCGGCTGCCGGGCGCCGAGCTCGTCCTCGCGGAGGGGGCCGGACACCTGGTGATGCTGGAGTGCCCGGAGCTGGTCGACCAGGAGCTGACGGCGCTGCTGCGCCGGGCCGCGGACTTCGCCGGCGCCGCGCCGCCGCCGGGGGCCGCACCGCCGCCCGGTGCCGTCCTCGATCCGTCCTGAGCCCCGGCCCGCCGCCGCGGGCCCCCGCGCGGCGCACGCCGGGCCGGTGATGTGGCACGGTAGCGGGGGCGGCCGGTGGTCGGCGCGCCGCACGGACCGAAGGGCACGACACGCGCATGGGCACGCACGCCACTCTGACCGTCCCCACCCCGGAGCGGATGGGCCGGCTCGGCCGGGAGCTGGCCGCCCTGCTGCGGCCGGGCGACCTGGTGCTGCTCTCCGGTGAGCTGGGGGCGGGGAAGACCACGCTGACCCGCGGCCTGGGGGAGGGGCTGCAGGTCCGCGGCGCGGTGACCTCGCCGACCTTCGTGATCGCCCGGGTGCACCCGTCGCTGGTCGGCGGCCCGGCGCTGGTCCACGTGGACGCGTACCGGCTCGGCGGGGACCTGGACGAGATGGAGGACCTCGACCTGGACGTCTCGCTGCCCGAGTCCGTGGTCGTGGTCGAGTGGGGCGAGGGCAAGGTCGAGCGGCTGTCCGACGACCGTCTGGAGGTGCGGATCGAGCGCGCCCTGGGCGACGGCGCCGACGGGGACGACCTGGACCCCCGCCGGGTGCTGCTGACGGGCGTCGGCCCGCGTTGGACGGGTGTCGCCCTGGAGGCGCTCGCCTGAGCCGTCCGGGCGTGCGGGCGTCCGGGGGATGCCCGGGCTCCGGGGGCTCCGGGGCGATCGGCGCGTGACGGGGCGCCCACCCCGGGCGTGCGCCGTTTTGCCGACAGGCTGTCGGGAAGTGTTGCGGGCGGGGTGCCGGGCGTGGTGGGATGGTTGCTGCGGTTAGGTCTGCCTAACTAGGGAGGCGCCATGTCGAGCACCACCCCCGCCCCGGAGCGCGCCGTGCGCGGCACCGGGGCCGGAGAGTCCGCCCGTCGCGCCCAGGGGGCGCCGATGCGGGCCCTGCTGGCCGCCTGCGCGGCCGCCGAGGCGGTGTCCACCCCGCCCGAGCCGGAACCCCGCCCGGCCGTGGAGCCGGAGAGCGGAGCTCCCCGGGCCGCGTGATCCGGCGCCGGGCCACCGCGACCCGCCGTCAGGCGACCACGACCACCTTGGTGCCGTTCGGTGCGAAGTCCCAGAGCAGCTGACCGTCCGGTCGGCCGCTGCGGATGCCGCCGGTCTTGGCCTTCGGGTCGGCGGTCACCGTCGCGCCGTCCATGGCGGCGCTGAAGCCGAACACCACGCCGTTCTGCTGCGCGAAGCGCACCACGTGCTCGATCGGCCGGCCGTCCGTGCCGGTGGTGTTGGGCGTGCGGCTGTAGACCGCGTAGCTGCCCGGGGCGGGCTCGACCGAGCCCGGGGTGACCTGGAAGGCGGCCGCGACCTGCGGGTTCTTCTTCGGGTCGACCAGCCAGACGTAGTGGCTGCCGACCGAGTAGACCACCCGGGTGCCGCTGCCGGAGGTCGTCGGGAGCGCCGGGACCGTCGGGGTCGCCGACGCGGTCGGCGTCGCGGAGACGGCCGGCCCGCTGGACGTCGTGGTGCTGGCGGCGGGCTTCGCGCCGCCCGCCCGGTCCTGTGCGCCGTTGGCCTGGAAGGCCAGCAGGCTCACCACCGCCAGGGCCCCCAGGGTCAGCCCCGTGACCACCACTCCAGGACCCATCTTCGCCACGTCGCGCTCCCGCCGCCGTCCCTTTACGTACGGGCCCCATCGTGCCAGGTCCGCCCGGCCGGGTCGCAGCGGATCGGATGTGTGTTCCTCGGTGGCACGCCCTCACGATCGGCCGATCGTCCGGTCGGAGCAGCCTCGGTCTAACCTTGACCCGTGCTGCTGCTCGCGTTCGACACCGCCACCCCCGCCGTCACCGCCGCCGTCCACGACGGCACGGCCGTCCTCGCCGAGACCCAACAGGTCGACGCCCGGCGCCACGGCGAACTGCTCCTGCCCGCGATCGACGGCGTGCTCCGGTCGGCCGGCGTCGACAAGCAGCAGCTCACCGGCATCGCGGTGGGCGTCGGCCCCGGCCCCTACACCGGCCTGCGGGTCGGCCTGGTGACCGCCGCCGCGCTCGGCCACGCGCTCGGACTGCCGGTGCACGGCGTCTGCACCCTGGACGCGATCGCCTTCCAGGCGCGCGCCGAGGGCCTGGCCGGGGAGCCGTTCACCGTCGCCACCGACGCGCGCCGCAAGGAGGTCTACTGGGCCTCGTACGACGCCGACGGCCGGCGCACGGAGGGCCCCGCCGTGGACCGCCCGGCCGAGCTGACCCCGGGCCCGCGCGCGGTCGGGGCCGGTGCGCTGCTCTATCCCGACGCCTTCCCCGGCGCACACGGCCCCGAGCACGTGTCGGCCGGCGCCCTGGCCGGCTTCGCCGCCGCCGAGCTGGCCGCCGGGCGCGAGCTGCTGCCGAACGTCCCGCTGTACCTGCGCCGCCCGGACGCCCAGGTCCCGGCCGGCTACAAGGCGGTGCTCCCGGCGTGAACCACGGCACCACCCTGCGCCCGATGCGCTGGTGGGACATCGATCCGGTGATGGAGCTGGAGCTGGAGCTCTTCCCCGAGGACGCGTGGTCCCACGGGATGTACTGGTCCGAACTGGCCGAGACCCACCCCGGCGGCACCCGCCACTACACCGTCGCCACCGCCGCGGACGGCAGGATCGTCGGTTACGCCGGACTGATGGCCGTCGCCGGCGAGGGCGACGTCCAGACCATCGCCGTCGACGGTCGCCACCAAGGCGCCGGCCTCGGCACGGCGCTGCTCACCGACCTGATCCGGGAGGCCGCCCGGCGCGGCTGCGCCGAACTGCTGCTGGAGGTGCGGGTGGACAACCCGCGCGCCCAGCGGCTGTACGAGCGCCACGGCTTCGAACCGGTGGGCATCCGGCGCGGCTACTACCAGCCCGCCAACGTCGACGCGCTGGTGATGCGCCTCGACCTCCCGAGCACTGACAGCACCGACCCGAAGGACATTGAGGACACCCGCCATGGCTGACGAACCGCTCGTCCTCGGCATCGAGACCTCCTGCGACGAGACCGGCGTCGGCATCGTGCGCGGCACCACGCTGCTCGCCGACGCGGTCGCGTCCAGCGTCAACGACCACGCCCGCTTCGGCGGCGTCGTCCCGGAGATCGCCAGCCGCGCCCACCTGGAGGCGATGGTCCCCACCATCCAGCGCGCCCTGGACACCGCCGGGGTCAAGGCGAGCGACCTGGACGGCATCGCGGTCACCGCCGGCCCCGGCCTGGCCGGCGCGCTGCTGGTCGGCGTCAGCGCCGCCAAGGCGTACGCCTGGGCGCTCGACAAGCCGCTGTACGGGGTCAACCACCTCGCCTCGCACATCTGCGTCGACCAGCTGGAGCACGGCCGGCTGCCCTCGCCGACGATGGCGCTGCTGGTCTCCGGCGGGCACTCCTCGCTGCTGCTCAGCGAGGACATCACCACCGACGTCCGGCCGCTCGGCGCGACCATCGACGACGCGGCCGGCGAGGCCTTCGACAAGGTGGCCCGGGTGCTCGGCCTGGGCTTCCCGGGCGGCCCGGTGGTCGACCGCACCGCCCGCGAGGGCGACCGCAAGGCGATCGCCTTCCCGCGGGGTCTGAGCGGGAAGAACGACCCGGCGTACGACTTCTCCTTCTCCGGCCTGAAGACCGCCGTCGCCCGCTGGGTGGAGGCCAAGCGCCGGGCCGGCGAGGAGGTGCCGATCGCCGACGTGGCGGCGTCCTTCCAGGAGGCCGTCACCGACGTGCTCACCCGCAAGGCCGTCAAGGCGTGCAAGGAGAACGGCGTCGACCACCTGATGATCGGCGGCGGGGTGGCCGCCAACTCGCGGCTGCGCGAGATGGCCCAGCAGCGCTGCGACCGGGCCGGGATCCGGCTGCGGGTGCCCCGGCCGGGCCTGTGCACCGACAACGGCGCGATGGTGGCGGCGCTCGGCTCCGAGATGGTCTGGCGCGGTCGCACGCCGTCAGCCTTCGACCTGTCCGCCGACTCCTCGCTGCCGGTGACCGAGGTGCACGTCCCGCACACGGACCTGCACGGCCAGGCCTACGACGCCCTCGGCGGTGGCGCGGCATGACCGTCGCCGCCATGTGGGAGGCCCGGGCCGCCGACGGCCGCGGGGCCGAACTCACCGCCTGGGTGCGGGAGGTGGCGCTGCCGGCGCTGCGCGGCTCGGCCGGGCTGGAGCGCACCGAGCTGTTCGGCGCGCCCGGTGAGCGGGTGCTGCTGATCACCTGGTGGGCCGGCGAGGCCGTGCCGGTCGCCGAGCCGCCGGCCGAACTGCTCGGCCGCCCGGTGCACCGCTGGTCCTTCACCAGTCAACACGTCGAGTAGGGCCTCACCGGGAACCGCGACCCGGCCCGTTACCGTGCATAGCTGATAAGAAGCTGGACGGATCCGGGGAGCGCGGTGCGGTGAGCAGGGACGGGCGGAGCAGGACCAGGACGTACGCGGTGGGGGCGCTGGCCCTGCTGGCCCTGGCCACCGGATGCGGGGACAACGGCGGCGGCACCGCCGCCCCGGCCCCTGCCGGGACCTCGGCGGGCGTGGCGCAGCCCACCGGCGGCGCCGCGTCGACCGGCCCGGCCGGCACGCCCGCCCCCGCCCCGGCGGCCGGTGACGCGGCGGCCTGGGCGAAGTGGAACCTCAAGCCGCTGGCGCCGGCCCCCGCACCGCCCGCCGACAAGCCCGTCAAGCTCGAACGGACGGGCACCGTACCGGTGTTCAGCGACATCAAGACGAGCGACAAGGTCGTCTTCATCACCATCGACGACGGCGCCGAGAAGGACCCGAAGTTCGTCGAGATGCTGACCGAGCTGAAGGTGCCGATCTCGATGTTCCTGACCAAGGACATCGTCAAGAACGACTACGGCTACTTCAAGCCGCTGCAGGCCCTGGGCAACCACATCCAGAACCACACCGTCAGCCACCCGGTGATGAGCAAGATCCCACCGGAGAAGCAGAAGTCCGAGATCTGCGACGACCAGGCCGCGCTCACCCAGCAGTACGGCACCGCCCCGCTGCTGTTCCGCCCGCCCTTCGGCGACGGCGCCAACACACCGACCCTGAACACCTCGGTGCAGCAGTGCGGCCCGCGCGCGATCGTGCTGTGGCGCGAGTCGATGCAGATCCACGACATGCAGTACCAGGCGGCCGACAAGAAGCTGAAGTCCGGTGACATCATCCTGGCGCACTTCCGCGGCCCCAAGGAGCTCAAGGGCGCCACGATGACCCAGATGTTCGCCGACCTGCTGGCCCGGATCCAGGAGCAGGGCTTCTCGGTGGCCCGGCTGGAGGACTACATCCAGCCCCCGGCCTCCTAGGAGCCGTCCGGGAGCCGCCCGGCGGCCCGTCAGGCCGGGTGGCCGAGCATCATCAGCGGGCCGTGGTCGGTGCGGCTGAGGATCACCGTGACGGAGTTCGGGCCCGAGGGCTTGAGCTGGCGGCGCAGCTCCTCCGGGGTGATCGCCATCCCGCGCTTCTTGATCACCACCGTGCCGACCCCGCGCTCGCGCAGCAGCGCCTTCAGCTTCTTGATGTGGAACGGCAGCACGTCGGTGAGCTCGAAGGCGTGCGCGTACGGGGTGGGGACCAGGCGGTCCGAGGTGAGGTAGGCGATCTTCGGGTCGATCAGCCGGCCGCCCACCTGCTCGGCCACCTCGGCCACCAGGTGGGCCCGGATCACCGCGCCGTCCGGCTCGTACAGGTAGCGCCCGACCGGGCCGGCCGGCGGGTCGGGCAGGTCTCCGCCGGTCAGGCTGGCGGCCTGCGGCAGCAGGGTGGCGCGGTGCGGTCGGGAGGCCCCGGTGCCGAACCAGAGCACCGCCTCCTTGACGTCGCCGTGGTCGGAGACCCACTCCGCCTCGGCGTCGGCCGGGACGGCCTCGTGCGGAATGCCCGGGGCGACCTTCAGCGCGCCGATCGGGGTCCGGCGCCCGGCCTCGATCGCCCAGGACAGCGGCGGGGCGTACGCCTCGGGGTCGAAGACCCGGCCGCGGGCGGTCCGCCGGGCGGGGTCGGTGAACACCGCGTCGTAGCCGGTCACGTCCACGTCGGCGACGTCCGCGCACTCCACCCGGACCAGGTCGGACAGGCCCAGCGCGGCCGCGTTGGCGGCGGTGGCCGCGCAGGCCGCCGGGTCCCGGTCGACGGCCAGCACCTCGATGCCGGCCCGGGCCAGCGCCAGGACGTCCCCGCCGATGCCGCAGCACAGGTCGGCCAGGCGCCGGACGCCCAGGTCGGCGAAGCGGCGCGCCCGCCACTCGGCCACGCTGCGCCGGGTGGACTGCTCGACGCCGTTGGGCGTGAAGTACATGAGGTCGGCGTCCGCCCCGAACTTCGCCCGCGCCCGCTGCCGCAGCCGGGCCTGTCCGAACGCCGCCGACACCAGCTCCGCCGGGTGCCCCCGCCGCAGCCGGGTGGCCAGCGCCAGCTCCTCCTCGGGCGCGAACTCGCGCAGCTCGGCGAGCAGGGCCTGGCCTTCGGCGGTCAGCAGGGGCTGGAGGTTCTCGGTGTCCACGGGCCCATTCTGACCGGTTCCGGAGGAACCCCGCGGATCCCGGCCGGCCGCGGCGGAGCGGGAGGGCGGGGCGGAGCCCGGGCGCCGGCGCCGACTCGGATCCCGGCCGGCGCCCGGCGGTTTCGGACCGGCCGCCGCGGAGCAGGAAGGCGGTGACCGGCACGGCGCCGGGCAGCGGGCCGGGCGACGCCTCCCCGGCCTCCCCGGCCGCACATGTGTACGACCACCCGTCCGTTGCCGGGATCCGCGGGCGCGCCGTTGGCACTCTGGTTGACTGAGTGCTAACACGGGCCTATGGTCGTCCTTGGCACTCCCCACTGGGGGAGTGCTAACGCGAAGACGCGTGCCTGACCCCCGCGACGGCAGGCCCGCAGGTTCGCTCCTACCCGTTAGAAACCCCGTAATCTCCGAAGGGGAGCTCGGACGTGACCACCAGCAGCAAGGTTGCCATCAAGCCGCTTGAGGACCGCATCGTGGTCCAGCCGCTCGACGCCGAGACCACCACGGCCTCCGGCCTGGTTATCCCGGACACCGCCAAGGAGAAGCCCCAGGAGGGCGTCGTCCTGGCCGTCGGCCCGGGCCGCTTCGAGGATGGCCAGCGTCTGCCGCTCGACGTCGCCGTCGGTGACATCGTCCTGTACTCGAAGTACGGCGGCACCGAGGTGAAGTACCAGGGCGAGGAGTACCTCGTCCTCTCCGCCCGCGACGTTCTCGCCATCATCGAGAAGTAAGTCGTCCCGACCCGCCCCGGATCCGCGTCACTTCGTGACAGTGGCCCGGGGCGTGGTCGTTGGTTCACGTAATCCGGCGACCGGTGGGCCGGTCGCAGCCCCGAAGGAATAGGGAACATGGCGAAGATCCTGCAGTTCGACGAGGACGCCCGCCGCTCGCTGGAGCGCGGTGTCAACAAGCTGGCCGACACCGTCAAGGTGACCATCGGCCCCAAGGGCCGCAACGTCGTCATCGACAAGAAGTTCGGCGCCCCGACCATCACCAACGACGGTGTCACCATCGCCCGTGAGGTCGAGCTGGACGACCCGTACGAGAACCTCGGCGCGCAGCTCGTCAAGGAGGTCGCCACCAAGACGAACGACGTCGCGGGTGACGGCACCACCACCGCCACCGTGCTGGCCCAGGCCCTGGTCAACGAGGGCCTGCGCAACGTCGCCGCCGGTGCCGGCCCGGCCGCCCTGAAGAAGGGCATCGACAAGGCCGTCGCCGCCGTCTCCGAGCACCTGCTGTCCGTCGCCCGCGAGATCGAGGGCAAGGACGACGTCGCCGCCGTCGCGTCCCTCTCCGCGCAGGACACCCAGGTCGGCGAGCTGATCGCCGAGGCGATCGACAAGGTCGGCAAGGACGGTGTCATCACCGTCGAGGAGTCGAACACCTTCGGCGTGGAGCTGGACTTCACCGAGGGCATGCAGTTCGACAAGGGCTACCTGTCGCCGTACTTCGTCACCGACGCGGAGCGTCAGGAGGCGGTCCTCGAGGACCCGTACATCCTGATCAACCAGGGCAAGATCTCCTCCATCCAGGAGCTGCTGCCGCTGCTGGAGAAGATCCTGCAGGGCGGGGCCTCCAAGCCGCTGCTGATCATCGCCGAGGACGTCGACGGCGAGGCGCTGTCCACCCTCGTGGTGAACAAGATCCGCGGCACCTTCAACGCCGTCGCCGTCAAGGCCCCGGGCTTCGGCGACCGCCGCAAGGCGATCCTCGGCGACCTGGCCACCCTGACCGGCGGCACGGTCATCTCCGAGGAGGTCGGCCTCAAGCTCGACCAGGTCGGCCTGGACGTGCTGGGCACCGCCCGCCGCGTGACCATCACCAAGGACGAGACCACCGTCGTCGACGGCGCCGGTGACGCCGAGGCCGTCGCCGGCCGCGTCGCCCAGATCAAGGGCGAGATCGCCGCGACCGACTCCGACTGGGACCGCGAGAAGCTGCAGGAGCGCCTGGCCAAGCTGGCCGGCGGCGTCTGCGTCATCAAGGTCGGCGCCGCCACCGAGGTGGAGCTGAAGGAGCGCAAGCACCGCCTCGAGGACGCCATCTCGGCGACCCGCGCCGCGGTCGAGGAGGGCATCGTCGCCGGTGGTGGCGCCTCCCTCGTCCACGCCGCCAAGGTGCTGGAGGACGGCCTGGGCCTGTCGGGCGACGAGGCGACCGGTGTCGCGGTCGTCCGCAAGGCGCTGCACGAGCCGCTGCGCTGGATCGCCCAGAACGCCGGCCTCGAGGGCTACGTCATCACCCACAAGGTCGCCGAGCTGGAGACCGGCCACGGCTACAACGCGGCCACCGGCGAGTACGGCGACCTGCTGAAGGCCGGCGTCATCGACCCGGTCAAGGTCACCCGCTCCGCCCTGGAGAACGCCGCCTCGATCGCCTCCCTGCTGCTCACCACCGAGACCCTCGTGGTGGAGAAGAAGGAGGAGGAGGCCGACAACGGTCACTCCCACGGCGGCCACGGCCACTCGCACTGACGCCTGAACCGTCTGACCGGAGGCCCGGCCGCACCCCTCACGGGGGCACGGCCGGGCCTTCCGGCTGTGTTCTCGCCCGCTCGCGGGAGAAGGGGCTCGGGGCGGGGCCGTCGGCCGTTGGCCTTCCGGCTGTGTTCCATCCTTCAACTATCAGTAGAATTTTGCGCACAGCAAAGATTGCCTTATAACTGAGGCATGATCGAGGCCCGCCACCTGCGCGTCCTGCGTGCCGTCGCCCGCACCGGCTCCTTCTCCGCCGCCGCCCGCGAGCTGGGGTGCACGCAGCCCGCCATCAGCCAGCAGATGAAGGCCCTGGAGAAGTCGGTGGACACTCCGCTGGTGGTCCGTTCGGGCCGCGGCATGCAGCTCAGCGAGGCCGGGCGGGTGCTGCTCAAGCACGCCACCGGGATCCTGGCCGGGCTCTCCGCGGCCGAGGAGGAGGTGGCCGCGATCGCCGGGCTGCGGGCCGGGCGGGTGCGGCTGGTCTCGTTCCCGACCGCGAGTTCCACCCTGGTGCCGCCCGCTGTCGCCCGGCTGCGGGACGGCCATCCGGGGGTGCGCGTGTCGCTGGTCGAGGCGGAGCCGCCGGAGTCGCTGGCGATGCTGCGCGGCGGTGAGTGCGAGATCGCGCTGGCCTTCCGGTACCCGCAGTCGAACGGTGCCGCGGCGCTGCCGGCGCCCGCCCACGGGACGCCGCGCGAGGCGCGGGCCGAGGCCAACCTGGAGGCGCAGCAGCTGAGCGCCGGCTCCGACTGGTCCGATCTGGTGGTCACCCCGCTGCTCGACGACCCGCTGGTGGGGCTGCTGCCCGCCGCGCACCCGCTGGCGGGCCGCGGCGGGCCGGTGGGGCTGGCCGAGCTGGCGGAGGAGCAGTGGATCGCGGGCTGCCCGCAGTGCCGGGGGCACCTGGTGGAGCTGTGCGCGGGGGCGGGCTTCGAGCCGCGGATCGACTTCGCGACCGACGACTACCCGGCGGTGGTCGGCCTGGTGGCGGCCGGGCTGGGGGTGGCGGTGCTGCCCCGGCTGGCGCTGGAGTCGGTGCGCCCCGACGGGGTGTCGACGGTGCCGGTGCGGACGGCCGCGGGGGCGCCGGCGGTGCGGCAGGTGGTCGCGCTGACCCTGCCGGACCTGGCCGAGGTGCCGGCCGTGGCGTTGATGCTGGAGCGCCTGGCGGGGGCGGCCGGCCGCTGAGGCCCGGCGGCCCCGCGGCGGCCCCGGGTGCCCCGGGAGCGGGGTGGAGCAGCCTGAGGCGCCGCGAAGAAACGTTTCTTCACGGCAGGCCGTCGAGGCGGGCCTAGCGCTGCGCGATGGCCGGCGGGGTCAGCGGGACCTCGACCAGCCGGTGCCGGGAGCGGCCCAGCATCTCCTCGCGCTCGTCCTCGGTCATCCCGCCCCAGACGCCGTACGGCTCGCGGACGGCGAGCGCGTGCGCCGCGCACTCGGTGATCACCGGGCAGCGCATGCAGACCTCCTTGGCGCTGGCCTCGCGCGAACTCCGCGCGGCTCCGCGTTCGCCCTCGGGGTGGAAGAAGAGCGAGCTGTCCACGCCACGGCAGGCTGCGGAGAGCTGCCAGTCCCACAGGTCCGCGTTGGGGCCGGGGAGGCGGGAGAAATCTGCCATGGCTCATTCCCTTCAGAGGCTCGCCCCCCGTGGGCCGGCGCTCGGCCGGCTGCTGCCGGGTGCGCGGCGGGGCGTCGATGCACTGGTGTGGACACCTGGAAATATGACTTACGGCAACTCCATGGACAAGTCACCCACAGAGTGGCACAACAGTCAATGACCATACGAAAGCTATAAAAACGGGCAAAGTGGGCAATGACTTCGACGGGCGCGGACGTGGCAATCGGGTGGCCGACGGGCGCGCGAGGCTCCGCACCGGTGTGCGGGTCGTACGCCCACCGCGCGCGAGCTGCGCAAAAGTGCGGCGTGTGCACCGCGATGCGGCTGATCGGTAATGAGTTGGCCACGTACAGTGGTGGAGATGGCCCTGAAGGCCGTAACTCATTCGAGTGACGGTCGTTGGAAGTGCGGAGGCGGTTAGCGGGCGCCGGACGTCGGGAACGATCGCGGGGAAGTTGAGGCGATCAGCACGGACTCTGTCGCCGATCGGCCGTGTCGGAGAGGTTCGTACCAGCCAGGAGGCTCAACGTGACGCGGATCAGCTGCGGAGGACGACGGTCATGACTTCCGTTCTCGTTTGCGACGATTCCCCGCTCGCCCGCGAGGCGCTTCGCCGCGCCGTCGCGACCGTACCCGGGGTGGACCGGGTCACCACCGCGACGAACGGGGAGGAGGTCCTCCGCCGCTGGGTGGCCGACCGCTCCGATCTCGTCCTGATGGACGTCCGGATGCCCGGCCTCGGCGGGGTCGAGACGGTCCGGCGGCTGCTGTCCGCCGATCCGGGCGCGCGGATCATCATGCTCACCGTCGCCGAGGACCTCGACGGCGTCGCGCTCGCGGTCGCCGCGGGCGCCCGCGGGTACCTGCACAAGGACGCCTCGCGCGCCGAGCTGCGGGCCACCGTCACCCAGGCGCTCGCCGACCCGACCTGGCGCCTCGCGCCGCGCCGGCTGCGCAGCCCCGACATGGGCGCCGCCCCCACCCTGACGGCGCGTGAGATCCAGGTGCTGGAGGGCATGAGCCACGGGCGCAGCAACGCCGAGATCGGCCGCGAGCTCTTCCTGTCCGAGGACACCGTCAAGACCCACGCCCGGCGGCTGTTCAAGAAGCTCGGGGCCTCCGACCGCGCGCACGCGGTGGCGCTGGGCTTCCGCTGGGGCCTGGTCCGCTGACCACCGCCGGCGCCGCCGGGTGCGGCGCGCCGCCGGTGGTTCCCGGGGCGGACGCCGTCCGGGCGTGTGACGTTACGGTCCCGAGGTTGCACCATGGAGGAGTGGAGCACCTCGGGGACCAGCGGACAGGCACTGCGGCGAACCACGCAGCCGCAGGACACTCGGCGGACGGCGCGACGGACGGGACCGCCGACCTCGGCGGGGCGGGAGGCGGCACGGTGCAGGAGGGGCCGGTGGTGCGCGGCGGCACGCCGTACGGCGCCGCAGCGCATAACGTTCCGGTGCACAACTCCGGACGCGGTGCCGCGTTTTCCCGATCGACCAGGCACCATGGACCGATGCGCGACGACGTCGCCGGCGCGGCCGGCCAGGCGGACCCGGTGGAGGCCGAGCCTTCCGCCCCGGGTGGCGGTCCGTCGTACGCCGACCCCGGCGGTCCGGGCTCGGACCCGGGCCCCGACCGGCCCCCGGTGCTCGGCACGGGGAGTTCGCCGCTGGTGGGCGAGCTCGTCGCGGCCGCCGTCCGCGGTGAGGGCCCGGCCATCGACGCCCTGCTCGCCTACGTCCACCCGCTCGCGCTGCGCTACTGCCGCGGCCGGCTCGTCCGGCTGCCGGGCGGGGCCCGGCACCACGTGGACGACGTCGCGCAGGAGGTCTGCGTCGCGGTCCTGTGCGCGCTGCCCCGCTACAAGGACCAGGGGAGGCCGTTCGAGGCCTTCGTCTACGGCATCGCCGCACACAAGATCGCCGACCTGCAGCGGGCCGCGATGCGCGGGCCCGGCTCGACCGTGATGCCGCAGGACGACCTGCCGGAGGTGCCGGACGAGGCGCTCGGCCCGGAGGAGCAGGCGCTGCTGAGCAGCGACGCGGCCTGGGCCAAGGAGCTGCTCTCCAACCTGCCGGCCCGTCAGCGCGAGCTGGTGCTGCTGCGGGTGGCCGCCGGGCTGTCGGCGGAGGAGACCGGCGAGGTGCTGGGGATGTCGCCCGGCGCCGTCCGGGTGGCGCAGCACCGCGCGCTCAGCAGGCTGCGGGCGCTCGCGGAGGAGTCCTCCTGAGCCGTCGGGCCCGCCGGAATGGGACGGCGGCGCCCGGTGTTGTCAAGGGCACACGAGGACACATTCCCGGTGCCAGTACCATGGGGTATCGGCGCCTGGGCGGGTTGCCAAAGTTTCGCGGGTGAGTGTGCGGTTCTCCTGGAGGTTCCTCCAAAACCACCCGGCTTTCGGCGGTCTGCGCGAGTGAGCGATGAACGCGCCCCCACCCTCAGGGCGTGAGCGGATTAGGCCGGCCACGGAAGGTACCCCCGAAATGTCTTACAACGCCGCAGGCGTACCCGAGAAGTTCGCCATGCTCGGGCTCACGTTCGACGACGTCCTGCTGCTGCCCGGGGCCTCCGCGGTGCTGCCGAACGAGGTGGACACCTCCTCGCGGATCTCCCGGAACGTCCGCGTCAACATCCCGCTGCTCTCCGCGGCGATGGACAAGGTCACCGAGGCCCGGATGGCCATCGCGATGGCCCGCCAGGGCGGTGTCGGCGTGCTGCACCGCAACCTGTCCGTCGAGGACCAGGCCAACCAGGTCGACCTGGTGAAGCGCTCCGAGTCCGGCATGGTCACCGACCCGATCACCGTCGGCCCGGACACCACGCTGGCCGAGGCCGACGCGCTGTGCGCCAAGTTCCGCATCTCCGGCGTGCCGATCGCCGACGAGGCCGGCAAGCTGCTCGGCATCGTCACCAACCGCGACATGGCCTTCGAGTCGGACCGCACCCGCCAGGTCCGCGAGATCATGACCCCGATGCCGCTGATCACCGGCAAGGTCGGCATCTCCGGCGAGGACGCGATGGCGCTGCTGCGCCGCCACAAGATCGAGAAGCTGCCGCTGGTCGACGACGAGGGCCGGATCAAGGGCCTGATCACCGTCAAGGACTTCGTCAAGGCCGAGAAGTACCCGAACGCCGCCAAGGACGCCGAGGGCCGTCTGCTGGTCGGTGCCGCGGTGGGCGCCAGCGCCGAGGCGTTCGACCGGGCCCAGGCCCTGGTCGAGGCGGGCGTGGACTTCCTCGTGGTGGACACCTCGCACGGGCACAGCCACAACGCGCTGGCCTGGATCGAGAAGATCAAGTCGGCCGTCGGCGTCGACGTGGTCGGCGGCAACGTCGCCACCCGGGACGGCGCCCAGGCGCTGATCGACGCCGGCGTGGACGGCGTCAAGGTCGGCGTCGGCCCCGGCTCCATCTGCACCACCCGCGTGGTCGCCGGCATCGGCGTCCCGCAGATCACCGCCATCTACGAGGCCGCGGTGGCCTGCCGGGCGGCCGGCGTGCCGGTCATCGGCGACGGCGGCCTGCAGTACTCCGGCGACATCGGCAAGGCCCTGGCCGCCGGTGCCGACACCGTGATGCTGGGCTCGCTGCTGGCCGGCTGCGAGGAGTCCCCGGGCGAGCTGCTGTTCATCAACGGCAAGCAGTTCAAGTCCTACCGCGGCATGGGCTCGCTGGGCGCCATGCAGTCCCGCGGCCAGGGCCGCTCGTACTCCAAGGACCGCTACTTCCAGGCCGAGGTGGCCTCGGACGACAAGCTCGTCCCCGAGGGCATCGAGGGCCAGGTGCAGTACCGCGGCCCGCTGTCGGCCGTGCTGCACCAGCTGGTCGGCGGCCTGCGCCAGACCATGGGCTACGTCGGCGCCGCCACCATCGCCGAGATGGAGAGCAAGGGCCGGTTCGTCCGGATCACCTCGGCGGGCCTCAAGGAGAGCCACCCGCACGACATCCAGATGACCGTCGAGGCGCCGAACTACTCGGCGCGCTGAGTCGCTGGACCGCTGAGAACCGGAGGGCCCGCCGTACGGCGGGCCCTCCGGCCTGTCCGGGGTCCGGGCCCTCGGGGCGCGGGCACCCCCGGTGCGGGATACTGGGTGCGGCCGGGGTGACCCGGCGGGCATGAGCAACAAACCAGAAGGGCTCGAAGTGACTGAGATCGAGATCGGGCGAGGCAAGCGCGGCCGACGGGCGTACTCCTTCGACGACATCGCCGTCGTCCCCAGCCGCCGTACCCGGGACCCGAAGGAGGTCTCGATCGCCTGGCAGATCGACGCCTACCGCTTCGAGCTGCCGTTCCTGGCCGCCCCCATGGACAGCGTGGTCTCGCCGCAGCAGGCCATCGCCATCGGCCGCCTCGGTGGTCTCGGCGTGCTGAACCTGGAAGGCCTCTGGACCCGCTACGAGGACCCGCAGCCGCTGCTCGACGAGATCGCCACGATCACCGACGAGGCCGCCGCGACCCGCCGCCTGCAGGAGATCTACTCCGCGCCGATCCGCGCCGAGCTGATCAAGCAGCGGATCCAGGAGGTCCGCGACTCCGGCGTGGTCACCGCCGCCGCCCTCTCGCCGCAGCGCACCGCCGAGTTCTCCAAGGCCGTCGTGGACGCCGGCGTCGACGTCTTCGTCATCCGCGGCACCACCGTCTCGGCCGAGCACGTCTCCAGCGGCGCCGAGCCGCTCAACCTCAAGCAGTTCATCTACGAGCTGGACGTCCCGGTGATCGTCGGCGGCTGCGCCACCTACACCGCGGCCCTGCACCTGATGCGCACCGGCGCGGCCGGCGTGCTGGTCGGCTTCGGCGGCGGCGCCGCCCACACCACCCGCAACGTGCTCGGCATCCAGGTGCCGATGGCCACCGCCGTCGCCGACGTGGCCGCGGCCCGCCGCGACTACATGGACGAGTCCGGCGGCCGCTACGTGCACGTGATCGCGGACGGCGGCGTCGGCTACAGCGGGGACATCCCGAAGGCCGTCGCCTGCGGCGCCGACGCGGTGATGATCGGTGCCGCGCTGGCCCGGGCCACCGACGCGCCCGGCAAGGGCTTCCACTGGGGCATGGAGGCCGTCCACGAGGAGCTGCCGCGCGGCAAGCGCGTCGACCTCGGCACGGTCGGCACCACCGAGGAGATCCTGACCGGCCCCTCGCACACCCCCGACGGCACCATGAACCTGTTCGGCGCGCTGCGCCGCGCGATGGCCACCACCGGCTACACCGAGCTCAAGGAGTTCCAGCGGGTCGAGGTGACCGTCAACCCGGCGCTCCACCACCGCTGAGCACCGCCCCCGGTCCGCTCCCGGGCCCCCGCCGGCACGCCGGCGGGGGCTCCGGCGCGTCCGGGGCCCGACCCGCGGTCAGCCCCGGTTGGCGGTGCGGCGGGTGAGCAGGAAGCCGCCGACCACCGCGATGCCGTAGAAGGCCAGGTCGAGGGTGCGCAGTTCGGCGCGCCAGTGCGCCAGCGCCTCGTGCGGCAGCCCGCGCGGGCCCGGGCCGGCCGCGTGCACCCGGCGGAGCTGGACCGTCAGCTGGCCGATCAGCAGCGAACCGGCCGAGAGCAGCGACCCGAGCAGCGGAAGCACCCGGCTGCGGCCGCCGAGCAGGCCCAGCGGCAGGGAGACCAAGGCGGCGAGCGCGATGGCCAGCCAGCCGAGGCTGTCCGCGGCCCGCAGCGGCGCGCAGCCGTAGGCCAGACCGCCGATCAGCCCGGCGAGCGCGGCCAGGGCGACCGCCAGGGCGGTGCGGCGGCGCGGGCGGGCGTGCCGGACCCGGGGGGCCGGGTCGTATCCGGCCACCGGCGCACCGGGCATCCCGGGCGCGACGTAGCCCTCCGGGGCCTCCATGGCCGGCGCGACCGAGTAGTGCTGGGCGGTGCGCGGCCGTCCCGACTGGCCGTCAGCGCCCGGAGCGGGTGCGGTCATGGACGTCGGATCCCCCCGGAAGACTACGAGCTGCCGAACGGTAGCAGTGTCTCGAACAGATCTTGGCGAGTTTTCGATCACAGATCGGGCACGGAGCGCCGCACCGCTTCCGCTATGTCCCGGCTTGGGACGGGGGCCGGGTGGTCGCGGGCCCCGGGGACAGGGGATGATGGAGGCTTCGGCGTTCGGCCTGAGGCGGGCCGACACGCCGTCACCACGACCGCCAGCAGCACATGGGGGAACGTTCCGAATGACCCAGGCGCAGGGTTCCACCGGCCGCCTCCTGGCCGGCCGCTACCGGCTGAACGGCGTGCTCGGGCGCGGTGGCATGGGCACCGTCTGGCGCGCCGAGGACGAGATGCTGGGCAGGACCGTCGCGGTCAAGGAACTGCGGATGAACGCCAGCGTCGACGAGGAGGAGAAGCACCGGCTGATCGTCCGGACGCTGCGCGAGGCCAAGGCGACCGCCCGGATCCGGCACAACTCCGCCGTCACCGTCTTCGACGTGGTGGAGGAGGACGACCGGCCGTGGATCGTCATGGAGCTGGTCGAGTCCCGCTCGCTGGCCGACGTCATCCGCGAGGACGGGCCGCTCGAGCCCGCCCGCGCCGCCGAGATCGCGCTCGACGTGCTGGGCGTGCTGAGCGCCGCCCACGCGCTCGGCATCCTGCACCGCGACGTCAAGCCGTCCAACGTGCTGATCGGTGAGGACGGCCGGGTCGTGCTCACCGACTTCGGCATCGCCAGCGTCGAGGGCGACGCCTCCGTGACCTCCACCGGCATGCTCGTCGGCGCGCCCTCCTACATATCCCCCGAGCGGGCCCGCGGGCAGAAGCCCGGCCCGCCGGCCGACCTGTGGTCGCTGGGCGGAACGCTCTACGCGATGCTGGAGGGCCGCCCGCCGTACGACCGGGGTTCGGCCCTGGCCACCCTGACCGCGGTGATGACCGAGGAGCTGGCGGCCCCCGTCAACGCCGGGGCGCTGCGGCCGGTGATCGAGGGCCTGCTGGCCAAGGACCCGGCCGAGCGGCTGGACGCCTCGCAGACCCGGTCGATGCTGAAGCGGGTGGTCGCCGAGTCCACCGCGAAGGCCGAGTCGACCACCGAGCACGCGGTGCCCGTCAAGGCGCCGGCGGAGGAGCCGGCCGCCGCGGCCGCGGAGCCCGAGCGGGCCGAGGAGCCCGCGGTGAAGGTCGAGGAGGTCCGCAAGCGGCCCGTCGGCGGGCTGCTGGGGACCGTCCGGGTCGGCAGCCGGGCCAAGGAGGAGAAGCCCGCGGCGGTCCTGCCGGCGCCCGTCGCCGAGCCGGCCGCGGAACCCGCGCCGACGCCCGCCGCGCCGCCCGCCACGACGCCGGAGACCGACCCGATCCGGCCGGTGACCAGCGAGTGGACCCTGGGCGCGACCCAGGCGGCAGGCGCCGACCCGCGCAACGGCCGGCGGCGGCTGGCCGTCGTCACGGTGGTGCTGGTGCTGCTGCTGATCGCCGGGGTGATCGCGGTGGTCCAGGCCGTCGGCGGCGGCAAGGGCGAGTCCGCGCACGGCGCGGGCGCCACCTCGCCGGTCGTGGCCACCACGTCGGACGGGCCGGGCACCGGCGCGTCCGGCACCGGGACGGCGCCCGCCGAACCCGCGCCGGCCGGCGGCACCCAGGCCCCGGGCAGCCCCGCCCCCGGCACTCCGGCGCCCGGCACGCCGGCCGGGGAGACGCCGCCGCCCGCCACGGGCGCCACGGGCGCCGCGCCGGCCACCACGCCGCCGGGCGCCACCGCGGCGTCGACGCCTACTCCGACCCCCACGCCGACCCCGTCCGGGGCCGCCGTGCCGGCCGGTTACCACGAGTACAAGGACTCGACCGGCTTCTCGGTCGTCCTGCCGGACTGGCTGCAGCCGGCCGGCTCGGACGGCGTCCGCCGGATCTTCAAGGGCAACGGCAGCACCCTGACCATCGAGTGGACCACCACCCCCGGCCCCAGCGCCGTCGCGGACTGGCAGGAATCCGAGCCGGGGCTGCGCGGCAAGGTCACCAACTACCAGCGGGTCAACCTGGCGGCGATCACCTACCGGCAGTGGACCAACGCCGCGGACTGGGAGTGGATCAGCGGCTCGCCGCGGACCCACTCGCTCAACCGCGGCTTCGTGACCGGGAACCCGGCCAAGTACGGGTACGCCATCTACTGGATCACCCCGGACGCGGACTGGGCCGCGCCGGCCAACGCCCAGGCCCGGGACACGGCCTTCGCCACCTTCCAGCCGGCGCCGTAGTCGGATCCGGCCGCCGCCGCCCGCCGCGTCGGCACCGGCAGGCCGGCGGCAGGGCCTAGGTTTCGTCTTCGGAGCCCCGCAGCCGCGGGTGTGACGACACGCGCTAGCCGATGAGGCGGGCCTTGGCCCGGGTGAACTCCTCGTCGGTGAGCGCCCCGGAGCGGTGCAGGGCGGCCAACCGTTCCAGCTGGTCGACGAGTTGCCCGCCGGCGTCGGGCCCGCCGGCGTCGGCCTCCGCCGGGGCCGGCGCGGAGGCCGCGGCCGGTACGGTGCGGGCGCGCCCGGCGGCCGCCCGGAGCTGCTCGGCGAAGACGTCGGCCTTCACCACGTCCTCGAAGCGGTGCGAGCCGGTCAGCGCGACCACCGTGAGCACGTCGCCGTTCAGCTTCGTCCGGGCCACGGTCGCGTCGGTGACCGCCGAAAGCGGAACCGGGACCGGCGGTTTGCCGTCCTTGAGGAAGAGCAGCCGGTGCGTGGTGAGGACGAGCACGCCCTTGCGGAAGTGGTCGGGATGGCGCCCGGCCGTGGAGGCGACCGGGTTCTCGCCGCCGATGACCGCCGCCTCGACCGTCCGTACGGCCTCGGCCCGGTCGGCTCGGTCGCTGTTGCCCGCCACCGTGAAGGCGGTGTCGATCAGATCGGTCCAGTCCATGGCTCCGAGCCTAGGGCGTGTCGCTCAGTAGGCTGATCGGTGAGCGAGAGGAACTGGCATGCGAGGCGGTCCCGGACAGTTGCTGGGCGGGCGGTACCGGCTGACGGACCGTCCGCGACCCCTGCGTGCGGTGGCGGTGGACGAGCGGACCGGGGAGTCGGTGCTGCTGCGCGGCCTCGAACTGCCCGCGCTGCTGACCGCCGGTCAGGACCCCGAGGACGAGGTGCCCGAGCAGGCCGACCGGCTGGTGCGCCGGGTGGCGGCGGTCGGGTCGGCCGCGCCGACCCGGCACCCGCGGCTGCTGCGAGGGGTCGGCGCGTTCGTCGAGGGCGACCTGCTGTGGACGGTCGAGGAACGCCCGGCCGGCCTCTCCCTGGCCGAGCTCCTCACCGCCGGACCCGTGCCGCCGTACCGCGCGGCCGAACTCGCCGCGGACCTGGCCGGCGCGCTGCGGGCCCTGCACGAGGCCGGGCTCGTCCACGGGAACCTCACCGCCGACGCGGTGCTGGTCTGCGAGGACGGCGCGGCGATGCTCGGCGGGCTGCTGTCCGGGGTGGCGGAGGAGGCGCTGGCCGAGGACCTCGGCGGCCCCGGCGGCCGCCGCCGGTACGAGGTGCGGGCCGCCCTGGTCGGCCCGGTGGCCGAGCGCTGGCCGCTGGACGGCGGCCCGGCGGGCGACTGCTGGGCGCTCGGCGTGCTGGTGCAGCGGATGGTCGGCGGCCGCTCGCCGTTCCCGGACGGCAGCGTCCCCGAGCTGGTCACGGCCGTCCGGGACGGGCGGCGCGCGCCGGTGGACGTCTGCGGGCCGCTGGCGCCGGTGGCCGAGCGGCTGCTGCAGCCCGATCCGGCGCTGAGACCGACCGCGGAGGGCGTCCGGTCGGACCTGGCGGTGCTGCTGGCGGGCGCGCCGGAGCCGGTCGACGAGGAGTCGGCCGCGCGGGCGGTGGTGCTGCGGCCGGAGGGGCCGCTGGTCCCGCTGCGGCCGCGCCGCCGCGGGCGGGGCACGGCCGGCGCGTCGGCCGCCCCCGTCGCAGGGGCGGCGGGCGGCGACGGGGGCACCGCGCGGGCGGGGCGGTCGAAGCCGCCGCGGATACCCCCGGCCCTGCTGGGGCCGTTGCTGGTGGGGGGCGTTTTCCTGGTGCTGGTGCTGGGGGTCGCCGCGGTGGTGCTGTTCGCAGGCTGACGGCCCGGGAGCGTCCGGCCGCGTCGTTCCGGCGGGTGGGCGTGATTACCGGGGGCGGCACGGTACGCCTAGGGTGTGCGTGGGATTTGTTCGAACAGTGGTCTGCACCAGGCCCTCCGTCGCGGTGACGGCAGGCGGATGTGAGGGGGAGCGGTCGCCGATGGGCGTGCAGGACCGGCCGGATGCGGCCGACGCGGAGCGGCTGCTGGCCGGGCGGTACGAGCTGGGCGACCGGCTCGGCCGGGGCGGGATGGGCACCGTCTGGCGGGCCTGGGACCGGATGCTGGACCGCGAGGTCGCGGTCAAGGAGCTGACCGTCAACCACCTGCCCGAGGAGGACCTGCAGATCCTGCACGCCCGGATGAAGCGGGAGGCCAGTGCGGCCGCCCGGATCAAGCACCCGGGCGTGATCACCGTGCACGACGTGCTGGAGCAGGACGGCCGGCCGTGGATCGTGATGGAGCTGGTCGACGGCCGTTCGCTGGCCGACGTGATCAGCCAGGACGGCACCCTGCCGCCGCGCGCCGCCGCCGAGGTCGGCAGCCAGGTGCTCGCCGCGCTGCACCGCGGCCACCAGCTCGGCGTGCTGCACCGGGACGTCAAGCCGGCCAACGTGCTGCTGGAGCGGGGCACCGGGCGGGTGGTGCTGCTGGACTTCGGCATCGCCAAGTACGAGGGCTCGACCGAGCTGACCCGGCCGGGCGACCTGGTCGGCTCGCCGGACTACCTGGCGCCCGAGCGGGCCCAGGGCGAGCGGCCCGGCCCGGCCTCCGACCTGTGGGGCCTCGGGGCGACGCTGTACGCGGCGGTCGAGGGCCAGTCGCCGTTCCGCCGGGACTCGCCGATCACCACCCTGGCGGCCGTGGTCGACGAGCCGCTGCCGGAGTCGCTCCGGGCCGGGCCGCTGGGGCCGGTGCTGGCCGCACTGATGGCCAAGGACCCGGCGGACCGCCCGAGTGCGGACGAGGCGGCCCGGATGCTCGCCGAGGTGCAGGCCGGGCACACGATCGGCCTGAAGTCGGTGGCGTCGGTGCGCACCCCTACCCAGTCGGTGCCGGTGGTGGACCGCAGCGAGCGGACGGCCCCCGAGGCGGGCACCGAGGAGGGCACGCTGGGGAAGGACGGCGAGGAGCCGACCGAACCGCGCGGGCCGGCCGTCCTGCCGGAGGCGGTGGGGAGCGCGGCCGTCGGCACGCCGGCGCAGACCACCGGCGTCACGCCGGTGGCACACCCCGTCGCGCCCGCGCGCGGCCCGGCCAGGCGCCGCAACCTGCTGAGGGTCGCCACCGTCGCCCTCGCCGTCGGCCTGGTGGCCGCCGGGGCGACCTTCTTCGCCACCCGGCAGGAGCCGGGCACGCCGACCGCCGACCCCACCGCGACCACCAGCCCCACGCCGACCGGCGACGCCAGCCCCGAACCGGCGGCGCCCAGCGGCTACCACTGGGTCGACGACCCGGCCGGCTTCCGCTTCCCGCTGCCCTCGGGCAATCCGGTGTGGCAGCGCTCCGCCACGACCGACAACCAGATCTACTACAGCCCCGACAACAAGGTGCACTACCTGCAGTTCGCCGTCACCGTCGGGCAGTCGGTCAAGCCGCTGGACCACATGCGGCAGATGGAGACCTCCGTCTCCAGGACGCTGAAGGACTACAAGCAGCACAAGATGACCGGCGTCGCGGTGAACGGCCACGAGGCGGCCGTGTGGGAGTTCAGCTACGCCGCCAAGGAGGGCGGCCGGCGCCGGGCGGTCGAGGCCGAGTTCATCGACGACGACGGCACCAGCTACGCGATCTACTCCTCCAGCCCGGAGCGGGGCAACGAGTGGAACGAGGCCGAACAGCGGTTCAACGCGGTGCTCCACTACTTCACGCCGACCCGCTGAAGCCCGCTGAGGCCGGCTGAGGCCCGCCGCGATCCGCCGGGGCCGGCCTGCGGCAGATTCTTGTTACCGACGGGTACCGATCCGGCCCCCGAACGCCTAGGCTGCGCCGTATGTCGGACCTCACAGCAGACGCAGTGGCCACCGAACACTCCGCGACCGGGAACCCGCCCGCCCCCGGCGGTGGCCGGACCGTCGCGGCGGCCGTCCCGCCGTCCCTGGTCGCCCGGCTGGCCGCCGGGGTCACCGCCACCGGCGAGCCCAGCCTGGTGGACACCGTCGCCCCGCTGACCGGTGAGCGGCTGGCCAGCCTGCCGCAGTCCACCCCGGCCGACGTCGAGGTCGCCTTCCAGCTGGCCCGCCGCGCGCAGACGGCCTGGGCCGCCCTGCCGGTGCGCCGCCGCGCTGCCGTCCTGCTGCGCTTCCACGACCTGTTGCTGCGGCGGCAGGAGGAGGTGCTGGACCTCGTCCAGGCGGAGACCGGCAAGGCCCGGCTGCACGCCTTCGAGGAGGTGCTGGCCGTCGCCATGGCCGCCCGGTACTACGGGCGGACGGCGCACGCCCACCTGCGGGACAAGCGGCGGGGTGGTGCCCTGCCGGTGCTCACCCACGCCGTCGAGGCCCGTCGCCCCAAGGGCGTGATCGGCCACATCTCGCCCTGGAACTACCCGCTGGAGCTGTCCGTCGGCGACGCCCTGCCCGCCTTCGTGGCCGGCAACGCGGTGGTCAACAAGCCGGACACGCAGACCGCGCTCACCGCGCTGTGGGCCCGGGAGCTGCTCGTCGAGGCCGGGCTGCCGGCCGACCTCTGGCAGGTCGTGATCGGCGACGGGCCGGTGATCGGCCCCGCCGTCGTGGAGCACGCCGACTACGTCTCGTTCACCGGCTCCACCCGCACCGGCCGCGACGTCGCCCAGCGCGCCGCCGCCCGCCTGGTCGGCGCCTCGCTCGAGCTCGGCGGCAAGAACGCCATGCTGGTGCTCGCCGACGCCGACCTCGACCGGGCCGCCGCCGGCGCCGTCCGGGCCTGCTTCTCCTCCGCCGGGCAGCTGTGCATCTCGATCGAGCGGCTGCTGGTGCACCGGTCGGTGGCCGACGGGTTCCTGGAGCGCTTCGCCGCCCGCACCCGGGCGCTGCGCCTGGGCGGCGGCCTCGCGTACGGCGCGGACATGGGCTCGCTGGTCTCGGTCCGCCAGTTGGAGACCACCACCCGGCACGTCGAGGAAGCAGTCAAGGCGGGCGCCACCGTGCTGGCCGGCGGCCGCGCCCGGCCCGACCTCGGCCCCTTCTTCTTCGAGCCGACCATCCTCGACGGCGTGACCCCCGAGATGGCGGTCTGCGGCGAGGAGACCTTCGGCCCGGTCGTCTCCGTCTACCGCTTCGACACCGACGACGAGGCGGTGGCCGCGGCCAACTCCACGCCGTACGGACTGAACTCCAGCGTCTGGAGCGGGGACCAGCGGCGCGGCCGGGCGGTCGCGGCCCGGTTGCGGACCGGCACGGTCAACGTCAACGAGGCCTACGCGGCGGCGTACGGCTCGGTCGCCTCGCCGATGGGCGGCATGGGGGACTCCGGGCTCGGCCGCAGGCACGGGGCCGAGGGCCTGCTGCGGTTCACCGAGGCGCAGACCATCGCGACCCAGCGGCTGATGCCGATCGCGCCCTCGTTCGGCCTGGACGACCGGCAGTTCGCCGCGGTGATGACCGGCGGGCTGCGGGCGTTGAAGGCGCTGCGGTTCAAGTAGCCGCCGGCTCCGCGGTCCGACCGGCCGCGGGCGCCGCGGTGCGGGCGGGCGGCCCCGCCGTCATGGGTTCGGGGGTGCGGCTCGTCCGCGCCCGTGGTCAGGTTCGTGTCCCGAAGGAGCAGTGGCAGATGGTGGAGTCCGGCGGTGCGGCGGAGTTCGACTACGACGTGGTCGTGGTCGGGTCCGGGTTCGGCGGCTCGGTCGCCGCGTTGCGGCTGACCGAGAAGGGCTACCGGGTCGCCGTCCTGGAGGCGGGGCGGCGCTTCGAGCGGGACGAGCTGCCCAGGAACTCCTGGGACCTGTCGAACTACCTGTGGGCGCCGCAGCTCGGCCTCTACGGCATCCAGCGGATCCACCTGCTGGCCAACGTGCTCATCCTGGCCGGCGCCGGGGTCGGCGGCGGCTCGCTGAACTACGCGAACACCCTGTACGTGCCGCCGAAGGCCTTCTTCGAGGACCGCCAGTGGAGCCACATCACCGACTGGCAGCAGGAGCTGGCGCCGTTCTACGACCAGGCGCAGCGGATGCTCGGGGTCCGGCTCAACCCGACCGTCACCCCCTCGGACGTCCACCTCAGGGCGGCCGCCGAGGAGATGGGCGTCGGCGACACCTTCCACATGGCACCGGTCGGCGTCTTCTTCGGTGACGGCGAGGACGCCGGGGGCGCGGCCAAGGCGGCGCCCGGTGACGAGGTCGCCGACCCGTACTTCGGCGGTGCCGGGCCGGCCCGCAAGGCCTGCGTCGAGTGCGGCGAGTGCATGACCGGCTGCCGGCACGGGGCCAAGAACATGCTCACCGAGAACTACCTCCACCTGGCCGAGCGCGGCGGCGCCGAGATCCACCCGCTGACCACGGTGGCCCGGATCCGCGCGCTGGGCGGCGAGGACGGGTCCGGCGGCTACGCGGTGGACGTGCGCCGCACGGACTCGCGCTCCCGCACCGACCGGGTGAAGGCGGGTGCGCGGACCATCACCGCCGCCCGGGTGGTGGTGGCGGCCGGCACGTACGGCACCCAGTCGCTGCTGCACCGGATGCGCGACGCCGGGCACCTGCCCCGGATCTCGAGCCGGCTCGGCGAGCTGACCCGCACCAATTCCGAGGCGCTGGTGGGCGCGCAGACCACCGACCGGCGCTACGGTGCCCGGGCGGACTTCACCAAGGGCGTGGCGATCACCTCGTCGATCCACCCGGACGCCAACACCCACATCGAGCCGGTCCGGTACGGCAAGGGCTCGAACGCGATGGGCGCGCTGTCGATCGCCCAGGTCAAGGGCGGCGGTCGGGGCCCGCGCTGGCTGCGCTACCTGGGGAACTCGGCGCTGCACCCGGTGACCTTCGCCCGCTCGATGAACCAGCGCCGCTGGTCCGAGAAGACGATCATCGGGCTGGTGATGCAGTCGCTGGACAACTCGATCACCGTCTCGCTGAAGAAGGACCTGCTCGGCAAGAGCCGGCTCACCTCCACCCAGGGCCACGGCGCGCCCAACCCGACCTGGATCCCCGCCGCCGAGCAGGGCGCGCAGGCGCTGGCCGCACAGATCAACGGCTTCGCGGGCAGCACCGTGGGCGAGATCTTCGACATCCCGATGACCGCCCACTTCCTCGGCGGCTGCCCGATCGGCGACGCCCCCGAGACCGGCGTGGTCGACCCGTACCACCGGCTGTACGGCTACCCCGGGATCAGCGTGGTGGACGGCTCGGCCGTCTCCGCCAACCTCGGGGTGAACCCCTCGCTGACCATCACCGCGCAGGCCGAGCGCGCCATGTCGATGTGGCCCAACAAGGGCGAGACGGACCGCCGCCCCGCCCAGGGCGAGGCCTACCTGCGGGTCACCCCGGTGGCGCCGACCCGGCCGGCCGTCCCGGAGGGGGCGTTCGGCGCGCTGCGGCTGCCGCTGCTGCCCGTCCCGGAGGTCCCGAAGAAGCAGGTCTGAGCACGCCGGACGGGCCAACCGGCAGGCCCGGGTACCCGGTTGACATCCGTTCGGATCCGATGGGATAAACGGGCTTTCTGGGCGACCAGGAACTCGTCGAGCGGGGGGAAACCGGCCCATGGCCAACTGCGCAGCGTGCGGCGCGGCATCGGTGGAGGGGGCGCCCGCGTGCGCCTTGTGCGGGCGGCCGGCGGCACCGCCGCCCCCGCCACCCGCGGCGCCCCCGGCGGCGGCCACGCCTCCCGCCGGGCCGCCGGCCGCGCCCCCGGGGGTGCCGCCCGCGACGCCGCCCCGGCAGGTGTACGGACCGCCGCCCGCCGGGCCGGGGTACCCGCCCCCGCCGCCCGGCCCGCAGCCGGGCTACCCGCCGCCCGCCGGCCCGCCCACCGGCCCGCCCACCGGCCCGCCCACGCTGGCCAGTTGGGGCGCCGGTCGGCCGTACGACCCGAGGGCCGGTCAGTCGGCCGCGCTGCGCGGACTGCTCGGCGCGGACTGGCGCCCGGCACTCGTGGCGGCCGTCGCGCCGACCCTGGTGCTGCTCCTGGCGGCGCTGGTCGCGGCCGTCCCGAGCGACTACCAGTACGCCTTCCTGTTCCGGACGCCCGAGTTCGGCGAGCGCTACGGCGCCGCCCTGGCGATGGCGCTGAACGCGCTCGGCGCGCCGTTCCAGGTGGGCTACCACACCACGTTCACGCGCGGCGACGCCGGAGGGACGGACGTCCTGCTCCGGGTCGTCCCGATGACGGTCACGGTGCTGTGGGCGGTGGCGCTCTGGCTCGGCCTGCGGGCCGGGGCCCGGCGCCGCCGGTCCGCCGGGATCCAGCTGACCAAGGGCCAGGCGGCCGGCGAGGCGCTGCGCACCGCCGTGGTCCTGTCGGCCGTGACGGCGCTGCTCGGGCTCCTCGGCGGGACGAGCTGGCAGCCGGAGCGCGGTGGTGCCGGCTACCCCGGCGGCATCGTCGGCCGTGCTCTCGGGGCGACGTACACCATGGACTCCGGCTGGCCGGAGGCGGTCGGCTGGACCGCGCTGCTGGCCGGCCTGCTGGCCTTCGCCGTCCACGGCACCGACGCGCTGCGCTGGGCCGCCTGGCGGAGCCGGGCGGTGCGCGGCTGGGCGGTGGCCGCGCTGACCGCCGGCCAGGCGCTGGCCCTGACCCTGGGACTGGCCTCGCTGACCGGATTCGTGCTGGTCGCCGCGAACAGCGACAAGGGCTGGCAGACCGCCGTCTCGCTGGCCTTCCTGCCGAACCTGGGCCTGGGCCTGCTCGGCCTCGGCTCGGGGGCGACGCTGCGGTTCTTCAACGGGGTGGACGGCGTCGCCTCCGGCGGCGGTGACTACGGCGACTACGGGGGCAGCCCGGACCGGACGGAGCTGTCCTTCTTCGACCTGCCCGCCCAGAGCGCCGACTGGCGCTGGACCGGCCTGCTGGCGCTCGCCGCCGCCGGGATCCTCGGCTGGTCGGCGTACCGGCGGCAGCTGGACGCGGCCGACCGGCTCCGGCTGGCGGGCGTGTACGCCGTGCTGCTCGTCGCGCTGTCGGCGGCGGCCGGCGCGCTGACGACGACCACCTCCTCCTCCGCGACCGGGGGCTGGGGCACCGCCGGCCGGCAGCTGGACACGGCCCGGGAGACCTCGGTCGGTCTGGTGTTCGTGAGCGTGCTGCTGGCGAGCCTGGTCTGGGCGGCCGTCGGCGCGCTGCTGGTGCCGCCGCTGCTGGCGGCCGCCCGCGGCCGGGGCGCGGCGGCCCGGTACGGAGCCGCCCCGCACGGGGCCGGACCGCACGAGGGTGCTCCGCATGAGGGCGCTCCGCACGAGGGCGCGCCGTTCGCCGGGGCCTCGCCGGGGGTGCCGCACCAGGCCGCGCAGCCGTCCGCCCCCGCGGCGGAGGTGCGCGAGGTGATCGGCTCGTCCGACGCCCCGCCGGCCGGCCACGCCCCGCCGGCGGCGGCCGGCGAGTCGGTCGACCCGAGCGTCTGGCGCAAGCAGGACTGAGCCCCGCCGGGGCGACCTGCCGCCGGGCCCACCCGGACGGTCGGGGTGGGCCCGGCGGCCCGGACAGGGCAAAGGGCCCCGCGGGGGTACGGGGCCCTTTGTCGTTCAGCACGCGGCGTCAGGGCTGCGCCGGTGCTGGGTGGACGGCGCCGGGGGAGGAGCGCCATCCGGTCGGTCGGCTCGGGGGTGCGCCGCCGCGGCCCGGCGTGGGTGACCGGTCGTGCGGGGCGCACGGGTGCCCGGGGCGGCGGGTCGGCGCAGGTCTGCGCCGGACCTTCGCTCACGGAGCGTGAGATCTCCTCCGGGGTTGCCGCAGCGCGCGGCGACCCCGGTCGGCCCTCCGCGGTGCGCCTTCCGGCGGCCGGGAGAACCTCTTCCACGCAGCATCGTGCTGGACGAAGGGCTTGCTCTGCAACCGATTCGGCACAGTTGGGTGCAATCCACAAAGTGCGGGTACCGACCTGCGGACGCCGTTCCGACCGGTTCCGCGGCTCCGGTCGGAGTGACGGCACCAGGCCGTCGATGATCACGGTGTGTAGTGGTGTGGGCGTTGCGGCGCACGGGGACGCGCGTAGCGGCGCGGGACGGCGGGGGTTGTGCGCCCGGGTGTGTCCGGCTCGTGCCGGGGGTGCGACGGCCGGCCCCGGGCGTCCCCGGGCCCGGCCGTCCCACCTCTCGGTCCAGTCGCGGCCGGGGTCGCTGTCCCCTGCTGTCCGGCCGCGGCACCCGCGCACGGTCCCACGGCGCCGCGCTCCCGGCGGGGCCGGGGCGGTGGCGCCACGCGCGCCGGTGGACTGGGATGAAGCTCCACGCGTGGTCCTGCAGCCCGTACGGCGGCGCCCCTGGCCGGGGCGAAGGCGGCGCGCCTGGCGGGCGCGGCGCGGTCGTACGGTCGTCAGAAGCAACGAAGCGCGGCCCCGCCCGGTCACGGTTCTTTGGACGGGCAGACGAGTGAAACCGGACAGCCCGGTAGAATCGGTGTCCAGACACCCCCACCCGTCGCCGCCGCGGCCCCCGCCGGGGAAGCGGTTCGGTGTGACACCTCTCGTACCGCTGCCGGAAGGCCGTCTGTGTCCTCTGCAATCCCCGTCCAGTCCGCGCCGGACAACGACCCCGTCCTGGTGGTCGACTTCGGTGCCCAGTACGCCCAGCTCATCGCCCGTCGGGTGCGTGAGGCGCGGGTCTACAGCGAGATCGTGCCGAGCAGCATGCCGGTCGCCGAGATGCTCGCCAAGAACCCCAAGGCGATCATCCTCTCCGGCGGTCCGTCGTCGGTCTACGAAGAGGGCGCGCCGCAGATCGACCGCGCGATCTTCGAGGCCGGTGTCCCGGTCTTCGGCATGTGCTACGGCTTCCAGCTGATGGCCAAGACCCTCGGCGGCACCGTCGACAACACCGGTGCCCGCGAGTACGGCCGCACCCCGCTGGTCGTCAGCCGCACCGGCTCCACCCTCTTCGAGGGCGTCCCGGCCCGGCACTCGGTGTGGATGTCGCACGGCGACGCCTGCTCCGCCGCCCCCGAGGGCTTCACCGTCACCGCCTCCACCGAGGTGGTCCCGGTCGCGGCCTTCGAGAACGACGAGGCCCGCCTGTACGGCGTCCAGTACCACCCCGAGGTGCTGCACTCCGACCACGGCCAGCAGATCCTCGAGCACTTCCTCTACCGCGGCGCGGGCATCGCCCCGACCTGGACCACCGGCAGCGTGGTCGAGGAGCAGGTGGCGCTGATCCGTGCCCAGGTCGGCACCAAGCGCGCGATCTGCGGCCTCTCCGGCGGCGTGGACTCCGCGGTCGCGGCCGCCCTGGTCAACAAGGCCGTCGGCGACCAGCTGACCTGCGTGTACGTCGACCACGGTCTGATGCGCAAGGGCGAGACCGAGCAGGTCGAGAAGGACTTCGTGGCGGCCACCGGCGTGCAGCTGAAGGTGGTCGACGCCGCCGAGCGCTTCCTGACCGCGCTGAAGGGGGTCACCGACCCCGAGGAGAAGCGCAAGATCATCGGCCGGGAGTTCATCCGGGTCTTCGAGCAGGCCCAGGCCGAGATCATCGCCGAGGCCGGCGAGCAGGGTGAGTCGGTCGACTTCCTGGTCCAGGGCACCCTGTACCCGGACGTGGTGGAGTCCGGTGGCGGCACCGGCACCGCCAACATCAAGTCCCACCACAACGTCGGCGGCCTGCCCGAGGACCTGCAGTTCCAGCTGGTCGAGCCGCTGCGCAAGCTGTTCAAGGACGAGGTCCGGATGGTCGGCCAGGAGCTGGGCCTGCCGGAGGAGATCGTCCAGCGCCAGCCGTTCCCGGGCCCGGGTCTGGGCATCCGGATCGTCGGCGAGGTCACCCAGGAGCGGCTCGACCTGCTCCGCGAGGCCGACGCGATCGCCCGCGAGGAGCTGACCGCGGCCGGTCTGGACCGGGAGATCTGGCAGTGCCCGGTCGTGCTGCTGGCCGACGTGCGCAGCGTCGGCGTGCAGGGCGACGGCCGCACCTACGGTCACCCGATCGTGCTGCGCCCGGTCTCGTCCGAGGACGCCATGACCGCCGACTGGTCGCGCCTGCCGTACGACGTGCTGGCCCGGATCTCCACCCGGATCACCAACGAGGTCCGCGACGTGAACCGCGTCGTCGTCGACGTCACCAGCAAGCCGCCGGGCACCATCGAGTGGGAGTAGCCACTCCCGCCGGACGCTGAGCCGGTGCTGAACGGCCGCGCCGTCGTTCCCGTATACAGGGGAGCGGCGGCGCGGCCGTTCGCGGTGGGGCTTCCGCCCACCGGGTGGGCCCTCCCACCGAAAGCGATCGGGACCGGGCAGAATGCGGACCGGACCTGTCAGGACGTGGCAGGCCGCGAGGGAAGGTGTGACGGATGTCGGAGGCCAGCAACTCCGTGGCGGTCGACGGGGGAGCGGCCGGTCGGGCCGACCGGGCGGCGCAGCGGCGGGCGTTCGCGTCCCGGTACGCGCTGCTGCCGCTGCGCCTCTTCCTCGGCGTCACGTTCGTGTACGCCGCCCTCGACAAGCTCTCCGACGGGCACTACCTGGCCGGCGCCGGCGACCCGGCCTCGTTCGTCTCGCAGACCCAGGCCGTCAGGGCCGGCAGCCCGATCTCCTTCCTGCTCGGCCCCGCCCTGGACGCCCCGACCCTGTTCGCGCTCGCCATCGCCTTCGGCGAGCTGGCGGTCGGCCTCGGCACCCTGCTCGGCCTCTGGGGCCGGGTGGCGGCGCTCGGCGGCGCGCTGATCAACCTGAGCCTCTGGCTGACCGTCAGCTGGAGCGTCTCGCCGTACTACCTGGGCAACGACCTCGCCTACCTGATGGCCTGGACCCCGCTGCTGCTGGCCGGCACCCCGTACCTGTCGGTGGACGGCTACCTGGCCGCCCGGGCCGGCCGGGACCGGGCGCGCGGCCTCGCCGAGGACCGGGTCAAGCGCCGGGCCCTGGTGGACGGCGGGATCGCCGCCGTCGCGATCGGCGGCGCCGGGCTGCTCACCGGCTCGCTCACCCGGACCTTCGGCCGGGGCGGGAAGTCCGCGGCCAAGCAGTCCGCGGCCCCGGTCAGCTCCGCCCCGGCCCCCGCCGGGCCGGCCCCCTCGGTGCCCGCCGCGAGCGTGCCGGTCGGCGGCTCGGCCCAGGTCAAGGACCCGGCCACCGGTGACGCCGTCTACATCGTGCAGCCCAAGGCCGGCCAGTACTGCGGCCTCTCCTCGGTGTGCACCCATTCCGGCTGCGCGGTCGACGCCCCGAAGAACGGCCAGCTGTACTGCCCCTGCCACGGCTCCCGGTTCGACGCCGCCACCGGCGCGGTGGTCAACGGCCCGGCGGTGAAGCCGCTGCCGAGGTACGGCGTGACCAAGGACGGCGACCAGCTGAAGCTCGGTCCGCTGCAGAGCTGACCGCTCCGCACGTCGCCGCGGTCACCCGCCGTCGCGTTCGCCGCCGTCGCCGCGGTTGCGCCGGGCGACCGCGGCGACGGCGCCGACCAGGCCGCCGAGGCCGAGCACGATGAAGGTGACCGGGATGACGATCCGGCCGTTCACGGTCTGGTCGTTGAGCGCCGCGACCAGGTAGAGCACGGCGATCGTGGTGAACAGTCCGCCCGCGATCAGCGAGAACGGGTCGAGCCGGTGCTTCCTCACTGCTGGACCTCCACCTTGATGTTGCCGAGGCCGACCGAGAGTTCCAGGTCGATCGTGCCCTTGGACGTCTGACCGCCGACGGGTTGCAGCAGGTAGGTGTGGCGACCGGTGCCGTCGTCGCGGCCGCCCGGGACGGAGACGTTGCCGAGGCCCGTCCGGGTCACCAGGTTCACCGTCGCGTCCGGCGGCAGTACCACGGTCAGTTCGCCGACGCCCAGCTCGGCGCGGCTGGTGAGGGTCGCGCCGGTGGTGTCCAGCGCGCTCAGGTCGAGGTGGAGCTCGCCGGCGCCGAGGGTGTACTTGGGCGCCAGGTCGGTCGTCGCGGTGACGGTGAAGTCGCGCCGCCCGACCGCGTCGCGCACGGAGTCCGGGGAGTGGCCGACGAAGGTCAGCGCCAGGGTGATCAGCAGGCCGATCGCCGCGAGCTTGCGGGCCCGGCCGAACTTCGCGCCGAGCAGCAGGGTCAGACCGACCACCAGCAGCGCGGTGGCCAGCACCGTCGTGCTCAGCACCCCGAGATCGGTGTGGCCGACCGAGGCGGACCAGACCGCGGCGCCCGCGCCGATCGCCAGCAGCAGGCCGAAGAACCCCAGCGCGGAGCGCTCCCGCGGGTGCCGGACGGCGGCGGGCCGCGGCTGGCGGGGCGGGCCGTCCTTGCGCAGCGGATCGCCCTCGGGCAGGTCGGCGCGCTGCCACCAGGGCTGGGCCGGGCCGCCGGCGGGCGGCACCGGGGTGCCGTACGGCGGGGTGCCGGTGCCGCCGTAGGGGTTGCGGTCGGGGTGGCGCGGGTCCCACAGGTAGCCGCTCGGGCCGGGGGCCGGGGAGTCGGCGGGCACCGTGCCGGCGGCCTGCGCTGCGGCGTGCCGGGCGCGGGCGGCCGCGTCCTCCTCCGGCCGGGACCAGGGGTGGCCGCCCTGGTCGTCCTCGGGGAAGTGCCGGTCGTACGGGCCGCCACGGCGGCGTCCGCGCACCCGGCCGCGGCGCCGCTCGGGGTCGTAGCGCACCGCCAGGAAGACCAGGCCGGCGAGCAGCAGCAGCGGGAAGAGCTGGCCTTCGTCGCCCATCGAGGAGAAGAACACCCCGGTGCCGATCACGGTCAGCAGCACCGCGCCGACCGACTGGCCGTCCACCCGGCCGGTGAGCACCCGCTGGAGTTCGGTGCGCCCCTGCCGGTCCTCGCCCCTGCCGTCCGGCACCGGCTCGGTCGGGACGACCAGCCAGGCCAGGCCGTACAGGAAGAGCCCGAGGCCGCCGGAGAGGCAGAGCACCACGATGACGACCCGGAAGACCACCGGGTCGATGTCCAGGTGCCGTCCGAGACCGCCGCAGACACCGGCCACCACGCGGTGGTGCCGTGCCCTGGTCAGCGGCGGGCGGTCCGGTTCCGGCGGGGCGGCGGGCCCGGCCTCCTCGATGCGGTGGTCCTCGGTCATGGGCACCATCCTCCCGGCTGGGCCCGGCCCGCCCAACCGGTGGGAGCCCTGTCCGTACCCTGACCCGTCCCTGAGAAGGGCTTAGGGACACACCCTGATGCGCCCGCGTGCGCGAGCGTGGAACCATCGGTGCCGTGGCAGCACCCGGTACCGATCCCCGACCCCTCGCCCCCGACACCGCGTCGGCGGGCACCGACCCGAGCGTGCCCGACGGCGGGCGGCCGCCCTACCGACGGCTCTACCGCAGCCCGCAGGGACGGATGCTCGGCGGTGTGGCGCACGGCCTCGCGGTGCACCTCGGGCTGCCGGTGCGGTGGGTCCGGCTGGCGTTCGTGCTGCTGTTCTTCGCGCAGGGCATCGGCGCCCTGCTGTACGCGGCGTTCTGGTTCGTGGTGCCGATCGGCATCGGCGAGCCGGCGCAGCGCGGCGGCGCGCACTGGGTGTACGTCAACGGCGGCTTCGTCCCGACCGGCCAGGGGCAGCAGCAGGGCGGGGCGCTGACCAAGGGCGGCCGCGGCGGCTGGCTCGGCCGGCTGCGCGAGCTGCTGCAGCACGCGCTGCAGGGCGAACCGGCCGCGCCGGCCGCGGAGGGGGAGGGCGCCGCGCCCGGCGGCCGCCCCGGTCAGGGCGGGCTCGGCCAGCTCGCCGCCCTGGTGATCACGGTGATCGGCCTGATCGCGCTGCTGAACGTGCTGGGCGTGCAGACCGCCAAGCCGTACACCTGGCCGCTGCTCGCGATCGGCGTCGGCGTCGCGCTGGTCTGGCGGCAGGCCGACGACTCGCGCTGGCAGCGCTGGTTCGGCCTGGAGGAGGGCGACCGGCGCCGCGGCGCCTACACCCGGGTCGGCGTCGGCGTGCTGCTCGTGGTGGGCGGCACCATCGCCTTCCTCGCCGTGCAGGGCAGCGGCTCGACCCTCGGGTCGGTCGTCGAGGCCTCGCTCGCGGTGCTCGCAGGGGTGCTGGTCCTGCTCGGCCCGTACGGGCTGCGCCTGTGGCAGGACCTCGGCGCCGAGCGCACCGCCCGCATCCGGGCTCAGGAGCGGGCCGAGATCGCCGCGCACGTGCACGACTCGGTGCTGCACACCCTGACCCTGATCCAGCGTCGGGCCGAGGACCCCAAGGAGGTGCTGCGGCTGGCCCGCGCCCAGGAGCGCGAGCTGCGGCTCTGGCTGTACCGCCCGGAGGCCGCCGCGGAGGCCGCCCCGGACACCATGGCGGAGAGCCTGCGGGCCGTCGTGGCGGAGGTGGAGGACCGGCACGGCGTCCCGGTCGAGCTGGTGATCGTCGGCGACTGCCCGATGGACGAGCGGATCGCGGCACAGATGCAGGCCGCGAGGGAGGCGACCGTCAACGCGGCCAAGTACGGTGGCGGGGGACCGGTCCAGGTCTACGCCGAGGTCGAGGGGAGGACCGTGATGGTGTTCGTCCGCGACCACGGCCCCGGCTTCGACCCCGACACGGTGCCGGAGGACCGGATGGGCGTACGGGAGTCGATCATCGGCCGGATGAAGCGCAACGGCGGCACCGCACGGGTGCGGCCCGCGCCGGACGGCGGGACCGAGGTCGAGCTGGAGATGGAGAGAACGAATGACTGAGGCAGCTCCGGAGCGCACGGCGAGGGTCGTCCTGGTGGACGACCACCGGATGTTCCGGACGGGGGTCAGGGCCGAGATCGGCCGCACCGACGTGACCGGCATCGACGTGGTCGGCGAGGCCGACGACGTGGAGTCGGCGGTCCGGGTCGTCGCCGAGACCAGGCCGGACGTGGTGCTGCTCGACGTCCACCTGCCCGGCGGCGGCGGCGTCGAGGTGCTGCGCCGCTCGGCCGGGCTGATGGGCGAGGCGGGGGGAGCGGTCAAGTTCCTGGCGCTGTCGGTGTCGGACGCCGCCGAGGACGTCATCGGCGTCATCCGCGGCGGTGCCCGCGGCTACGTCACCAAGACGATCACCGGGACCGACCTGGTCAACGCGGTCTTCCGGATCGCGGACGGCGACGCGGTGTTCTCGCCGCGGCTGGCCGGCTTCGTGCTGGACGCCTTCGCCGCGACGGACACCCCGCCGGTCGACGAGGACCTGGACCGGCTCACCCAGCGCGAGCGCGAGGTCCTGCGCCTGATCGCGCGCGGGTACGCCTACAAGGAGATCGCCAAGCAGCTGTTCATCTCGGTGAAGACGGTGGAGAGCCACGTCTCCGCCGTGCTGCGGAAGCTGCAGCTCAGCAACCGGCACGAGCTGACCCGCTGGGCCACCGCCCGCCGCCTGGTCTGAGCCCGCACCCGGGCCCCGTCGAGCCCGCCCGGCCCGTTCCGTACGGGCCGGGCGGGCTTGTCGGTGGGTGGCCATAGACTCGGAGTGCCATGAGTAGCCTCTTTGACGACCTCCCGCTCCCCGGTTTCGAGGCCCCCGCCGCCGGGTCGAAGCAGCCCGCCGCACCCATCGACGAGGAGCCTCCGCCGTACGAGGGCGACGTCCCGTACGACGCCTACGAGGAGGCGATCCCGGACGGCTTGTTCCACACCGACCACGCCGCCGAGGCCGAGCGGGACGCCTGGTACCGCAACGGCGCCGCCCGCCCGGTGGTGGACCCGGCCCAGCTGCTGGAGGGCATGAACGACCCGCAGCGCGAGGCGGTGCTGCACGCGGGTTCGCCACTGCTCATCGTGGCCGGCGCCGGCTCCGGCAAGACCCGGGTGCTGACCCACCGGATCGCCCACCTGCTCGGCGCCCGCGGCGTGCAGCCCGGCGAGATCCTGGCCATCACCTTCACCAACAAGGCCGCCGGCGAGATGCGCGAGCGCGTCGAGGCCCTGGTCGGCCCGCGGGCCCGGGCGATGTGGGTCTCCACCTTCCACAGCGCGTGCGTGCGGATCCTGCGCCGCGAGTCCAAGCTGCTGGGCTTCACCTCCAGCTTCTCGATCTACGACTCGGCCGACTCGCAGCGCCTGATGTCGCTGGTCTGCCGCGACCTCGACCTGGACCCGAAGCAGTTCCCGCCGAAGTCCTTCACGGCGAAGGTCAGCAACCTCAAGAACGAGCTGATCGACGAGGAGACCTTCGCCGACCAGGCCGCCAACCCGATGGAGAAGAAGCTCGCCGAGGCGTACGCCCTCTACCAGCGGCGGCTGCGCGAGGCCAACGCGCTGGACTTCGACGACATCATCATGACGACGGTGAACCTGCTGCAGGCCTTCCCCGACGTCGCGGAGCACTACCGGCGGCGGTTCCGGCACATCCTCGTCGACGAGTACCAGGACACCAACCACGCCCAGTACATGCTGGTCCGGGAGCTGAGCGGGGGCTCCGTCGCCGCCGCGCCCAGGCGCACCGTCGACGGGGACTTCGTGAACCCGGCCGCCGCCCACCTCGCCGAGGTGCCGCCCGCCGAGCTGTGCGTGGTCGGTGACGCGGACCAGTCGATCTACGCCTTCCGCGGCGCGACGATCCGCAACATCCTCCAGTTCGAGGAGGACTACCCGAACGCGACCACGATCCTGCTGGAGCAGAACTACCGCTCCACGCAGACCATCCTGAGCGCCGCCAACTCCGTCATCGAGCGCAACGCCAACCGGCGCGAGAAGAAGCTCTGGACGGCCGGCGAGCACGGCGAGAAGGTCGTCGGCTACGTCGCGGACGACGAGCACGGCGAGGCCCAGTTCATCGCCGACGAGATCGACCGGCTCACCGACGCGGGCGACGCCAAGCCCGGCGACGTCGCGATCTTCTACCGGACCAACGCCCAGTCCCGCGTGTTCGAGGAGGTGTTCATCCGGGTCGGCCTGCCGTACAAGGTGGTCGGCGGGGTGCGCTTCTACGAGCGCAAGGAGGTCCGGGACGTCCTGGCGTACCTGCGGGTGCTCTCCAACCCGGAGGACACCGTGCCGCTGCGCCGGATCCTCAACGTGCCCAAGCGCGGCATCGGCGAGCGGGCCGAGGCGATGATCGACGCGCTGGCCGCGCGGGAGCGGATCTCCTTCGCCCAGGCGCTGCTGCGGGTCGACGAGGCGTACGGGATGGCCGCGCGCTCGGCCAACGCGGTGAAGAAGTTCAACGTGCTGCTGGCCGGTCTGCGGCAGGTCGTCGAGTCGGGCGCCGGCCCGGCCGCGGTGCTGGAGGCCGTCCTGGAGGAGACCGGCTACCTCGCCGAGCTCCAGGCCTCCACCGACCCGCAGGACGAGACCAGGGTGGAGAACCTCCAGGAGCTCGCCTCGGTGGCGCTGGAGTACGAGCAGGACCCGGGCGAGCGGCCGGACGCCGGCGAGGACGGCGCGCCGCCGGTCGGCTCGCTCGCCGACTTCCTGGAGCGGGTCGCGCTGGTCGCCGACTCCGACCAGATCCCGGACGAGGACGAGGAGGGCCGGGGCGTCATCACGATGATGACCCTGCACACCGCCAAGGGCCTGGAGTTCCCGGTGGTCTTCCTGACCGGCATGGAGGACGGCATCTTCCCGCACATGCGGGCGCTCAACCAGGTCAAGGAGCTGGAGGAGGAGCGGCGGCTCGCCTACGTGGGGCTCACCCGCGCGCGGGAGCGGCTCTACCTGACCCGCTCGGTGCTGCGCAGCGCCTGGGGGCAGCCCGCCTACAACCCGGCCTCGCGGTTCCTGGAGGAGATCCCGGACACCCTGGTGGAGTGGAAGCGGACGGGCGCGGCGCAGGCACCGGCGGCGCGCGGCTTCTCCTCGGGCTCGTCCTGGGGCAGGTCCTCGTCCGGGGGCGGGGGGCAGCGCTCCTCCGCGTCCGCCTCGGCCGCCCCGAAGGCGGGCTGGGGGCAGTCGGCGCGGCGCGGCGGCAAGGTCGTCGAGCGGGACGTCGTCTCGCTGGCGGTCGGGGACCGCGTCACCCACGACACCTTCGGACTGGGCACGGTGGTGGGCGTCACCGGTGTCGGCGACCGGGCCCAGGCCACCGTCGACTTCGGCACGGAGGGGCGCAAGCAGCTGCTGCTGCGGTACGCACCGGTGGAGAAGCTCTGACCCCCCGGGCCGGGTGCCGGGCAGGGCCTGGCGGGGGCCGGTCCCAGCGGGAGTCCGGCCTGGCGGGGGGCCGGTCCTAGCGGGGGTCCAGTCCGTTCGAGAGGAACCACGGCAGCGGGTCGACCGGCCCGCTGCCGGCCGGGCGGATCTCGAAGTGCAGGTGCGGCCCGGTGCTGTTGCCGCTGCTGCCGACGAAGGCGATCACGTCGCCCTGCTTCACCGGGCCCTTGCGGACCTTGTACGCCCGCAGGTGGCAGTACCAGGCCTCGGTGCCGTCGGGCATCTTCAGTATCGACATGTAGCCGTACGACGGGTTCCACTGCGTGCGGATGGTGCCGTCCGTGACGGCCACGACCTGGGTGCCGCCGTCCACCGGGAAGTCGATGCCGGTGTGGCGGTTCGCCCAGTGGGTGCCCGCCTCGCCGAACAGCTCGCCGAGGCCGTGCTGGGCGACCGGCATGACCACCTTGGGCTGGGCGGGTTCGGCGGTCGGCTGGGCGGTCGGGGCGGCGCCGGGGGCCGTGGCGTCGGCGGGCTGGGCGCCGGACAGCGGCTGCCGGGCGTCGCCGCGGGAGGCCTGGGCCTGGTCGCCGACGGCGAGCGCCTGCTGCGCGGACGCCTTCGCGGCCGTGGCGGCCGTGCCGTCCGGGGCGTCGGCCGCCGTCGACTGCGGGGGGACCCGGCCGGCCGCCTGCGCGCGCTGGTCGGCCTCGCCCTGCACGGTGACCGCCGCGGCGGCGGCGACCCCGAGCGCGGCCACCGACGGCAGCGCGACCCGCAGCAACGCCGTCCGGGTGGCGGCCCGGGCGGCGCCGCGGCGCTGGGCGCGGGACTGCTCGCGGGCCGCGAGGCGCAGCTCCGCACGGGTCGGGCGGGCTGCTTCGGGAGCCATCGGGGGCTGCCTCCTCGGTGGGCCTCGGGCGCGTCGTCGGGCGTGGGGGAAAACCGGGGGAAAACAGCCGAGACTGTAGTCGCAAGGCCGACGCCCCCGAAAAACCAGCGCTTGTCAAGGGGTCGGCCGGGGGTCCGTGCGGACGGCGGTGGACGGGTATACCCACTGGTAGCAAGGCCGGTGGCTTGTGACTTTGCCCTCCTCTTGGGGGGTGGCACGACCAACGGGGCCGGGTGGCGCTAACCTCCCCTCAGGTTGGTTATTGACCGTTAACCGAGCCCGCGGCCCACGAGGTCCGGTCGGACGGTGGACGACGAGGTCCAGGAGGCAGTCATGAGTGTGTCGGGGCCGATCCGTGTGGTGGTCGCCAAGCCGGGGCTCGACGGTCACGACCGTGGCGCCAAGGTCATTGCGCGCGCCCTGCGCGACGCCGGTATGGAGGTCATCTACACCGGGCTGCACCAGACGCCCGAGCAGGTCGTCGACACCGCGATCCAGGAGGACGCGGACGGCATCGGGCTGTCGATCCTGTCCGGCGCCCACATGACGCTGTGCGCGCGGGTGCTGGAGCTGCTGAAGGAGCGCGACGCCGAGGACATCAAGGTGTTCTGCGGCGGCATCATCCCGGACGAGGACATCGCCGAGCTCAAGGCCATGGGCGTCGCCGACATCTTCACCCCGGGCACGCCCACCCGAGACGTCGTCGCCTGGGTCGAGGCCAACCTGCGGGCGGCCGGCTGAGGCCCGCCCCTCCCACGAAGCGGTAGCGCGCACGGCGGAGCGGGCCGCCCCCTCCGGAGGGGGCGGCCCGCTCCGCCGCGTCAGCCGCCGAGTTCGGCGAGCATCGCCGCCCGGAAGCGCAGCGTCCCGGCCAGCCGGGCGAAGGTCTCCGACCACGCGGAGTCCGGGGCGGCCCCGGCGGCCAGCTCCTCCACGGCGGCCGCCGTCTCCGGGGCGAGCGCCCGCTCCGTCATCCCGAGCACCCCGCTGTGGCTCCACGGGTACGCGCCCGAGCCGGCGGCCCGGGCCAGGGCCGTCACCACGGCGGTGGACAGCGGCGGCGTCCACGGGGTGGCGCAGGCGCCCAGCAACTGGAAGGCCTCGCCGAGGCCGTGCACCTCGATGAACGCGGCCGTCCAGGCGGCCCGCTCCCCGGGCGGGAGGACGGCCAGCAGCTTGGCCGGGGCGCCGGTGGCGCGCGGCGCACGGGGCCGTCCGGAGCCGCGGACGGGCGGGGCGGGGGCGGGGCCGAGCAGCGCCCGGGCCCAGTCGGCGTCGTGCTGGCGGACGGCGGCCCGCGCCCAGGCCTCCCGCAGGTCGTCGGCCCAGCTGCTGCTGGTCTCGTCGATGCTGTCGCCGACCCGCAGGGCCAGCAGCTGCTCCGGGGTCAGGCCGGTGCTGCGGGGCCAGGTGGCGAGCGGCGCGGCGGCGACCACCTCGCCGAACCACCAGGCCCGCTCGCCGCGCCCGGTGGGGGAGGCGGGCGCGATGCCGTCGCGCTGCATGGCCGCGTCGCACTCGGCGGGCGGGGTGACCAGCAGGTGCGTGCCGGCGTCGGCGAGGCGGACGGCGGCCAGCGCGCGCTCGGCCATCCGGTGGGCCAGGGCCGAGCCGGGCAGGGTGGAGAGCAGCTCGGCGGCCGTGGCGCGGACGTTCTTGCTGCGGTCCCCGAGGGCGGCCTCCAGGAACGGTTCGTCGGCGGCGGAGAGGCCGTCCTGCAGGGCGTCCAGGAAGAGCAGGCGGTCCTCGGCGCGCTCGGTGGGCCAGGTGCCGCTCAGCAGTTCCAGACCGGCCGCCGGGTCCCGGCGGCGCAGCAGGGTGAGGTGGGTGACCCGTTCGGCGAACAGGCCCTCGTGCCACAGGTGGTGGTCGACGGGCTGCCCGGGCCGTCCGGCCGGATCGCCCGCGGTGCGCAGCACGAACCGCCAGTCAGGGTTCTGCTCGGCCAGCCAGCGGCCCAGCGGGCCGGCCAACGCGACCGCGTCGGGGCGCAGTTCGCTGCGGGCCCGGGCGGCGTCGAGCAGGCCGGGTATCAGGGCGCCGGGCGGCCGCAGGCCCCGGGCGCGCGCGGTGGCGAGCCACTGCGGGAGCAGTTCGGCCAGGTTGGCCAGGGTGCTGCCGCCGGTGCCGCCGGAGCGGCCGGCCAGCAGCACGGCGAGCCGGCGGGCGGCCGGCTCGGGCAGCACCGGGCGCCGGTCCTCCGGCGCGGGCGGGCCGGGCGGGCCAGCGGCCGGCACGGGCAGGGCGCCGGCCCGGCGGCGGACGGTGGCGAGCGCGGCCAGCTCCAGCAGGGCGGTGGCCGGGTCGGACCGGTCGACCTCGTCCGCGAGCGGCAGCGCGGCGGCCGGGAGCGGGCGGCGGTCGGTGCCGAGCAGCGCGGTGGTGTGCAGGGTCTCCCACGGGTCCTGGGTGGTCGTCATGTCCGTTGCTCCTACGCAGTGGTGAGGCCGATCGGGCGGTCCTGGCCGGACCAGGCCGTAACCGGGGCGAAGCCCTGGTGGCCGTACTCGCCGAAGACGGTCAGCGGGCGGCCGGTGGAGACCGCGGCCAGCCGCCACAGCGCCGCCTCGGGGACGGCCGGGCCGTGCACGGGCACGGTGTGGTGGCCGTCCGTCAGGTGCCAGCCGTCGGGGGTGCGGACCGGCACGACCCCGGCGAGGACGGTCGGCCAGCTCTCCAGCCACGGGTCGTCGGCGACGGCGGTGCCGTAGCCGGCCACCGCCTCGGCGACGGCGAGGCCGTCGGGCGGGTCGGCCGGGCCGGGGGCGGGGGCGCCGTAGCGGGTGCCGAGGGCGGCGCGCAGCGGGCGGGCACCGGGGTGGAAGGCGAGGTCGGCCTCCAGCAGGTGGCCGGTGGGCAGGGCGAGGTCGGGGGCCTGGCCAGGCCGGCCGAAGGCCAGCAGCAGGGCGGGCCGGCCGGTCTTGGCGCCGCGCAGCCAGACCCGGCGGGTGGTCAGCCGGTCGTCGGAGCCCCCTTCCATCTGCACCGTCCGGCTGCCGAGCACCTGCCAGCGGTCGCGGACGGTGGGCCCGGCCAGGACCTCGGCGGTGTCGGCGGGGTAGCCGACCCGGGTGCGGACGGTCGCGGCGAGGTCGGCCGGCAGTTCGTCGAGGCGGGTGGCGGCGGTGGCGAGCAGGTGGAGCATCGCGTACTCCTCCAGGAGGAGGTCGGAGGGGACGGTGTCGAGCGTGCGGACCCGGGTGGCCAGGCCGGGTGCCTGCGCGTCGACCATCCGGGCGGCGACCGCCTCCCAGGGGCCGGCGGCGGACTGGTCGGCCAGGCCGTGCCGGACCCGGTCGGCCAGCCGCAGCCGGAGCTCGGCGGCGCCGGCGGCCACCCGGGCGCCCCGCTTCTCGGCCCGGCGGCGGGCGGCGGCAGGGTCGGCCGGGGCGGCGGCGCGCTTCTCGGCGCGCTCCCCGCGGGCCCGGAGCCAGTCGGCTGCCCAGTCGGCCGGCTCGGCGGCCGGGACGGCCTGCGGGGCGCCCGTCCAGAGCAGGAGGAGCCCGAGCGCGTGCTTGCACGGGAACTTCCGGCTGGGGCAGCTGCACTGGTAGGCGGGCGTGGCGAGCTCGACCACGGTGCGGTACGGCGTGCTGCCGCTGCCCCGGCACTCGCCCCAGACCGCGGTGCCGTCGGTGCCCGCCCGGGACCACGGCGCGGGCGAGGAGAGCTTGCCGGCCGCCTTCTGCGACGCGGCGTCAGGTGCCAGGGACAGGACGTGTTCGGTGCTCCAGCGTTCCTCCATGCGACCGACGGTAGGCGGCGGCACTGACATCGCCCGGGTGCCCGTCAGGCCCGCGCGCGAGGGCGCCCGCCGGTCCGTCAGGTGATGTCAGTGGCCCGGTGCAAGGTGGTTCCGCAGGCCGGGACGCCGACCTGGCTCCCCCCGATCACCCCGCCGCCGGGGCACCCGTGCACCCGGCGGCCGACCCGAAGGAGCCCCCGATGACCGACGTTCTGCGGCAGCACGCCGAGGACGCCTTCGCCGGCGAACTGGCCGCCCTGGCCGCGCAGGACGACCGTCCGCGCCCGGAGCGCTGGAAGCTCTCGCCGTGGGCGGTGGCGACGTACCTGCTCGGCGGCGAGCTGCCCGACGGCACCCGGGTCACCCCCAAGTACATCGGTCCGCGCCGGGTGGTGGAGGTCGCCGTCACCACCCTGGCGACGGACCGCGCGCTGCTGCTGCTCGGTGTGCCCGGCACCGCCAAGACCTGGGTCTCCGAGCACCTGGCCGCGGCGATCAGCGGCGACTCCACCCTGCTGGTGCAGGGCACCGCGGGCACCCCGGAGGAGGCCGTCCGGTACGGCTGGAACTACGCCCGGCTGCTCACCCACGGCCCGAGCCGGGACGCCCTGGTCCCCTCGCCGCTGATGCGGGCGATGGCCGACGGGAAGATCGCCCGGGTCGAGGAGCTGACCCGGATCCCGGCCGACGTGCAGGACGCCCTGATCACCGTGCTGTCCGAGAAGACGCTGCCGGTGCCGGAGTTGGGCTCCGAGACGCAGGCCGTGCGCGGCTTCAACCTGATCGCCACCGCCAACGACCGCGACCGCGGCGTCAACGAGCTGTCCAGCGCGCTGCGCCGCCGGTTCAACACCGTGGTGCTGCCGCTGCCGGGTTCGCTGGAGGAGGAGGTCGACATCGTCACCCGCCGGGTGAACCAGCTCGGCCGCTCCCTGGAGCTGCCCGAACTGCCCGGCGGCGCCGCGGAGATCAGGCGGGTGGTGACGGTCTTCCGCGAGCTGCGGGCCGGGATCACGGCGGACGGCCGGACGAAGGTCAAGACCCCGAGCGGCACCCTCTCCACCGCCGAGGCGATCTCGGTGGTGACCAACGGGCTCGCCCTGGCCACCCACTTCGGTGACGGCGTGCTGCGCGCCGGGGACGTGACGGCCGGCATCCTCGGCGCCGTGGTCCGCGACCCGGTCGCGGATCGCGCGGTCTGGCGCGAGTACGTGGAGGGCGTGGTGCGGGAGCGCGACGGCTGGAAGGACTTCTACCGGGCCGCCCGCGAGGAGGTGCGATGACGGCCGACGTCGCGCTGCTCGGCATCCGGCACCACGGCCCGGGCTCGGCCCGGGCGGTCGCCGCCGCCCTGGAGCAGTGGCGGCCCGACGCGGTGCTGATCGAGGGCCCGCCCGAGGCCGACGGCCTGCTCCACCTCGCCGCCGGGACGGGCCTGGTGCCGCCGGTCGCGCTGCTCGCCCACGCCGTGGACGACCCGGCGAAGGCCGCCTTCTGGCCGTACGCCGAGTTCTCCCCGGAGTGGGTGGCGATCCGTCACGCCGTCGAGCGGGAGCTGCCGGTCCGCTTCATCGACCTCCCCGCGGGCCACGGTTTCGGTCCGGCCGACGGGGAGGCGGACGGCGAGCCGGAGGAGCCGGCGGCCGATCCGCTGGCGCTGCTCGCCGAGGCCGCCGGGCACGACGACCCGGAGCGCTGGTGGGAGGACGTGGTCGAGCACCGCGCGCCCGGTGCGGACGCGCTGGCCCCGTTCGCGGCCGTCGCCGAGGCGATGGCGGCGCTGCGGGCGGAGGGCCTCGGCGAGTCCCGGCGGGACGCCCTGCGCGAGGCGTACATGCGCCAGCAGGTCCGCGCCGCCCGCCGGGCCGGGCACGGCCGGATCGCCGTGGTCTGCGGGGCGTTCCACGTGCCCGCGCTGGCGGCCGCGCCGAGCGTCGCGCACGACCGGGCGCTGCTCGCCGGACTGCCCCGGAAGGTGCGGACGGAGGTCACCTGGGTGCCGTGGACGCACCGCAGGCTCTCCCAGGCCGCCGGCTACGGCGCGGGTGTGCGGTCGCCCGGCTGGTACCACCACCTGTTCACCACCGAGGGTGACCCGGTGCCGCGCTGGCTGACCCGGGCCGCCGAACTGCTGCGCGCCGAGGACCACCCGGTCTCCTCCGCCCACGTGATCGAGGCGGTCCGGCTCGCCGAGGCCCTCGCGGTGATGCGCGGCCGCCCGCTGGCCGGGCTGACCGAGACCCTGGACGCCGTCCGGGCCGTGCTGTGCGAGGGCTCGGACGTCGCCCTGGAGCTCGTCCGGGACCGCCTGGTCGTCGGCGACGCGCTCGGCGAGGTCCCGGACACCGCCCCGGCGGTGCCGCTCCAGCGGGACCTCACCAGGCTGCAGCGCTCGCTACGGCTCAAGCCCGCGGCCGAGCCCAAGGACCTGGACCTCGACCTGCGCAAGGACACCGACGCGGCCCGTTCCCGGCTGCTGCACCGGCTGCGGCTGCTGGGCGTCGACTGGGGCGTGCCCGCCCGGTCCGCCGTGAACTCCACCGGGACGTTCCGGGAGAGCTGGCGGCTCTGCTGGCAGCCCGAGTTCGCGGTCCGGATCGCCGAGGCCGCCCAGTGGGGCACCACGGTGGAGGAGGCGGCCACCGGCAAGGCCGTCGGCACCGCCCGCGCGGCGGCCGAACTCGCCGAGCTGACCGGCCTGGTGGAGACCTGCCTGCTGGCCGGGCTGCCCGGCGCGCTGCCCGCGGTGATGCGGGTGCTCGCGGACTGCGCGGCCCTGGACACCGACGTCGCCCACCTGGCCGGGGCGCTGCCCGCGCTGGTGCGGGCGCTGCGCTACGGCGACGTCCGCGGCACCGACCACGGTGCGCTCGGCGCGGTGGCCGCAGGGCTCGCCGACCGGATCTGCGTCGGGCTGCCGCCCGCCTGCGTGGGGCTGGACGCCGAGAGCGCGGCGGCCATGCGCGTCAGGATCGACGAGGTGCACGGTGCGATCGGCCTGCTCGGGCCGGGCGGACCGGCCGACCCGGACGCCGCGGACGGGCCCGGCGGCCCGGGCCCCGACGGCCGGAGCCCGGACGGCCTGGCCGGGCGCTGGGCCGCCACCCTGCGGGGCCTGGCCCGCCGGGAGCCGAGCGCCGGACCGGCCACCGGCGTTCCCGGGCTGCTCCGCGGCCGCGCCGTCCGGCTGCTGCTGGACGACGGCCGGCTCGACTCCGACGAGGCCGGCCGGCGGCTGCGCCTGGTGCTGTCCGCCGCCAGCGCCCCGCTGGACGCGGCCGGCTGGATCGAGGGCTTCCTCACCGGCGGCGGGGCCCTGCTGCTGCACGACCCGCGGCTGCTCGCCCTGCTCGACGCGTGGGTGAGCGGCGTCCCCGCCGGGGTGTTCACCGACGTCCTGCCGCTGCTGCGCCGCACCTTCGCCGGGCTGGAGGCGGGCGTGCGGACCACGATCGGCGGCCGGGTGGCGGCCGGCCCGCTGGGCGAGGCCCCGGCCGGTGCCGACCAGCCGGGCGAGCTCGACCGGGGCCGGGCCGACGCGGCGGTGCCGGTGGTGGCGCTGCTGCTCGGGGTCCGGCCGCGGATCCCCCGGCAGGCTGCCGGGCGCACCACCTGACGAGGCCTCCCCGGGCCGCCCCCGGTCACCCCCGGTGTCCCCGTCACCCCTCTTACCCCCGTTGTCCCCGTCGAAGGAGGACGAGATGGCTGCGACCACGACCGACGACCGGCTGCGCCGCTGGCGCCTGGTGCTCGGCGGCGAGGCCGACGGCACCGGCTGCACCCTGCGCGGCCGGGACGCCGCGATGGACGGCGCCCTCGCCGCGCTCTACCGGGGCGCACCCGAGGAGGGCGGCCGTCCGGCCCGCGGCGGCCGGCGCGGTGCCGGGCTCGGCGGCTCGGCCCCGCAGGTGGCCCGCTGGCTGGGCGACATCCGCGAGTACTTCCCGTCGACCGTCGTCCAGCTGATGCAGCAGGACGCGATCTCCCGGCTCGGCCTCGACCGGCTGCTGCTGGAGCCGGAGATGCTGGAGGCCGTCGAACCGGACGTGCACCTGGTCGGCACCCTGCTCTCGCTCCGGCACGCGCTGCCCGAGACCACCCGGGAGACCGCCCGGGCTGTGGTCGGCAAGGTGGTCGCCGACCTGGAGCGGCGGCTCGCCGACCGCACCAGGGCCACCGTGGGCGGCGCCCTCGACCGCAGCGCCAGGGTGAACCGGCCCCGCCACCGCGACATCGACTGGGACCGCACCGTCCGGGCCAACCTGGGCAACTACCTGCCCGAGCACGGCACCGTCGTCCCCGAGCGGCTGGTCGGCCACGCCCGCGCCCGGCACGCGGTGCGCAAGGACGTCATCCTCTGCATCGACCAGTCCGGTTCGATGGCGCCGTCCGTGGTGCACTCGGCGGTGTTCGGCGCGGTGCTCGCCTCGATGCGGAGCCTGGACACCCGCCTGGTCGTCTTCGACACCTCGGTGGTCGACCTCACCGAGCAGCTCACCGATCCGGTCGACGTCCTGTTCGCCACCCGGCTGGGCGGCGGCACCGACATCAACCGCGCGCTCGCCTACTGCCAGTCGAGGATCACCCGGCCCGCCGAGACGGTCGTGGTGCTGATCAGCGACCTCTACGAGGGCGGGGTCCGGGACGGCATGCTGCGGCGGGTCGCCGCGATGAAGGCGGCCGGCGTGCAGTTCATCGCCCTGCTGGCGCTCTCCGACGAAGGTGCGCCCGCGTACGACCACGCCCATGCGGCCGCCCTGGCCGAGCTCGGCGCACCGGCCTTCGCCTGCACCCCCGACGCCTTCCCGGAGATCATGGCCGCGGCGATCGAGAAGCGCCCCGTCCCGGTGCCTGACCAGGGAGTGTGAGGATTCACCCGGACGCGCTAAACCCGCCCGCCGGTGGGCGGGGCCCGCGCCGCACCGCTCTAGGCTGTCTGTGACGGTTCTCACCCAAGACGGGAAGGCCCCGGGCGAAACAGTCCCGTCGTACGGGGATAACCTGCCAGACGGACGTGACGCGCGTGTTGATTGACGTGTGCGCCCGTGGCTGTGTGGGCCGCAAGGCCGTACCTCTGCGTACCCGCACCGCCCCGACGACCCGCAGCGAAGATCCTGCCGTGGCACGCTCGTAGAGACACAATCCGCGACCACGAACAAGGACAAACACGTGGACCTGTTCGAGTACCAGGCGAGGGACCTCTTCGCCAAGCACGGCGTGCCCGTGCTTGACGGCGATGTCATCGAGACCGCCGCAGACGCTGCCGCCATCGCGGAGCGCTTCGGCGGCCGCGCCGTCGTCAAGGCTCAGGTGAAGGTGGGTGGCCGAGGCAAGGCCGGTGGCGTGAAGCTCGCCTCCGACCCGGCGGACGCCGTCGCCAAGGCCGAGCAGATCCTCGGCATGGACATCAAGGGCCACACCGTTCACAAGGTGATGCTGGCCCAGACCGCGGACATCAAGGACGAGTACTACGTCTCGTTCCTGCTGGACCGCACCAACCGCACCTTCCTGGCCATGGCCAGCGTCGAGGGCGGCGTGGAGATCGAGGTCGTCGCCGAGCAGAACCCCGACGCGCTCGCCAAGATCCCGGTCGACGCCAACGAGGGCTGCACCCCGGAGAAGGCCGCCGAGATCGTCGCCGCGGCGAAGTTCCCGGCCGAGGTCGCCGACCAGGTCGCCGAGGTCCTGCAGAAGCTGTGGACCGTCTTCATCAAGGAGGACGCCCTCCTCGTCGAGGTCAACCCGCTGATCAAGTCCGGTGAGGGCAAGATCATCGCGCTCGACGGCAAGGTCTCCCTGGACGAGAACGCCGAGTTCCGCCAGCCCGAGCACGAGGCGCTCGAGGACAAGGCCGCGGCCAACCCGCTCGAGGCGGCGGCCAAGGCCAAGGGTCTCAACTACGTCAAGCTCGACGGCCAGGTCGGCATCATCGGCAACGGCGCGGGCCTCGTCATGAGCACCCTCGACGTGGTCGCCTACGCCGGTGAGAACCACGGCGGCGTCAAGCCCGCCAACTTCCTCGACATCGGTGGCGGCGCCTCCGCCGAGGTCATGGCCAACGGCCTGGAGATCATCCTGGGCGACCCCGACGTCAAGTCGGTGTTCGTCAACGTCTTCGGCGGCATCACCGCCTGTGACGCGGTCGCCAACGGCATCGTGCAGGCCCTGGAGCTCCTCGTGAGCAAGGGCGAGAGCGTCACCAAGCCGCTGGTCGTCCGCCTGGACGGCAACAACGCGGAGCTGGGTCGCAAGATCCTCGACGACGCCAACCACCCGCTGGTCCAGCGCGTGGACACCATGGACGGCGCCGCGGACCGCGCCGCCGAGCTGGCCAACAAGTAAGGAAGGGGACTTAACACCATGGCTATCTTCCTTACCAAGGACAGCAAGGTCATCGTCCAGGGCATGACCGGCGCCGAGGGCATGAAGCACACCCGCCGCATGCTCGCCTCGGGCACCCAGATCGTCGGCGGCGTCAACCCGCGCAAGGCCGGGACCACGGTCGACGTCGACGGCACCGAGATCCCGGTCTTCGGCTCCGTCGCCGAGGCCATGGAGAAGACCGGCGCCGACGTCTCCGTCCTCTTCGTGCCGCCGGCCTTCACCAAGGCCGCCGTCATCGAGGCCATCGACGCCGAGATCGGCCTGGCCGTCGTCATCACCGAGGGCGTCCCGGTGCACGACACCGCCGCCTTCTGGGCCTACGCCGGCTCGAAGGGCAACAAGACCCGGATCATCGGCCCGAACTGCCCCGGCCTGATCAGCCCCGGACAGTCGAACGCCGGCATCATCCCGGCCGACATCACCACCTCCGGCAAGATCGGTCTGGTCTCCAAGTCGGGCACCCTGACCTACCAGCTCATGTACGAGCTGCGCGACATCGGCTTCTCCTCGGCCGTGGGCATCGGCGGTGACCCGGTCATCGGCACCACCCACATCGACGCCCTCAAGGCGTTCCAGGAGGACCCGGAGACCGAGCTCATCGTCATGATCGGTGAGATCGGCGGCGACGCCGAGGAGCGTGCCGCGGCCTACATCGCCGAGCACGTCACCAAGCCGGTCGTCGGCTACGTCGCGGGCTTCACCGCCCCCGAGGGCAAGACCATGGGCCACGCCGGCGCCATCGTCTCCGGCTCCTCGGGCACCGCCCAGGCGAAGAAGGAGGCCCTCGAGGCCGCCGGTGTCAAGGTCGGCAAGACGCCGTCCGAGACCGCCCGCCTGGCGCGCGAGATCATCGCCGGCTGACCTCGGTCAGCGGCGCGACGAGCGCCCCCGCCCTCCCGGGCGGGGGCGCTCGCCCGTTCCCGGGCCGTTCAGCGCGGTGCCGGCCCGGTGGTGCAGGGCAGCGGCGACCACAGCGGACAGGCCGCCGGCCCCTGCGGCGGGGGCGCCCCGGCCCCCCGGGCCGCCGCGGGCAGCTCCCACCGGGCGAGGGCCTCCGTCCGCGGCTCCACCACCACCGCCTCGATCCCCGGCGTCGGACTGCACCACAGGCTGCGCACGCCGTTCGGCGGGCCGCCCGGCAGCACCGGCACGCCCGGCTCGTCGGCGTCCGGGGCGGGCACGCACACGGCCGGCTCCGGCGGCTCCGGCTCCCGGAAGAGCGCCGCCGGCCGGATCCCCACCAGGGTCGCCAGCACCGCTCCGCCCACCGCCACCGTCAGGGCCGCCGCCGCCCCGGTCCGGCTCGCGCTCCACAGGCGGTGCCGCGCCCGCAGCACCGGCACCGGGGCCCGGTGGGGCTCCGGGCAGCCCCGCACCGCCGCCCGGTGCAGCAGGCCGCTGAGCCGGTCCGCGAACCCGGGCGCCGTCGGGTCCGGGCCCACCAGGTCCGGCACCGACTGGGCCAGCGCCGCCCGGGCCGCCCACACCCGGCCCTCGGCGGCCGCCAGCGTGGACTCCACCTCGACCGAGACCGCCGCGGCCGGCAGCCCCAGGCCGTCGTGCAGCACCAGCGCCCGCCGCTGCGGCCGCGACAGCCGGCGCAGGGCCTTCAGCAGCGCGCGGTCCCGGTCGGTCAGCCGGTCGTGGTCCGGCAGGACGGCCTGCGCCTCGTCGGCCGGTCGGACGGTGATCCGGCGGTGCGGCAGGCTCCAGAGGTGCGAGCGCCGCGGGCCCCCGCGATGCCACGGCGACAGCCCCAGCTCGCAGGCCCGCACCCGTACCCATCCCTCCGGATTCCCCGAAGCGGCCACCGCCTCCCACTCCCGCCGCGCCTGTCCGAACGCCAGCCGGACGCAGTGCACCGCCCGGTGCCTGCAGGTGGTCAGCAGGAACACCTGCTGCACCAGACGGGTGTGGGCCGCCTCGTACAGCTCCTCGAAGTTCCGGGGGGCGGCGGCCGTCGCGGAGCCGGCCGGGGCGGGCGTGGGGGCGTCGACCGGCTGCTCCGCCGCCCGGCCGGGGGCGGGCTCGCCGCGGCCGCCCCGGTCGGCCGGGCCCGCCGGGGCCGGTTCACCCGCCCGGGCCGGTGCGCCGGGGCCGGTCGCTCCCGCGACCGCTCGGGGGCGCCGGCCGGCGCGAGCGGGCCCGGTGCCGGTGGGAGCGGTGCCGGTGGGGGCGGTGGTCTGCCGCCCGGCCGTGGCCGGTGCCTCGGTCGGTGCCGTGGTCGGCGCGGTGGGGGTCGCTGTTTTCACGGGCGCGGGCTTTCCGGTGCTGGTGGGCGGGTTGCCGGGCTCCGCGGGGGCGGGGGCGGCTGACGGGGCGGCGGGGGCCGGGGCGGCCGGGGAGCTCGCGGAGCGTGGGGGCGTGCGGCGGCGGCCGGTGCCGGGGGGTGCGCCGCCGGGCCGCTCGCCGGGGGACGGCTGCGGGCGGTGGCCGTCCGGGGCGGGTGCGCGGTTCTCCTTCGGCCGTCCGCCGGTGCCGAGGACCGGGGCCCGGCCGGCGCCATCGGCCGGGGGAACGGCCGGGCCCGGGGACCCGGCCGGAGCCGGAGCCGGTGCCGCCGACGTGGCCGGGGGCGAGGTCTGGGGCGAGGTCTGGGGCGCGCGGAGGCCGGCGGTGAGGGCGACGGCCTCGGCCTCCGTGGCGGCGCCGAGCTTGCGCATGGCCCGCTGGACGTAGCTGCGGGCGGTGGCCGGGGTGACGCCGAGGGCGGCCGCGGTCTGCGGGAGGTCGCGGCCGGTGGCGAGGTGGCCGAGGGCCTGGGCCTCACGGGGGGTCAGCTTGCGCAGGAGGCGGGCGGTGTCCTGGTCGGCGCGGGCGGCCCGGGGTTTGCGGGGTCGGCGGCCGGGGGTGGGGGAGTCGGCCCCGGCGGGGTGTTCGGCGGTGGGTGGCGTGGTCATCAGACGCTCCGGGCCGGGGCGCCGGCGGCTTGGGGGCAGGGTCTGAAAATGCGCATAAGCCAATAATCTGGGACACGGCGGCGGTTTGCCGCTTCACCGAGCATGGCGAGTCGCCTTGGCACCATGAGGCGCATGACGCAGCTGATGGGCCGTCCGATCCTCGAAGTGCCGGGCGAGCTGGGTGGACGCCCGCTGCCGGCCGACCTGTTGGCGGGGGTGCGGACGGCGCTGGTCGGCCTGGCGGCGGTCGGGGTGCCGGTGCTGGGGCTCTGGGTGGCCACGCCGTACGCGGACAACGGCGCGGCCGGTGCCACCCGGTTGGCGGGTGCGCTGTGGCTGCTCGGGCACGGCGCGCCGCTGGTGCGGGGGGCCGCGGGCGCCCCGCTGACCGTCACTCCGCTGCTCCTGGGCGTGCTGGCGGTGGTTCAGCTCTACCGGGCCGCCGCCGGCGTGGCCGCCCGGCGCGGGCCCCGGCCGCGGTGGGGCGGCCCGGTCGCGGTGTGGGCGGGCTACTGCGCGGTGGCGGTCGCGGTGGTCCTGCACTGCACGGGCGACGGGCTCTTCCGGACCAGGGTGCTGCCGGACGTGCTGGTGGTGGGCCTGGTGACCGGGCTGGCGACGGCGGCGGGCGCCCGCTCGGCGCGGGCCTCCGGTCCGGTCCGGCCGCTGCTGGACCGGCTGCCGCCGTCGCTGCGCCCGTCCGGTGGCGAGGCGGCGGTGCGCGGGGCCGCGCTGGCCGCCGGCGCGGGGCTGGCGGCGGCGGGCGGGCTGCTGGTGGCGGTCGCGGCGGTGCTGGCCGCGGTGGTCGGGGGCGGCCGCGGGGCGGCGGTGCTCGGGGGCGGTCCGGCGGCCCTGGCCGGCTTGCTGCTGCTCGGGGTCGCGCTGCTGCCGAACGCCGTGCTCTGGGGGGCCGCGTACGCGCTGGGGCCGGGCTTCGCGGTGGGCGCCGGGACGGCGGTGGCCCCGGCCGGTACGGCGCTCGGCCCGGTGCCGGAGTTCCCGCTGTTCGCGCTGCTCCCGGCCGAGGGGCCGGGCGGCTGGCGGTGGGCGGCACTGCTGCTGCCGGTGCTCGCGGCCGTGGTGCCGGCGGTGCTGCTGGGCCGGGCGGCGGCCGGTCGCGGCCGCCCGGCGGAGCCCGCCGGGGAGCCCGGTGCGGCGCCCTGGTCGCCGGTCGCCACGGCGGCGGCGGTGCTGGCGGCGGCGCTGCTGACGGGTGCCGGGGCGGCCGCCCTGGGCTGGCTGTCGGGCGGCGCGCTCGCGGGCGGGCGGATGGCGTGGATCGGCCCGGTGCCGTGGTGGACGGGCCTGGCGGCGGCGGGCTGGCTGGTGCTGGTGGCCGTGCCGGGGGCGCTGCTGACCCGTCACCGGGCGCTGCGTCCCGCGGTCGCCGTCCCTGGGGTCGCCGCCCCCGGGGACGGCGGTGTCGGGGACGGCGGTGTGGGGGGCGCTCCGCTCACCGCCCGCGCCCGGCTCGCGGCGCAGGCGCACCGGGGTGCGCTGCTGGTGCGCGCCCGCGCGTACGCCGCCGTGGTGCGCCTGAGCGGACCTCGGGAGGGGTGAGGTCCGGGACCTACCCGGCGTTCCCGGTGAAGTCCACGTACCACTTGGGCGCCAGGCGGTTGCAGTTCTCGGCGCCGACGGAGGTCAGCGAGTCCCGGACGCAGGTGACGTAGTCGTCGTAGTACACCCCGAGGGCGATCACCGAGGAGGCGACCACGACGGTCATCGCGCCGGTGAGGATGCCCGCGAGCGCGGCCGGGGTGAGCGGGTTCGGGGCGGCGGGCCGGGGCGCGGCGCCGGGGCCCGCGGCCGCGCGCCGCGGGGTGCGCATCGCGCTGACGCCCAGGACGATGCCGAGCACGCCGAAGAACAGGGCCGCCCACTGGAGGCCGATGAACAGGCAGACCAGCGCGGCCGGTCCGGCGAGGGCGGCGTTGCGGGCGCGGCGCTGGGCCGGGTCGGTGGGGTCGAGCTTCGGCGGCTGCGGGGCGGGGGGCCGCGGCCCCCGGCCGTCACCGTGCTGGACGGGGCCCCAGGGGTGCGGCGGCGGGAACTGCGGGCGCTCGCCGGTGCCCTGGCCGTCGGGCCCCTGGCCGCCGTCGCCCCGGGGGTGCTCGCCGGGCCAGGGGTTGCGCGGCTGCCACGGCTGGTCCGGGGCATCCGCCGGCGGCGGCGCGAAGGGGTTGCGCTCGCCGGTGTCGTCACCGCTGCTCATGGTTCAGCCATTCCTTCTCGGTCGGAGGGGCGGTCTCCCGCGCCCCCTATGATCCCGCAGTCGTTCGCCGGGGCTCCGGCGGCCCGCCCGCTGCCCGGGCCGGGAGGGGCCCGCCGTGGCCGTCCGGCGCGGGACGGCCGCCCGGGTTCCGGACGCGCCCCGCCGCGGCAACTGCGCTGCGGGGGGCGGGAGGAGATCCCCGTCTCAACTACGCGCGTAGCGCCGACAGGAGGGTTCGAGGGGCGTCCGACCAGCCGTTATCGTGGTGACGGTCAGCAGCTCACATAGGTTCCCGGGGGCCCGCGTCACGGCGGGTTCTCCTGGTGTTCCCCCTCGCTCGACCTGCCGTTCGTAGTGGCCCCACCGCCGGTGGACGTACCAGCGGGCGGCGCCCGACCTACGGAGAATCGCGCAGTGGCCGCCCCCGCCCAGCTCTTCCCGCCCCGTACGCCCGGACCGGCCCGACTGGTGGTGCTGGTCTCCGGTTCCGGCACCAATCTGCAGGCGCTGATCGACGCCGCCGCCGATCCGGCCTTCGGGGCCGAGATCGTCGCCGTGGGCGCGGACCGCGACGGGATCGCCGGTCTGGAGCGCGCCGGGAGGGCCGGACTGCCGGTCTTCGTGCACCGGGTGAAGGACCACCCGGACCGGGCCGACTGGGACCGCGCGCTGACCGCCTCCGTCGCCGCCCACGAACCGGACCTGGTGGTCACGGCCGGGTTCATGAAGATCCTCGGCCCCGAGTTCATCGCGGCCTTCGCCGGGCGGATCGTGAACACCCACCCCGCGCTGCTGCCGTCCTTCCCCGGCGCCCACGGCGTGGCCGACGCCCTCGCCTACGGGGTCCGGGTCACCGGCTGCACCGTCCACCTGGTCGACGCCGGGGTGGACACCGGGCCGATCATCGCGCAGGGCGTCGTCGAGGTCGTCGACGCCGACCACGCCGATGGCGGCGACGCGCTGCACGAGCGCATCAAGACTGTCGAGCGCAAGCTGCTCGTCGACGTCGTGGGCCGGCTGGCCCGCGAAGGTCACCGCATCGAGGACCGAAAGGTATGGATTCCGGCATGAGCGCAAGCTCCACCACCCCTCCTGTCTCCGAGGACGTCCGTCCGATCCGTCGCGCGCTGATCAGCGTGTACGACAAGACCGGTCTGGAGGAGCTGGCCCAGGGCCTGCACGCCGCCGGGGTCGCCATCGTCTCCACCGGCTCGACCGCCGGCCGGATCGCCGCCGCCGGCGTCCCGGTGACCGAGGTCTCCGAGCTGACCGGCTTCCCGGAGTGCCTGGACGGGCGCGTGAAGACCCTGCACCCGCGCGTGCACGCCGGCGTGCTCGCCGACCTGCGGCTGGAGTCGCACCGCGCGCAGCTGGCCGAGCTGGGCGTCGAGCCCTTCGACCTGGTCGTGGTGAACCTCTACCCGTTCAAGGCCACCGTCGCCTCGGGCGCCACCCCGGACGAGTGCGTCGAGCAGATCGACATCGGCGGCCCGAGCATGGTCCGCGCCGCCGCCAAGAACCACCCGTCGGTGGCCGTCGTGGTCGACCCGGCCCGCTACGGCGACGTGCTGGAGGCCGTCGCCGGCGGCGGCTTCGACCTGGCCACCCGCAAGCGCCTGGCCGGTGCCGCGTTCGCGCACACCGCCGCCTACGACGTCGCGGTCGCCTCGTGGTTCGAGGCCGGCTACGCGCCGAGCGACGAGCGCTTCCCGGAGTTCCTGGGCGCGACCTGGGAGCGGCAGAACGTGCTGCGCTACGGCGAGAACCCGCACCAGGGCGCCGCGCTGTACAGCGACGGCACGGGCGGCCTGGCCGGCGCGCAGCAGCTGCACGGCAAGGAGATGTCGTACAACAACTACGTCGACACCGACGCCGCGCGCCGTGCCGCGTACGACCACGCCGAGCCGGCCGTCGCGATCATCAAGCACGCCAACCCCTGCGGCATCGCGACCGGCGCGGACGTCGCCGAGGCGCACCGCAAGGCGCACGAGTGCGACCCGGTGTCGGCGTACGGCGGCGTGATCGCGGTCAACCGCCCGGTCACCGTCGAGCTGGCCGAGCAGATCGCCCCGATCTTCACCGAGGTCGTGGTGGCCCCGGGTTACGAGGACGGCGCCGTCGAGGTGCTGGCCCGGAAGAAGAACCTGCGGGTGCTGCTGGCCCCCGAGGCGCCGACCGGCCGGCAGGAGGTGCGCCCGGTCTCCGGCGGCGTGCTGCTGCAGGACACCGACCGGGTGCACGCCGAGGGCGACGACCCGGCGAACTGGACGCTGGCCACCGGCGAGGCGCTGTCCGGCGCGGAGCTGGCCGAGCTGGCCTTCGCCTGGCGGGCCTGCCGGGCCGTCAAGTCCAACGCGATCCTGCTGGCCAAGGACGGTGCCTCGGTGGGCGTCGGCATGGGCCAGGTCAACCGGGTCGACTCGTGCAAGCTCGCGGTCGAGCGGGCCGGCGAGCGCGCCAAGGGCGCCTACGCGGCCTCGGACGCGTTCTTCCCGTTCGCGGACGGTGCGGCGATCCTGATCGCGGCCGGTGTGCGGGCCATCGTGCAGCCGGGTGGTTCGATCCGGGACGAGGAGGTCGTCGCGGCGGCCGCCGAGGCGGGCGTGACGATGTACTTCACCGGCGCCCGGCACTTCTTCCACTGATCGCCCGGTCGCCCGACCCGTCCGGTCGCCCGACCGTCACCGGCTGACGGTGTGACGGAGCGGCCCGGCCCCCTCCCGCGGGAGGGGGCCGGGCCGCTCGTCGTTCCGGCCCGGCGGCCGGTGGCCCGGTGCGGGCGCCGCCCGCCGGGCCCGGTGCTCAGTAGCGCGGCCGGGAGAACCAGGCGACGCCGTCCTTCACGCTCATCGAGACGATCATGATGATCGACACCGCGAGCCACATCAGCACGAAGACCAGGCCGACCGGGTTGGCCTTGTTGGCGAAGGTGCCGAGCAGCCCGAGCAGGCCCAGCAGCGCGCCGAGCGCGCCGTACACCAGGGTGGTGACGCGCACGGCCGGTCCGCCCTTGCCGAACTTCGCGCCCAGCGTGATCGAGAACGCCGCGAACAGCGCGCACACGACGCCGATCACCACCAGCACACCGGCCGCCGCGTTGCCGAAGCCGTTGAACGGGTCGTTGCCGTCGATCTCCTGCGCCCGGTTGGTGACCTCCTTGGCCGCCGCGGCGATGATCAGGTACGCACCCGCGCCGATGATCTGCACGGCGCCGATGACGAACAGCAGCACCCGGGTGGTGACGACCAGGCCCGGCATGCTCTGCGGGACGGCCGGCGGGTAGCCGTAGCCCGGGGCGCCGTAGCCCGGAGCGGCCTGCGGGTAGCCGTACGCGGCGGCCGGCGGGGCCTGCTGGGGGTAGCCGTAGCCGGGGGCCTGCGGCGGCTGGCCGTAGGGGTTGTTCGGGTCGGGCGGGTAACTCATCGATGCCTCCGGGCAGTTACGGGGACGTGGGGACGGTGCGGAGGTCCCGGTTCCGGTCGGCGGGTCGGGTCGTCGACGGAACGGGGCGCGGGCAGGGCGGAGGCCCGGCACGGGGCCGGGCGGCGCGGTCGGCTCAGCCGCGTGGTGAGCGCGGTGGCGGCGGCGCGAGCGGAGTCGTCGACGGGCACGCCGCGGGCGGGACGACGCCTCGCTGGTCGGGCTGCTCGATCTGAAGTGGTCGGCTCACGTGCTCTTTCCCCCGGGTACGCCCCGCCGGGAGTCCGTCGGCCCGTCACCGGGCCGGTTCGCGGCAGGGAATGCCCGCATATCGTCGAACGGACGGCCTGGCCGTGTCCAGCCGGTTCCCCGCACGCGGGCCGGACTGTGGCGCAACCGCAACGTGGCCAGGACGTTCCGTGTCCGTCCGGTCGGCTGGCGGGCCCTGGTACGGCGGCGCGCCGCGATCCGGGAGAATGGGGTCATGACTGCCCAGATTCTCGATGGCAAGGCCACCGCCGCCGCGATCAAGTCCGAACTCGCCGCCCGCGTGGCGGCCCTCAAGGCGAAGGGCGTCACGCCCGGCCTCGGCACCGTCCTGGTCGGCGACGACCCGGGCAGCCGCTGGTACGTGAACGGCAAGCACCGCGACTGCGCCGAGGTCGGCATCGCCTCGATCCAGCGCGAGCTGCCCGCCACCGCCACGCAGGAGGACGTCGAGAACGTCGTCCGCGAGCTCAACGCCGACCCCGCGTGCACCGGCTACATCGTCCAGCTGCCGCTGCCCAAGGGCCTGGACCAGAACCCGGTCCTGGAGCTGATGGACCCGGACAAGGACGCGGACGGCCTGCACCCGACCTCGCTCGGCCGCCTCGCCCTGGGCATCGAGGGCCCGCTGCCCTGCACCCCGCTGGGCATCGTCGAGCTGCTGCGCCGCCACGGCGTCGGGATCGACGGCGCCGAGGTGGTCGTGATCGGCCGCGGTGTCACCGTCGGCCGTTCGATCGGCCTGCTGCTCACCCGCCGCAGCGAGAACGCCACCGTGACCCTGTGCCACACCGGCACCCGGGACCTCGCCTACCACCTGCGCAAGGCCGACATCGTGGTGGCCGCCGCCGGTGTGCCGCACCTGGTCAAGCCGGAGGACGTCAAGCCGGGCGCGGCGGTGCTGGACGTGGGCGTCAGCCGCAGCGAGGGCAAGATCGTCGGCGACGTGCACCCCGGCGTGGCCGAGGTGGCCGGGTGGATCTCCCCCAACCCCGGCGGCGTGGGCCCGATGACCCGGGCCATGCTGCTCAACAACATCGTCGTGGCGGCCGAGCGCCGCGCCGGCGTCTGACACCCGACCGACACCACGACGAGGGACGGCGAGCATGACGGAACCGCGACCGGCGCGGACCCGGCGCAGGCCGGTCAAGACCACCGGCACCCTGCCGCCCGAGGGCTCGGCCGCGGCCCTCGGGCGTGACCACGCGCTGCCCGTCCGGCAGTGGCCGATAACCCTGGTCCTGCTGGTGGTCGGCGCCGGTCTCGCGGTCACCTGGTTCGCCGACTTCAAGGACGGCTTCAAGTACGGGCTGCTGATCCTCGGCGGCGGGGTGCTGCTCGGCGCCGTGCTGCGGCTGGTGATGCCCGAGGTCGGGATGCTGGCGGTGCGCAGCCGCTTCACTGACGTGATCGTGCTGACCTTCCTGGGCGCGTCGATCGTGCTGCTGACCCTGGTGGCACAGCCGAACCCGTGGCTGGAGATCCCGCTGCTCGACAACATCGGCCAGCTGATCGGCCGGCCCAAGCACTGAGCCGGGCCCCCGTGACGGCCCCCGCCCGGACCCTCCGGGCGGGGGCCGCCGTCGTTGTGACGTATCAGCCAGTCCGGTACCCGCGGCGTACGCTTCGCTTTGCGATAACCTGACGCCGGTCTCTCGATGTCGAGAGACCATCCTCGGCTCCAGTGCGCCGGTGTGCCTGGGGCACCTGGCGATTTGCTGGAGAAGGTAGAAATGACCCGCACCCCCGTCAACGTCACCATCACCGGAGCGGCCGGCCAGATCGGCTACGCGCTGCTGTTCCGCATCGCCTCGGGCCACCTGCTCGGTGCCGACGTGCCGGTGAACCTGCGCCTCCTGGAGATCCCGCAGGGCCTCAAGGCCGCCGAGGGCACCGCCATGGAGCTCGTCGACTGCGCCTTCCCGCTGCTGCGCGACATCACCATCACCGACAACGCGAACGAGGCCTTCGACGGCGCCAACGTGGCGCTGCTGGTCGGCGCCCGTCCGCGCACCGCGGGCATGGAGCGCGGCGACCTGCTGCAGGCCAACGGCGGCATCTTCGGCCCGCAGGGCAAGGCGATCAACGACCACGCCGCGGACGACATCAAGGTCCTGGTGGTCGGCAACCCGGCCAACACCAACGCCCTGATCGCCCAGCGCAACGCCCCGGACGTCCCGGCCGAGCGCTTCACCGCGATGACCCGCCTGGACCACAACCGGGCCGTCGGCCAGCTGTCCCTGAAGACCGGTGCGCCGGTCTCCGAGATCAAGCGCGTCACCATCTGGGGCAACCACTCCGCCACCCAGTACCCGGACGTCTTCCAGGCCGAGATCGCCGGCAAGCCGGCCTTCGAGGCCGTCGGCAGCGACCAGGCCTGGCTGGAGAACGACTTCATCCCGACCGTCGCCAAGCGCGGCGCGGCCATCATCGACGCCCGCGGCGCCTCCTCGGCCGCCTCGGCCGCCAACGCCGCCATCGACCACGTGCACACCTGGGTCAACGGCACCGCCGAGGGCGACTGGACCTCCATGGGCGTCGTCTCCGACGGCTCCTACGGCGTCCCGGCCGGTCTGATCTCCTCCTTCCCGGTCACCACCAAGGCCGGCAAGTTCGAGATCGTCCAGGGCCTGGAGATCTCCGACTTCTCGCGCGCCCGCATCGACGCCTCGGTCAAGGAGCTGACCGAGGAGCGCGACGCGGTCCAGGAGCTCGGCCTCATCTGAGCCCCGCGCGACGCCTCCCGACGGCCCGCCGCCCCTCCCGAGGGGCGGCGGGCCGTCGCCCTACACTGGCCCGCTGTGAACGAAACCCTCGGGGACGCCGCGCTCGTCCTCGTCTTCATCCTGCTGGGCGGACTGTTCAACGTCGCCGAGATCTCGCTGATCTCGCTGCGCGAGGGCCAGATCCGGACCCTGGAGGCGCACGGCACCCGCCGCTCCGCCCGGGCCGCCCACCTGGCCGCCGACCCCAACCGCTTCCTGGCCGCCGTCCAGGTCGGCGTGACCTGCATGGGCTTCCTGTCCGCGGCCTTCGGCGCGGACACCCTGTCCGGCAAGGTCGCCCCGCTGTTCGTGCGGGCCGGGCTGACCGAGGGCGTCGCCGACGCGATCGCCCTGGTCGGCCTCACCCTGGTGATCAGCTACGCCTCGCTGGTGCTCGGGGAGCTCACCCCCAAGCGCATCGGCCTGCAGCGCGCCGAGTCCATCGCGGTGCTCGCGGCGCCGGTGGTCGACGTGATGTCGGTGGTGCTGCGCCCGGTGATCTGGCTGCTCGGCCACTCCACCAACCTGATGGTCCGCCTGCTCGGCGGCGACCCGGCCGCCGGCCGCGGGTCGATGAGCTCCGAGGAGCTCCGCGGCCTGGTCGCCGCCAACACCGAACTCGGCAGCGACGAGCGCGCGTTGATCGCGGACGTGTTCTCCGCCGGGGAGCGCCAGCTGCGCGAGGTGATGGTCCCGAGGACGGAGGTGACCTTCCTGGACGCCGAGCGCCCGCTGGCCGCCGTCCGGCACCAGGCGGACACCTCGCCGCACTCGCGCTACCCGGTGGTCGAGGGCAGCGCCGACGCGGTGGTCGGCTTCGTCCACGTCCGCGACCTGTACGGCGCGCGCGGCGAGCAGGCCGTCAAGGCCCGCGACCTGGCCCGCCCGGTCAAGCTGCTGCCCGGCACCAAGCTGGTGCTGGAGGCGATGGGCGAGATGCGTCGGGAGGGCCACCACCTGGCGATCGTGGTGGACGAGTACGGCGGCACCGCCGGGATCGTCACCCTGGAGGACCTGGTCGAGGAGGTGATCGGCGAGATCCGGGACGAGTACGACCGGCCGGAGACCGCCGCCACCCGTCGGCTGGTCGGCGGCGGCATGGAGCTCGACGGCCTGCTCAACCTCGGCGACTTCACCGAGGAGACCGGCGCCACCCTGCCCGAGGGCCCGTACGAGACGGTGGCGGGCTGCCTGGTCGCCTCGCTCGGCCGGCTCCCCCGGGACGGCGACCAGGTGCGCGTCCCGGTCGACGGCGGGGGCGGCGTGCTGCTGACGGTGGCCAAGATGGAGGGCCGGCGGATCGCCAGGGTGAGGGTGAGTGCGGTCACACTGGCGGAACCTCCAGGGGCAGACGTTTCCTGAGCGACCGGTGGAACTGGAACAATGGCGCGCATGGTCAACGCAGCGGTCACCGGTCCGGTCAAGGACCGTCCCCGGGTGCTCTCCGGCATCCAGCCCACCTCCGGCTCGTTCCACCTCGGCAACTACCTGGGCGCGGTGCGCCAGTGGGTCGACCTGCAGAAGGAGAACGACGCCTTCTACATGGTCGTCGACCTGCACGCGATCACCGTCGAGCAGGACCCGGCGACGCTGCGCCAGAACACCCGGATCTCCGCCGCACAGCTGCTCGGGGCCGGCCTGGACCCTGAGCACTGCACCCTGTTCGTCCAGTCGCACGTGCCCGAGCACGCGCAGCTCGGCTGGGTGATGAACTGCCTCACCGGCTTCGGCGAGGCCTCCCGGATGACCCAGTTCAAGGACAAGTCGGCCAAGCAGGGCGCCGCCGGCACCTCCGTGGGCCTGTTCACCTATCCGATCCTCCAGGTCGCCGACATCCTGCTCTACCAGGCGGACGCCGTCCCGGTCGGCGAGGACCAGCGCCAGCACGTGGAGCTCACCCGCGACCTCGCGGAGCGCTTCAACACCCGCTACAGCCCGACCTTCACGGTCCCGAAGCCGTACATCCTCAAGGAGACGGCCAAGATCCAGGACCTCCAGGACCCGGCGATCAAGATGAGCAAGTCGGCCTCCTCGGCCAAGGGCCTGGTCAGCCTGCTGGACGACGCGAAGACGAGCGCCAAGAAGTTCAAGAGCGCCGTCACCGACACCGGCACCGTGGTCTCCTACGACGAGGAGGAGAAGGCCGGCGTCTCCAACCTGCTGCGCATCCACTCGGCGCTCAGCGGCCAGTCGGTCGAGCAGCTGGTCGCGCACTTCGAGGGCAAGATGTACGGCGCCCTGAAGACCGAGCTGGCCGAGCTGTTCACCGAGTGGGTCACCCCGTTCCAGGAGCGCACCCGCGTCTACCTGGACGACCCGGCCGAGCTGGACCGGGTGCTGGCGATCGGCGGCGAGAAGGCCCGCGAGGTGGCCGCGCAGACGCTGGCGACGGTGTACGACCGGATCGGCTTCCTCCCGGCCGCCAAGCGGTGACTGCGCTGCCGCGACTGCCCGATGGTGAGGACCTCCCGGAGGTCCTCACCATCGGCGTGTCCGTGAGCGTCCCGGACCCGTACGGGACGGAGATCCAGGACGCCCGCGCCGGGCACGGCGATCCGCAGGCCCGGTCGATACCGACGCACGTGACCCTGCTGCCGCCGACCGAGGTGCCGGCCGGGGCGCTGCCGAAGATCGAGGAGCACCTGGCCGCGGTGGCCGCCGCGCACCGGCCGTTCCGGATGCTGCTGAGCGGCGCCGGGACCTTCCGCCCGGTCTCCCCGGTGGTGTTCGTCCGGGTCGAGGAGGGCGCGCAGGAGTGCCGCCTGCTGGAGGCGGACGTCCGCTCCGGCCCGCTGGCCCGCGAGCTGGCCTTCCCCTACCACCCGCACGTGACGGTGGCGCACGGCCTGTCCGAGGACGCGCTCGACCAGGCGTACGCGCAGGCCCGCGGTTTCCGGGCGGCCTTCGACGTGCCGGGCTTCAGCCTCTCCCGCTTCGACGCGGACGAGGTCTGGCGGCCCTGGCGCGGCTACCGGTTCTCCTGACCCGCCCCCAGCTCCAGCATCCGGTCCACCACCCGGCGGGACGCCCCGCCGTCGTCCAGGGCGCAGTGCTCGGCCCGGAAGCGGCGGTGGCGCTCGGCGTAGCCGGGCGGCAGCCCGGGGCCGCCGTCGGCGAGTTCGCGCAGCGCGCGGAGCAGTCCGGCGGAGGTGGGGACGAGCGGGCCGGGGGCCTGCGGCTCGAAGTCGAAGTAGAAGCCGCGCAGGGTGTCCCGGTAGTGCTCCAGGTCGTAGGTGAAGAAGAGCACCGGGCGGCCCGTGACGGCGAAGTCGAACATGATCGACGAGTAGTCGGTCACCAGCACGTCCGCGACCAGCAGCAGCTCCTGCGGGTCCGGGTAGTCCCCGCAGTCGTACAGGAAGCCGTCCCCGGCGCCGGGCAGCGGTTCGCGGACGTGCGCGTGCGGGCGGACCAGCAGCACGTGGTCCGGGCCGAGCAGGCGCCGGGCGTGGTCGAGGTCGAGGCGCAGGTCGAAGCGGAAGCCGTCGCCGTCGCCGCGCTGCTGGTCCTCCCGCCAGGTCGGCGCGTACAGCACGATCCGCTTGCCGTCCGGGACGCCGAGCCTGCGGCGGACGGCCGCGGCGGTGCGCCGGTCGGGTCTGGCGAGCACGTCGTTGCGGGGGTAGCCGGCCTCCAGGATCTCGCCGTGGTAGCGGAAGGCGCGGCGCAGGATCGGGGTGGCGAACGGGCTGGGGGAGAGCAGCAGGCTCCACTGCGGGGTCTCCCGGTCGAGCGCGTCCAGGTAGCCGTGGTCGGCCAGCCAGGGGTTGTCGACGTCGTGGGCGATCCGCTTCAGCAGTGAGCCGTGCCAGGTCTGCACCACCACCTGGCCGGGGCGGCGTTCCAGGAAGTCCGGGAAGTGGGTGTTGCCGACGAGGTAGCGGCAGGTGGCCAGGGCCCGGTACCACTCGGGGCTCCAGATCCGGACGGCGCGCACTCCGGGCGGGAGTTCGGCCTGGGCGTCGTCGACCACCCAGAGGTGCTCCAACGGCGCGCTGCGGCGGTCGAGTTCGGCGTGCACCGCGCGCGGCGAGTCGGCGTAGCCGCGGCCGCCGAACACGTCGTACAGCACGGCCTCGCGCAGCGGCTCGCGGCGGGCGGCGGGGTACGCGCGGGTGCGCAGCCGGGCCTGCGTCCAGGCACTGCGCTCGGTGGCGGTGAGCACCGGGGTGGAGTCCACCAGCAGGGTGTCGTGCCAGCGGCGCTGCAGCAGGACCCGCTTGCCGCCGACGGAGGTGGCGGCGGGCAGGGCGGGGAGCGCGGCGGGCGCGGCGAGCAGCGGGCGGCTCGGGCCGGAGTGCCCGACGGGCTCCAGCGACGCCTCCCAGACGCCCTTGCGCAGCGGCAGGCCGGCGCCGTCAGAGCCGGTGCGGGTCGCCGGCACCCGGACCAGGAACCGGCCGCCGGGGCCGGTCTCGACGGGGCTGCGGACCTCGCCGGCCACGCCGGTGTGCCGCAGGACGAGCTCCAGCCGGTCGGCGGAGCCCCCCGGGCAGTGGCCGGTGAGCTCGAAGCCGCCGGCCCGGACGGCGATCCGCTCGACCAGGCCGGCCGCCGGCTGGACGCACAGCTGGAGCCGCCCGTCGGCGAGGTGCTTGAGGTAGAGCGCGCGGTCCGGGGCGCCGGGCAGCCGGTGCTGGCCGGCCACCCGGCCGTGGCGCTCGTCCAGGCAGAGCTGCTCGGTGGTGCCGTCGGGGCGCTGCAACTCGGCGTCCCAGTGTTCGAGGTCGTCGGCGCCGCGGCCGTCGGCGGTGAACGGCCGGTACGGGACGTGGACGGCGAAGCGGTCGCCGGTGCGGGCGACCGGACGTTCGATCACGGCCGGGCTCTGCCGGTGGCGCAGCCGCAGCACGGTGCCGTCGGGCTGGTCGTGCGCGGTGCCGCCCAGGTCGAGGCCGTCGGCGGTGGGGGAGGCGTGGGTGAGCCGGACGCCGGGGCGTTCGAGCCGCAGCCGCAGCCGCCCGTCGGAGAACTCCGGCTGGAGGCGGACGTCCCGGTCCAGCCAGCGGGCCGGCGGGTACTCGCCGGAGCCGCACCAGTGCGGGGCGAGGGAGCCGTACTGGCGCCGCACCCGGGCCGGGCGCGGGCGGGTGAACAGGGTGGCCTCGACCTGCCAGTCGCCGAGCGGCCAGTCGGGGCCGCGGCGCAGCCGGGCCGGGTCGACCAGGGCGGTGAAGCCGGACCAGTCGTGGTTGAGGTCGGGCTGGGCGCTGTCGTCGGTGACCTCGGGCAGCCGGCGCGGCCGGGAGCGGAGGTGGACGGGCGGGAGGTCCGGGTCGGGGTGGCGCAGGGTCAGCCAGGTCCAGGCGGAGCCGGGGCGGCCGGTGTCGAGGTCGTCCGGCCGGGCGAAGCCGGTGAGCTCCAGCCCGCGGCCGGTCCAGCGGGCGCGCAGCAGGCCGAAGACGACGTCCTCGTCCTCGGCGGGCCGGTCGGTGCCGACCCGCGGGCCCGCGTGGGGGAGGACGAACCGCGTGAGCACAGACATCGGGGGTGGGCCCTTCGGGACGGCGGCCGGGCCATGGCGGTGGACCGGGGCTCCGGGCCGATATCCACCGGGCCGGATCCGAATTGACATCCCATACCGGGACGACACCCGGGGTCAACTGTACGGTCCGGCGAATTTCCCGCGAAATTCGTCAACGAAACACGAGTTCGAGTGCAATGCGGACGTAAAGGACGGGGAAGTGTCCAGGAAACGTCCAGAATGCGCCGAGGCGCCCGACGCGGATCGCGTCGGGCGCCTCGGCGGGGCGGGGGGCGGTTACTCCTTTCGGAGCATCGCGTCGACCACCCGGGCGGCGGCCTTGCCGTCGTCCAGGTCGCAGTACTTCTCGCGGAACGCGGCGGCCCGGTCCGCGTGCTCGGCCGCGACCTCGTCCACCCGGCCGAGCGCGTCGACCAGCTGCTCGGAGGTGGCCAGCAGCGGGCCGGGCGCCTCCGCCTCGAAGTTCAGGCTGAAACCGCGCAGGTTGTCGCGGTAGTGCTCCAGGTCGTAGGTGAAGAACAGCACCGGCTTGCCGGTCGCGGCGAAGTCGAAGACGCTCGCCGAGTAGTCGGTGACCAGCACGTCCGCGATCAGCAGCAGCTCCGCCATGTCGGGGTAGCTGCCGACGTCCCAGACGAAGCCGTTGCCGGCGTCCGGGATCTGGCCGCACATCATGCTGTGCCGGCGCACCAGCAGCACCTGGTCGTCGCCGAGCGCGGCCTTGGCCGCCTCCAGGTCGATCCGCAGGTCCAGCTGGTAGCCGCCGTCCGGCCGGCGCCGGTCCTCGCGCCAGGTCGGCGCGTAGAGCACGACCTTCTTGCCCTCGGGCAGGCCGAGCCGTTCCCGGACCTGCTCGGCGGTCTTCTCCCGGTCGACCGCGAAGAGGAGGTCGTTCCGGGGCGAACCGCTCTCCAGGATCTCGCCCTTGTAGTCGAACGCGCGTCGCAGCACCGGAGCCGACCAGCTGTTCCCGGCGACCAGCAGGCTCCAGTTCGGAACCTCCTTGGCGAGGCCCTTCAGGTAGTTCGAATCGGTGAACCAGACCTTTTCGAAATCGAGGCCGATCTGCTTCAGCGGGCTGCCGAGCCAGGTCTGCACGACGACCTGGCCGGGGCGGCGGACGAAGAAGTCGGGCAGGTGGGTGCTGGTGACGATGTACTTGGCCGTCGCCAGCGCCTCGAACCACTCCGGGCTCCAGAGCCGCAGCGCGCCCGCGGTCTGCGGCAGCTCGGCCTGCAGGTCGTCGCTGCCCCAGAGGTGCTCCAGCGGCAGGCCGCGGCGGACCAGCTCCTCGTGGATCGCCCGCGGCGAGTCGGCGTACAGGCCGCCGAGGCCGACGTTGTACAGCACGGCGTCGCGCAGCGGGTGCCGGCGGGCGCCCGGGTAGTCGACGTTGCGCAGCTGGCGCTGGCGGTAGCCGCTGCGCTCCTCGGGCAGCAGCGCCGAGTGCGACTCAAGCGAGATCCCGTCGTGGTGGCGGCGCTCCAGCACGACGCGCTTGCCGCGCGACTCCACCTCCAGCGGCAGCGCGCCGAAGCACTCCGGCGCGATCAGCGCGTACGAGCTCGGCATCTCCTCGACGGGGGCGCCGAGCGGGCGGAAGAAGACGCCCCAGGTGCCCTGGGCGAGCGGGACCCGGCCGGCGAAGGAGGCCGTCGGCACGGCCGGCATCGCGGTCCGGAACCGGCCGTCCGCGATCTCCACGGGGTAGACGTGCTCCTCCTCGCGCCAGTTGTGCCGGACGACGAGCTCCCAGCGGTGCGTGCCGGGCAGCGGGAACGAGCCGCTGAGCAGGAAGCCGTCGGCGCCGCGGGAGGAGACCTCGTCCACCACCGGCTGCAGCAGCTGGTCGGAGAACTGCAGGTAGCCGCTGGGGGAGGGCTTGGAGTAGAGGGCCCGGCGCCGGTCCGAGGGGGCCTCCGGGTTCAGCGCCAGGTGCAGCTGCGAGGGGGCGTTGCGGTCGTCCCAGGCGATCGCGACGGTGCTGCCGTCGGCGAGCACCAGCGAGGTGTCCCAGCGGTCGCGGGCGCGGTCGGCCGCCACCGGGTCCAGCTCGGCCCAGGACTCGCGCAGGGCGGTCAGCTCGGCCACCGGGAAGGAGACCGTGAACGGCTGCAGGCTGCCGACCGGCGTGCCCAGCTCCACCGGGTAGGCCAGCTCGCGGTCCGACTCGACGTGCAGGAGCCGCAGCTTGGCCCCGGCGAAGCTCGCGCCGGAGCGGGCCGCACCCGAGACCTCCACCCGGCCGCCGTGCGCGGCCAGGCCGGTCACCCGGGCCTTGACGGTCTCCACCCGCAGGTAGACGCTGCCGTCCCGGACCCACGGCACGATCCGCACGTCCGGCTCGACCCAGTGCGCCGGGATGTACTGGGCGGTGTCGCTCCAGCCGGCCCAGATCCGGCCCTTGTAGACGCCGCCCTTGCCGGCGCCGGCCACCAGGACGCGCCAGTTGCCGTCCTTCCACTGGCCGCGGTGCCGGAGCTTCTTCGGGTCGATGGAGACGTTGAAGCCGGCCCAGTCGCAGTTGTACAGGTCGTGGTGGCAGCTGGCGGTGGCCTCGGGGCTGTACGTGGTCTTCATCGGCACCGCGATCACCCGGCGGCCCTTGGCCTCGCGCAGCACCAGGGTGCGGACCATGTCGTGCTTTCCGGCCGCGCCCATCTGCTCCGGGTACGCGTGGCCGGACAGCTCCAGCCGCCCGCCGACCCAGCCGGTCTCGTACAGCCGGCTGCGCATGACCAGCGAGTTGTCGAGCTTGAGCACGCCGGACGGCACGCTCTTGCGCCCGCCGCGCAGGAACGGGTAGTCGGCGTACGGCCGCAGCAGGCCGCGGGCCTGGACGCCGCCGTTGCTCTCGCCCTCGTACTTGATCTGCTCGACGAACTCGTCGATGCGGCCCTGCAGGGTCAGGTGGTACTTCAGCCGCAGCGGCGCCCGCAGCTTGCGGACCTGCTCGGGGCCGATCGCCCGGAGCAGCCGGCTGACGTTCTTGAGGTAGGCGTCCCGGTACTCCTTGTCGCCGTCCACGACGGACCAGAAGAACATCGGGATCTCCTCGACGAGGGTGTTCTCGTCGTAGGAGCGCAGGTACTGGGCGAAGCGCGGCTCGGTCTGCTTCTTCAGCCAGCCGCGGACCAGCTCGACCGAGGTGACGCGGTCGATCAGGCCCTTGGGGTTGGTCCGCATCTGCGTGATCGACATCTCGCCGACCTCGCGCTCGCGCCAGTGGTAGATCGGCTCGGAGAGGACGTCCACGCTCTTGGCGAGGTAGTGGTGCGGCACGCTGACCGGGGCGTCCTCGTACAGGATGCCCTCGGGGTAGAGGATGCCGGCCGCGTCGAAGAAGGAGCGGCGGTACACCTTGTTCCACGCGGTGCGGTCGGTGACCAGCGCCGGGATCTCGGTGATGTGCGTCTTGAGCTTGGTCTCCCGGAACGGCCTGGAGTGCCCGCCGGACTGGTAGTAGCCCACGGCGCGGAAGCGCAGCACGTTGCCGGTGGCGAAGTCCGAGCCGGTCTCGTCGAGCGTGCTGATCATCAGCTCGTACGCGCTCGGCGGCATCGAGTCGTCGCTGTCGACGAAGCACAGGAACTCGGAGTCCGGGTCGATGTGCCGGATGCCCGTGTTGCGGGCGGCGCCGAGGCCCTTGTTCACCTGGCGGACCAGCCGGAACCGGGAGTCCTTGGCCGCGTAAGCCTCGGCGAGGGCCGCGCTGTCGTCCTTCGAACCGTCGTCGACCATGACGCACTCGAAGTCCGTGAAGGTCTGGGCGGCGATCGAGTCGAGGCATTCGACCAGGTAACGCTCGACGTTGTAGATCGGAACGACGATGGAGAGGCGGGGAGCCATCGGCTACGCAGGCCTTTCTCGGGAAGGAGCGTGGCAGCCCGTGGGGGGCGTGACCGCATTTGATCGGTGCGTACGTGCGCCCCGATCCTACCTCCGGGCTCCGCGGCCCCTCCGGGCCACTACTCTGGGGCCCGTGCCCCGCTTCAGCGTGATCGTCCCCGTGTTCAAGGTCCAGGACTACCTCGCCGAGTGCCTCGACTCGGTCCTCGGCCAGGGCGGCCCCGACCTGGAACTGATCGCGGTCGACGACCGCTCCCCGGACCGCTGCGGCGCGATGCTCGACGAGGCCGCCGCCGCGGACCCGCGGATCCGGGTGCTGCACCTGCCGGAGAACGTCGGACTCGGCCGGGCCCGCAACGCCGGCCTGGAGGTCGCCACCGGCGACTACGTGGTCTTCCTCGACAGCGACGACACGCTCACCCCGAACCTGCTCAAGAGCGTCGACGACCGGCTCACCGCCACCGGCGACCCGGACGTCCTGGTCTACGACTACGCCCGCACCTACGTCGACGGCCGGATCACCCGCGCCGCCTCGGCCCACGTCTTCGGCGCCGCCTCCCCCGAGGTCTTCGACCTCGCCGCCCGCCCGGATCTGCTCGACCTGCTGCAGGTCGTCTGGAACAAGGCCTACCGCCGCGACTTCGTCACCGCGCAGCGGCTGGTCTTCCCGGCCGGCTACTACGAGGACACCCCCTGGACGTACCCGGCGCTGCTCGCCGCCGCCCGGATCACCCTGCTCGACGAGGTCGGCGTGCACTACCGCCAGCGCCAGGAGGGCGGCAACATCCTGGCCACCGCCAGCCGCAAGCACTTCGACGTCTTCGACCAGTACGACCTGGTCTTCGGCTTCCTGGACGGCCGCCCCGACCTGGACCACTGGCGCCCCGTCGTCTACGGCCGGATGCTGCACCACCTCAACACGGTCGTCTCCAAGCCCGGCCGGGTCCCGCCCGGCGACCGCCGCGAGTACTTCCGCCGCGCGGCCGCCCACTGCGCCCGGCTGCGCCCGGCCGGCTACCGCCCCCCGGCGGGCGTCGACGGCGTGCGCACCGAACTGCTGAGCCACGGCCGCTACGGCGCCTACCAGGCCGTCAGGGCGCTCGCCCGGGCCCGCCGGCTGGTCCGCGGCTAGCCGCGGCGGGCCCCGGCGGCCACGACGCGGCCCCGGCCGTGCGTCGAGCCTGACGGCCGTTCGGGGGACGGGCCGGTATAACCGGTCGGGTGGACTTCCTGACCCGCCTTCCGGTCATCGGCCCGCTCGTGACGCGACTGCTGCGCAGCCGCCCGTACCGGGTGTACGAGCACTTCACCGCGGCCCGCGGGAACAGACTGGCCGGCGCGGTCACCTTCTTCGGCTTCCTCGCCCTGTTCCCGCTGCTCACCGTCGCCCTGGCGATCGCCGTGGCGACGTTCAGCGACAGCCGTGTGGCGGACATTCAGAAACGCATCTCCGACCAGCTGCCGGGCATCTCCGACGCACTCAACCTGCCGTCGCTGGTGGCCAACGCGGGCGCCGTCGGACTCGTCAGCGGGGCACTGCTGCTGATCTCCGGCCTGGGCTGGGTGGACACCATGCGCACCTCGATCCGGGACGTGTGGCAGCTGCCCGAGGAGGACGGCAACCCGGTGCTGCGCAAGGCGTGGGACTGCGTGGTGCTCGGCGGCCTCGGCCTGGTCTCGCTGGTCTCGCTGGGCGCCTCCGCCGCGGGGACGACGCTGGCCGGGCGGATCGCCGACCAGCTCGGCCTGCACAACGGCTACCTGCTCACCGGGATCGGCATCCTCATCGCCATAGGGTGCGACACCCTGCTCTTCGCCTACCTGCTGGCGCCCTTCCCCGGCATCGGCGGCCAGCGCCGGCGGGACGTGCTGCAGGGGGCGCTGATCGGCGCGGTCGGCTTCGAGGCGCTGAAGATCCTGCTCGCCTCCTACCTCGGCTCGGTCGCCGGGAAGAGCCTCTACGGCGCCTTCGGCGTACCGGTGGCGCTGCTGCTCTGGATCAACTTCGTCAGCCGGCTGCTGATGTACTGCGTGGCCTGGACGGCCCTCGCCGACCCGGAGGCCGCCCGGGAGCGGGCCAGGGCCCACGGCCGGGCCGTCATCGAGGCGGCCGACGAGGCGGGGGCCGCGGCGGAGCCGACGGCCAGGGCCCAGGGCCCGGCCCAGTCCTGAGCGTCCTGGGAGCCGGCCCCTGAGCCCTGAGCCCTGAGCCCGGGCCCGTCGGCGGATCAGCCCGCGGCCCTGCGGCGGCGGTGCACGACCAGCGCCCCGTAGCCGCCCGCGGCCACGGCCAGCGCGACGGCCAGCCAGCCGCCGAGGCCGGGGCCGGTGCCCCGGGAGGCCGCGACGGGGGCCGCCGCCGGGGTGGCGGGTGCCGTGGCGGTGGGGGACGGGTGCGGCGGGGGCGCCGGAACGCCGGCGGCGCCGCCGGCCTGGCCGGTCGGCTCGCCGCCGGGCGGCAGCTCGTCGACCAGCCGGCCGACCGGTCGCACCTTGTCGGCCGCCGCGAAGCCCCAGTCCAGCAGCGCGGCCGTCTCGTCGTAGACCTTCTGGTAGCTGGCCGGGTGCATCACCGTCACCAGCAGGGTCCGGCCGTTGCGCTCGGCGGCGCCGACGAAGGTGGAGCCCGCGTTGGTGGTGGTGCCGTTCTTCACCCCGATCAGGCCGGGGTACTTGCCCAGCAGCCGGTCGGTGTTGGCGATCCCGAAGCTGCCGCGCTGGCCGGTGTTCTTGTCCACCGCGCCGGGGAACATCGCGTCCCGGGTGGCGCAGTACATCCGGAAGTCGGGATTGCGCAGGCCGGCCCGGGCGAACAGGGTGAGGTCGTAGGCCGAGGAGACCTGGCCGTCCATGTCGTACCCGTCCGGCGAGATCACCCGGGTGTCCCGGGCCTGCAGGGCGTCGGCGCGGGCCTGCATCTCGCCGACGGTCTGCTGCACGCCGCCGTTCATGTGCGCGAGGACGTGCACGGCGTCGTTGCCCGAGCTCAGGAACACCCCGCGCCACAGGTCCTCGACCCGGTAGTCGAGGTTCTCCTTGATGCCGACCAGGCTGCTGCCGGCGCCGATCCCCAGGATCTCCTCGTCCGCGACCCGGTGCACCAGGTTGCGGTCGAACTTGGGCAGCACGGTGTCCGCGAAGAGGATCTTCAGGGTGCTCGCCGGGGGCAGCTTCAGGTGCGGGTTGTTCGCCGCCAGCACCTCTCCCGACGTGGCGTCGGAGACTATCCAGGACTGGCCGGTGAGGTCCCCGGGCAGCGCCGGGGCGCCGGCCAGCGGGTCGACCTGGACCCCGGGGAGCCCGAGCCGGCCGCCGCCGACCGCGGTGGGCGGGGGCGGCTCGTACGGGGCGGCGGCCGCCGCCTGGGCGACGAGCAGGACGGGGAGGGCCGCGGTGACCGCGGCGCACAGGTGGGCGAACGTGTGACGGGCTGTGGGCACCAGCTGACCGTACCCACTCCGGGCGCCGGCCGTCCGCCGCACCGGGCCGGTCCTCCGCAGGAGGGCCCCGCCGTACGCCGATCGGCCGTCCGCGCATACTGGGGACGCACACCGCCTTCACACCCCCGCCGAGGATCCCATGAAGCTCAGCCGCCGCACCTCCTGGTTCCTGACCGCCTTCGGCGTCTGGTCGATGATCATCTGGACGACCTTCGTCAAGAACCTGTGGAAGGACTCCGGCGGCCAGGCCTTCACCGGCGGCGACCACTCCCAGCCGACCGCCTTCTTCTGGGTGCACCTCCTCCTCGCCGTCACCTCCTTCCTCCTCGGCATCGCCGTCGGCTCCGTCGGGGTCCGCGGCCTGCGCGCCGCCCGCCGCGCCGCCCCGGCCGCGGACTGAGGCCGGCGACCGCGCCGCCGGTACGCGCGAAGGCCCCCGTCCGCGGTGCGGACGGGGGCCTTCGTCGGGCGGGGCCGGGTGGCTCAGAAGCGGCGGGTGACCAGGGCCCGCTTCACTTCCTGGATCGCCTTGGTGACCTCGATGCCACGGGGGCAGGCCTCGGAGCAGTTGAAGGTGGTGCGGCAGCGCCACACGCCCTCACGGTCGTTGAGGATCTCCAGGCGCTGCTCGGCGCCCTCGTCACGCGAGTCGAAGATGAAGCGGTGCGCGTTGACGATGGCGGCCGGGCCGAAGTACTGGCCGTCGTTCCAGAACACCGGGCAGGACGACGTGCACGCGGCGCACAGGATGCACTTGGTGGTGTCGTCGAAGCGCTCGCGGTCCTCGGCGGACTGCAGGCGCTCGCGCGTCGGGTCGTTCCCCTTGGTGATGAGGAACGGCATGACGTCCTTGTACGCCTGGAAGAACGGGTCCATGTCCACGACCAGGTCCTTGAGGACCGTGAGGCCCTTGATGGCCTCGATCGTGATCGGCTTCTCCGGGTTGACGTCCTTGATCAGGGTCTTGCACGCCAGCCGGTTGCGGCCGTTGATCCGCATGGCGTCGGAGCCGCAGATGCCGTGCGCGCAGGAACGGCGGTAGGTGAGGGTGCCGTCCTGCTCCCACTTGATCTTGTTGAGCGCGTCCAGGACGCGCTCCTTCGGGTCCATCTCGAGCTGGTAGTCGACCCACACCGGGTCCGGGTGCTCCTCCGGGTTGAACCGGCGGATCCGGAAGGTGACGGTGATCAGCTGGGTGGCACCGCTCTCGGCCGCGTCCAGAGCGGCCGAGTGCTTCTCCACGGTCGGAGTGCTCATCAGTACTTACGCTCCATCGGCTGGTAGCGGGTCGTGACGACCGGCTTGTAGTCGAGGCGGATGGAGGTGGTGCCGTCGGCGGCAACCTCCTGGTACGCCATGGTGTGCTGCATGAACTTCACGTCGTCACGGGTCGGGAAGTCCTCGCGGTAGTGGCCGCCGCGGGACTCCTCGCGGGCCAGCGCGGACACGGCCAGCACCTCGGCCAGGTCGAGCAGGTTGCCCAGCTCGACGGCCTCCAGCAGGTCCGTGTTGTAGCGGAAGCCCTTGTCCTGGATGGAGACGTGCTTGTAGCGCTCGCGCAGCGCGGCGATGTCCTCGACGGCCTGCTTCAGGGTGGCGCCGGTGCGGTAGACCATGGCGTTGGCGTCCATGGTCTCCTGCAGCTCCTTGCGGATCTGCGCCACGGACTCGGTGCCGGTGGACTCGCGCAGGCCGTCGACCAGGGCCTGGACCTTCTCGGCCGGGTTCTCGGGCAGCTCGGTGTAGTCCACCGTCTGCGCGTAGTCGGCGGCGGCGACGCCCGCGCGCTTGCCGAACACGTTGATGTCCAGCAGCGAGTTGGTGCCCAGGCGGTTGGCGCCGTGCACGGACACGCAGGCGACCTCGCCGGCCGCGTACAGGCCCGGGACGACCTCGGTGTTGTTGCGCAGCACCTCACCCTCGACGTTGGTCGGGATGCCGCCCATGGCGTAGTGCGCGGTGGGCTGGATCGGGATCGGGTCCGTGTAGGGCTCGATGCCGAGGTAGGTGCGGGCGAACTCGGTGATGTCCGGGAGCTTGGCGTCCAGCTGCTCCGGCGGCAGGTGGGTGAGGTCCAGGTAGACGTGGTCGCCGTCCGGACCGCAGCCGCGGCCTTCGCGGATCTCGGTGTAGATCGCGCGGGAGCAGACGTCACGGGACGCGAGGTCCTTCATGACGGGGGCGTAGCGCTCCATGAAGCGCTCGCCGTCCTTGTTGCGCAGGATGCCGCCCTCGCCGCGGGCGCCCTCGGTGAGCAGGATGCCCATGCGCCAGATGCCCGTCGGGTGGAACTGGAAGAACTCCATGTCCTCCAGCGGCAGGCCGCGGCGGTAGACCAGGGCCTGGCCGTCACCGGTGAGGGTGTGGGCGTTGGAGGAGACCTTGAAGAACTTGCCGGTGCCGCCGGAGGCGAACACGACCGACTTGGCCTGGAAGACGTGGATCTCGCCGGTGGCCAGCTCGTAGGCGACGACGCCGGCCGTCCTGCCCTCGTTGAGCAGCAGGTCGAGGACGTAGAACTCGTTGAAGAACTCGACGCCGTGCTTGACGCAGTTCTGGAACAGCGTCTGGAGGATCATGTGGCCGGTGCGGTCGGCCGCGTAGCACGAGCGGCGGACCGGGGCCTCGCCGTGGTTGCGGGAGTGCCCGCCGAAGCGGCGCTGGTCGATGCGGCCCTGCTCGGTGCGGGAGAAGGGCAGACCCATCTTCTCCAGGTCGAGGACGGCGTCGATGGCCTCCTTGCACATGATCTCGGCGGCGTCCTGGTCGACCAGGTAGTCACCACCCTTGACCGTGTCGAAGGTGTGCCACTCCCAGTTGTCCTCCTCGACGTTGGCGAGGGCGGCGCACATGCCGCCCTGGGCCGCGCCGGTGTGGGACCGGGTGGGGTAGAGCTTGGTCAGGACCGCGGTGCGGCTGCGCTGCGTCGACTCGATGGCCGCGCGCATGCCGGCGCCGCCGGCGCCGACGATGACGGTGTCGTACTGGTGAATCTGCATGGGGGGTTAACTCGCCTCTGGCCTCTGCCGATGTCCGATGTTGCTCGCGGCTCAGATGTTGGGGTCGAAGGTGAAGATCACCAGGGTGCCGAGCAGCACGGTGAAGACCGTGGCGGTACCCATGAGCCCCTTGAGCCAGAGCCGGGTCGAGTCCTTCTCGGCGTAGTCGTTGATGACCTGACGCATGCCGTTGGCGCCGTGCAGCATGGCGAGCCACAGCATCGCGAGGTCCCAGACCTGCCAGAACGGCGAGGCCCAGCGGCCGGCCACGAAGGCGAAGCCGATCTTGGAGACGCCGCCGTCGAGCACCAGCATGATCAGCAGGTGGCCGAGGATCAGCACGACCAGGACGACACCGGACAGGCGCATGAAGAGCCAGGCCAGCATCTCGAAGTTGGTGCGGGTGCGGCGCGGGGTCTTCGCGGTCCGCTTGCGCGGAGGCTCGATGACGAACTCGTCGGCCGGGTTCCCGGTGCCGAGGCCCTTGCCGGTGTGCGCCTGGGCGGAGGGGACCACCAGCGCGTCGGAGATTTCCGTGGACATGTGTCGGCTCACTTCCCGAACCAGGAGATCAGCGTGTGCTGCAGGATCCCGTAGAAGGAGCCGGCCATCAGGACGACCCAGACGCCGACGACGGTCCAGAGCATCTGCTTCTGGTACTTCGGGCCCTTGGCCCAGAAGTCGACCGCGACGACCCGCAGGCCGTTGAGGGCGTGGAACAGGATGGCGGCCACCAGGCCGTACTCCATCAGGTTCACGAGAGGCGTCTTGTACGTCTGAATGACGGTGTCGTAGGCCTCGGGCGACACCCGCACCAGCGCGGTGTCCAGGACATGGGCGAACAGGAAGAAGAAGATGAGGACGCCGGTGACTCGATGAGCCACCCAGCTCCACATGCCTTCCCGGCCGCGGTACAGCGTTCCAGCCGGCACGGAAAAACCCTCCGGAAGCGATTGGGGGCTCGGCCGGCTTCGGTGTCGGTCAGCCCGGCCGGGTACGGTCCACCGGCCGCCAGCATCCTATCGACGCCGTCTGGTGAACCGCCTCCGGGGGCCTCAGGTGTGATCAATCAGGCACGACTGGCCTAGTTGGACGGGAACCGGAGCCTGTTCCGTCGCTCTGGGTGACGGTTCGGCTGCGCTACGGTGGCGGCCCGCCCCGTCGCCGGACCCACCGCGCCGGATCCGCCGCCGACACCCTGCCGAGGCCCCCGTGCCGTTCCGCCCCGCCCGACCGCCCGCCGCCGCCCTCGCAGGTCTGCTGCTGCTCGCCGCGGGCTGCACCACCGTCGGCGGCCCCTCCGCGGACCGGGCGGCGCCCGCCCGGGAGCTGTCCGCGGCCGAGCTGCGCGCCGCCGCGGTGGCCGACGCGGACCTCGGGGCGGGCTACGCGGTGACGGTGATGACGCCCGGTCACGGGGACACCGGGGCCGGGGCCGGGCGGGAGGTGGCGGACGTGCCGGCCTGCCAGCCGCTGCTGGACGCGGTGACCCCGGCCGCGTCGGGCGCCGCCACCGCCTCGCCGGGGCCGGGCTACCCGTACGCGGAGACGGACCTCGGCGTGACGCGGGCGGCCGACCCCGAGCGCGGGCTGTACGGCGGGCTGCTCGGCTACCGGACGGGGCGGGCCGCCGCGCTGCAGGCGGAGCTGGAGAAGCTGTTCGGCCCGTGCGCCGCGTTCACCTCGGCGGCGCCGGCCCCGCCCGCCGAGAAGCAGGGGAGGAAGGCGCCGATCCGGACCGGGCACCGGCTGAGCCGGGTGGACACGCCCACTCCCGGGGGAGCGGACGCGGCCCTCGGATTCACCCTCACGAATGAATCGGGGAGCGCGGTGCTCTCCCAGCGCGCGGTGCTGGCCCGGGTCGGGCCGGTGCTCGCGGTGTTCACCACCTTCGGCGTCGCCACCGAGCCGGCCGCCGCGCCGGACGAGCTGGTCGTCCGGCGACAGGTGGCCAAGCTCCGGGCCGCGCAGGCGGGCGGACCGACGGGTGGGTAGGGCGGGTGGGTCGGGGCGGCGGCCGGCTCAGCGCGCCCCGGCCTCCGAGTGGGTGGCGACCAGGTGCTCCAGCCGGGTGAGGGCGATCCGGCGGAGTTCGTCCGCCGCGATCAGCCGCTCCTCGTCCGGGTCGTTGGCGAGTCGGGTGCGGATCGAGGAGAGCACGGTGTCGAGCATCTCCTCCGGGGCGACGCCCTCCAGGCAGACCACGAACACGTGGCCGAACCTGGCCTCGTACGCCGCGTGGGCGGCCCGCAGTGCGGTGTGCGCGGCCTGGCTGCCCGGCGCCCGCATGCCGAGCAGCGGCTGCGGCATCCAGCTCTCGTCGGCGAGCGCCTCGGCGAGGTCGGCCGGGCGGAGGTCGTAGGAGGCCTCGCTGGCGGCGGCCAGCAGGGACCCTATGTCGGGGTAGGGCCGGTGGGCGGTGAGCCGCAGGGCCCACCGGCGGCTGCCGCAGCAGGCCAGGAGGGCCTCCTCGGCGGCGCCTGCGTCGGCCTCGTTGAAGCGGTGCAGCCCGAGGAGGGTCGGCTCCGAGCTGGGTTCGGGCCGCTGTGGCGGGATGTCGCTGGCCAGCGGGTCCTCCTCGTGAGGGCGGGAAGGTGCCGGTGGAGTGGGGTGGGGTGGAGCAGCTGAAGTATGGGGGGCCGCGAGCGGCTTCGAGCGCCCGTCGACAACTCCTCAAAGGTAGTTGAGCGGTCATCAGTTGGGGAGGGCGCGCGCGGAATTCATCCGGACGAGCTATCAAGTTGTGACGTTGACACCTTCGTGTCAGCGCCCTCCCCGCCGTCGTCTGCTAGGTCCGGCCCGGTCGGGGTCAGGAGCAGCGGGTCCCCTCGGCCGGCATGGTGCCGTCGATCAGGTAGGTCTCCAGGGCCTGGTCGATGCAGGCGTTGCCCTTGCCGAAGGCGCCGTGGCCCTCGCCGACCCGGGTGAGCAGGGTGGCCTTGGCGAAGCCCTTGGCGAGCGCCTCGGCCGAGGCGTACGGGGTGGCCGGGTCGCCGGTCGAGCCGACCACCAGGATCGGGGCGGCGCCCTCGGCCCGTATGGCGTGCGGCTTCTCGGGGGACTTGTAGGGCCATCCGTGGCAGGAGTCCTCGGTGAAGTCCTCGACGCTCACGCCCTTGGTCATCAGCGGGGCCTGCTGCTGGAGCTGCTGCACGGCCTGCTGGGCGCGCTCGGGCGTCGGTGCCGGGGCCGCACCGTCGGCGCAGCCGATCGCGGCGTGCGCCTCGTGGAGCGGCGTGTAGTGGCCGTTCTCGTCGCGCTCGTTGTAGTCGTCGGAGAAGGCCAGCAGGACGTCGCCCTTGCCGGCCTTGATCGCCACGGTGAGGCCGACCCGCAGGTAGTTCCAGGTCTGGTTCTCGTCGCCGTAGAGCGCCGAGCGGACGGCGGTCCAGGCCAGGTCGCTGCCGACCTTGCGTCCGTCCTTGGTCGGCAGCGGGTGGTCGCGCAGGCCGTCCAGGAAGTCGGCGGCCTTCTTGGCGGCGCCGGCCGGGTCCTTGCCGAGCGCGCACTCGTCCGCGTGGTTCTCGACGCAGTCGGCGGCGAAGCGGTCGAAGGCCGTCTCGAAGCCGACGATCTGCTTCACGGAGGCGTCGAGGTCGTCGGCGGCCGGGTCCACGGCGCCGTCCAGGACGAGCCGTCCGGTGTTGCCGGGGAACTCCTCCGCGTAGAGCGAGCCCAGGTAGGTGCCGTAGGAGATGCCCAGGTAGTTGAGCTTGCGGTCCCCGGCGGCGGCGCGCAGCACGTCCAGGTCGCGCGCCGTGTTGCGGGTGCCGACGAAGGGCAGCAGCTTGCCGGACTTCGCCTGGCAGGCGGCGGTGAACTCGGCGTCCTGCCGGTCCGACTGGGCCTTGCGGGCCACCGGGTCGAGCGGGGCGTCCTGCTGGGACTCGGCGTCGCGCTGCTTGTCGTCGAGGCAGTGGATCGGCGAGCTGGCGCCGGTGCCGCGCGGGTCGAAGCCGATCACGTCGTAGCGGTTGTGCAGGCTGCCGGCGAAGTCCTTGGTGCCGAAGGTGACCATCTCGACGCCGGAGCCGCCCGGGCCGCCGGGGTTGACCATGAGCGAGCCCAGGCGCTGGTCCGGCTTGGCGGCGGGGTACTTCACCAGGGCGAGGTCGAGGGCGTCGCCGGCGGGGTTCGCGTAGTCGAGCGGGACGTGCAGCTTGCCGCACTTCAGCGTGGAGAGGTCGACCTTGGCCTGCTCGGCCTTCGGGTCCGCGGGGCAGTCCGCCCAGGTGATCTGCTGGCCGTAGAAGGGCTTGAGGGCCGGGTCGGCCTCCCCGGTGGGCTTGGGGGTGGGCGTCGGCGTGGCGGTCGGACTCGCGGCGGCGGGCGCGGTGGTGCCGGCGGCCTGGCCCCGGGCGGGTCCGGCGGTGTCGTCGCATGCGGTGGCGAGCAGCAGGGTGCCGGCCGCGAGGGCGGTCAGCAGCACCCTTGGGCGGGCGGCCCGGAAGGTTCTCATCGCACGTGTGTATCACTCGGCACGGTGCGCATGATCACCGGGCCCCGGGCCGCCCGGACCGGCGCTGATCAGGCGCGATGCACCTTGTGGTTGGCCGCCTGGGCGCGCGGCCGGACCACCAGCAGGTCGATGTTGACGTGCGGGGGGCGGGTGACCGCCCAGGCCACGGTGTCCGCGACGTCCTCGGAGGTCAGTGGCTCGGCCACGCCGGCGTACACGGCGGCGGCCTTCTCCTCGTCGCCGCGGAAGCGGGTGACCGCGAAGCCCTCGGAGCGCACCATGCCGGGGGCGATCTCGATCACCCGGATCGGCTCCCCGCACAGCTCCAGCCGCAGCGTGGCCGCGATGGTGTGCGCGGCGTGCTTGGCGGCGACGTACCCGCCGCCGCCCTCGTACGCGGTGAGTGCGGCGGTCGAGGAGAGCACCAGCACCGTGCCGTCGCCACTGGCCCGCAGGGCCGGCAGCAGCGCCTGCGTCATGTGCAGCACGCCGAGCACGTTCACCTCGTACATCGCCCGCCAGTCGGCCGGGTCGCCGTGCTCGACGCTCTCGGCGCCGATCGCCCCGCCGGCGTTGTTCACCAGCACGTCCACCCGGCCGACCTCGGCCGCGAAGGCGTCCACGGCGGCCCGGTCGGTGACGTCCACGGTGTGGGCCCGGCCGCCGATCTCCTTGGCCAGCGCCTCGATCCGCTCGGTCCGCCGGGCGGTCAGCACCACGTCGAAGCCCTCGGCCGCCAGCCGGCGGGCGGTCGCCGCGCCGATTCCGCTACTGGCACCGGTGACCACGGCCACCTTCTGCTCGGTCATTGCCACTCCCTGGGGGCTCGGTGTGGGGGGGGTACGCACATTCGGTCGTTCACCCGATCATCTCAACCCCGTCCGCGCGCCCGCCGCCCGGTCACGCCCCTGCGCGGCCGGCACCCGGACGCCGCGCGCCGGGCCGCCGGGAACCGCCGGACGCGCCCTACATTGCGAGGACCACCGCTCCCGCCCCCAGGAGGGCCCATGGCCGCGGAACCGCGCCGCTCCGAGTCAGGATTCGAGATCGAGCCGCTGTACGGCCCGGAGGCGCTGGCCGGCTGGGACCCGGCGAGCCGGCTCGGACGCCCGGGGGAGTACCCGTACACCCGGGGCGTCCACCCGACGATGTACACCGGGCGGCCGTGGACGATGCGGCAGTACGCGGGCTTCGGCACCGCCGCCGAGTCCAACGCCCGCTACCGGCAGCTGATCGCGGGCGGCGGCACCGGACTCTCGGTGGCCTTCGACCTGCCCACCCAGATGGGCTACGACTCGGACGCGCCGCAGGCCGCCGGGGAGGTCGGCAAGGTGGGCGTGGCCGTCGACGGGGTCGAGGACATGGCGACGCTGTTCGACGGGATCCCGCTGGACGCGGTGTCCACCTCGATGACCATCAACGCGCCCGCCGCGCTGCTCCTGCTGCTCTACCAGCTGGTCGGCGAGGCCCGGGGGGTGGCGCCGGCCCGGCTCACCGGCACCGTCCAGAACGACGTGCTGAAGGAGTACATCGCCCGGGGCACCTACATCTTCCCGCCGCAGCCCTCGCTCCGGCTGGTCGCGGACCTCATGCGCTACTGCCGGGCCGAGATCCCGCGCTGGAACACCGTCTCGATCTCCGGGTACCACATGGCCGAGGCCGGGGCGGACCCGGCGCAGGAGATCGCCTTCACGCTGGCCAACGGCATCGCCTACGTCCGCACGGCGCTGGCCGCCGGGATGGCCGTGGACGACTTCGCGCCGCGGCTCTCCTTCTTCTTCGTGGCCCGCACCACGCTGCTGGAGGAGGTCGCCAAGTTCCGCGCCGCCCGGCGGATCTGGGCCCGGGTGATGCGCGAGGAGTTCGGCGCGCGGGACCCCCGCTCGCGGATGCTGCGCTTCCACACCCAGACCGCCGGGGTGCAGCTGACCGCCCAACAGCCCGAGGTGAACCTGGTCCGGGTCTCGGTGCAGGCGCTCGCCGCGGTGTTCGGCGGCACCCAGTCGCTGCACACCAACGCCTTCGACGAGGCGATCGCGCTGCCCACCGAGAAGGCGGCCCGGCTCGCCCTGCGGACGCAGCAGGTGATCGCCCACGAGACGGACGTGACCGCCACCGTGGACCCGTTCGCCGGCTCCTACGCCGTGGAGTCGATGACCGACGAGGTGGAGGCCGCCGCACTGGCGCTGATGGCCCGGGTCGAGGAGCTGGGCGGCGCGGTGGCCGCGATCGAGCAGGGCTTCCAGAAGGCCGCGATCGAGCGCACCGCCTACCGGATCCAGCAGGAGACCGACTCGGGCGAGCGGACGGTGGTGGGCGTCAACCGCTTCCGGCTGGAGACCGAGGAGCCCTACCACCCGCTGCGGGTGGATCCGGCGATCGAGCGGCGGCAGGCCGAACGGCTGGCCCGGCTGCGCGCCGACCGCGACTCCGCGGCCGTCACCCGGGCCCTGGACGCGCTGCGCCGCGCCGCGGAGGGGGCGGACAACGTGCTGTACCCGATGAAGGAGGCGCTGGCCGCCCGGGCCACCGTCGGCGAGGTCTGCGACGCGCTGCGCGGGGTGTGGGGCGGGTACTCCCCGGTGGACCGCTTCTGAGCCGCCGTCAAGGCACCGCGCCCGTGTCCACCGGCCCGGGTGATCGTTGCACAGGGCAAGCAACCCGGGGAAGGCGGCTGAAACGAGATGTCATACCCACCTGTTCGGCCGGTATGCGCCCATCCGGGGACTAGTTTTCCGGAAGTCGGGCCAAATCCCCCCAACAGGCCTACTCTTGTTGAGATGAACCGTCCTGAGCCCGCTCAGCCGGGCGCCACTCTCGCCGCCGCACGCCCCGCCGCCGATCTGCGCGCCAGGGTCAGGAGGCTGGAGCCCGAGCTGATCGCCTTCCGCCGTGATCTGCACCGGCATCCGGAGCTCGGCCGACAGGAGTTCCGCACCACCGGTCTGATCCGCGACCGGCTGGTGGCGGCGGGCCTGAGCCCGCGGGTGCTGCCCGGCGGCACCGGGCTGATCGTCGACGTCGTCCCGGCCGGCACCGCCCCGGACGCCGAGTTCCTGGCCTTCCGCGCCGACATCGACGCGCTGCCCATCGACGACGCCAAGAGCGACGTGCCGTACCGCTCGACCGTCCCCGGGCGGGCCCACGCCTGCGGGCACGACGTGCACACCTCGGTGGTGCTCGGCACCGCCCTGGTGCTGGCGGAGGCCGCCCGCACCGGCGAGCTGGGCCGCCCGGTGCGGCTGGTCTTCCAGCCGGCCGAGGAGGTCATGCCGGGCGGCGCGCTGGACGTCATCAAGGCCGGCGGGATGGACGGCGTCGGCCGGATCTTCGCCGTGCACTGCGACCCCAAGGTGGAGGTGGGCCGGATCGCGCTGCGCACCGGCGCCATCACCTCGGCCTGCGACCGCCTGGTGCTCCACCTGGACGGCCCCGGCGGCCACACCGCCCGCCCGCACCTGACCACCGACCTGGTGACCGCGATCGCCCGGATGGCCGCCGACCTGCCGGGTGCGCTGGCCCGCCGGATGGACCCGCGCTGGGGCGTCAGCCTGGTCTGGGGCCGGATCGCCGCGGGCTCCGCGCCCAACGTCATCCCGCAGCACGCCGAGCTGGAGGGCACCGTCCGCTGCCTGGAGCTGGACGGCTGGCGCGAGGCGCCGGACCTGCTGCACGAGCTGATCGCCAAGCTCGCCGAGACCTACCGGGCGAAGTGGACGCTGGACTACCACCGCGGGGTGCCGCCGGTGGTGAACGAGGCGGTCTCGGTCGCGCTGCTGGACGCGGCGATGACGGCCCGGTTCGGCACGGCCGGCGGGGCGGACGGCGTGCAGGTGGTGGAGGGCACCGAGCAGAGCCTGGGCGGCGAGGACTTCTCCTGGTACCTGGAGCACGCCCCGGGCGCGCTGGCCCGGCTCGGCGTCCGCGCCCCCGGCGACACCGCCGTCCGGGACCTGCACCAGGGCCGCTTCGACGTCGACGAGCGGGCGATCGGGATCGGCGTGGAGCTCTTCGCGGCGCTGGCCCTGGACGAGCCGCAGCTCTGAGCCGGCGGACCGCCGCCCGTGCGGCAGGTCCCCGTGACGTGTGCGAACGACCCCCCGGACCGGCCGGTGCCCAGCAGGGCGCCGGCCGGTCCGCGCTGATCCGGGCTTTTCGAACAGTTCCGTAGACTGGTCTGAAACCAGTTCCGGATCACCGTCCGCGCACGGGAAGAGGGCCTCGGGACGACCGTGAGACCACGGTTTGATAACAACCCGAATGCTCCGGCAGCCCGTAACACAACCGTGTTCTACGCGCGTTACGGTGGCGTCCGACCACGCTAATCAGGTGCGTGTGAGAAGGAGATACTCCCTTGCGCCGTTCAATGAAGCTCGCCGCGGTTGTGCTCTCGGGTTCCCTGGGCATGGCCTCGCTCGCCGCTTGCGGCGCAAAGAGCACTGACAACGCCTCCTCCGGTTCCTCCGACGGCTCGCTCAAGGTCGGTATGGCCTACGACATCGGCGGCCGTGGCGACCAGTCCTTCAACGACTCCGCCGCCCGCGGTCTCGACAAGGCCAAGTCCGAGCTCGGCGTCTCCGTCACCGAGGCCGACGCCAAGACCGGCGAGGCCGAGGCCGACAAGGAGACCCGCCTCAAGAACCTGATCGACGGTGGCTACAAGACCATCATCGCGGTCGGCTTCGTCTACCAGCAGGCGGTCGACAAGGTCGCCAAGGACAACCCGGACGTCAAGTTCGCGATCATCGACTCGAACGACAAGGACCAGCCGTCCAACGTCACGTCGCTGGTCTTCGCCGAGCAGGAGGGTTCCTACCTCGCCGGCGTCGCCGCCGCGAACAAGACGAAGAGCAAGCACGTCGGCTTCATCGGCGGTGTGCAGTCCGAGCTGATCAAGAAGTTCGAGGCCGGTTACAAGGCGGGTGTGAAGTCCGTCGACCCGAACATCCAGGTCGAGACCACCTACCTGACCACCCCCCCGGACTTCTCCGGCTTCAACTCGCCCGACAAGGGCAAGGAGGCCGCGCAGGGCCAGCTCGACAAGGGCGCGGACGTCATCTACTCCGCCGCCGGCTCCTCCGGCAACGGCGCCATCGAGGCCGTCGCCAACAAGCAGGGCGCCCTGGCCATCGGTGTCGACTCCGACCAGGCCAACCAGCCGGCCCTGGCGAAGTACAAGAACAGCATCCTGACCTCGATGGTCAAGAACGTCGACAACGCGGTGTTCTCCTACATCGAGTCGGTCAAGAAGGGCGCGCCGTTCACCGGCGTCAAGCTGTTCGACCTGAAGGCCAACGGTGTCTCGCTGGCCACCACCGGTGGCAAGATCGACGACATCCAGGACAAGCTGAAGGCCGCCACCACGGCGATCACCTCCGGCGCCACCACCGTCCCGACCGCCCCGGCCCAGTAAGGCCCGCGCGTCCCGGACGACGTAGCGACTGCCGCCTGCCCGGCAGCGCGATGATTGACACGGCACAACGGGAGGGGCCCGGCAGGGTGCGCTGAACGCGTACCCCCGGGCCCCGTCCCGTCCCCACGTCCTCACCCTTGGCCCTCCCAGCGCAACGACGCGCCTCCAGACCACCAGGAGATCGCCATCACCGCATCCGACCCCGTCCCCCTGCGCAAGGACGGAACCCCCAGCGCGGGGACGGCGACACCGGCCGTCGAACTGCGCGGCATCACCAAGCGCTTCCCCGGCGTCGTGGCCAACCACGACATCAACCTCACCGTCCGCAGCGGCACCGTGCACGCCCTGATGGGTGAGAACGGCGCCGGCAAGTCGACGCTGATGAAGATCCTCTACGGCATGCAGAAGCCGGACGAGGGCACCATCGCGATCAACGGCGAGCAGTGCGAGTTCAACACCCCGGGCGACGCCATCTCCCGCGGCATCGGCATGGTGCACCAGCACTTCATGCTGGCCGACAACCTCACCGTGTGGGAGAACGTCGTCCTCGGCGGCGAGAACATCCACGGCATCGGCGCCAAGGCGAAGGCGAAGATCCGGGAGATCTCCGACCAGTACGGCCTGGGCGTGCGCCCGGACGCCCTGGTCGAGGACCTCGGCGTCGCGGACCGCCAGCGCGTCGAGATCCTCAAGGTGCTGTACCGCGGTGCCAAGATCCTGATCCTCGACGAGCCCACGGCCGTGCTGGTCCCGCAGGAGGTCGACGCGCTGTTCGACAACCTGCGTGACCTGAAGTCCGAGGGCGTCACCGTCATCTTCATCTCGCACAAGCTGCACGAGGTGCTGGCGGTGGCCGACGCGATCAGCGTCATCCGGCGCGGCACCACCGTCGGCGACGCCGACCCGAAGGCCGTCACCGCCCGCCAGCTCGCCGAGCTGATGGTCGGCGCCGAGCTGCCCTCCCCGGAGAGCCGCGCGTCGACCGTGACCACCGACGTGATGCTCGCCGTCGAGGACCTGCGGATCGCCAAGACCGACGCCGAGGGCATCGAGCGCGTCGTCCTCGACGACATCTCGCTGCGCATCCACAAGGGCGAGATCCTCGGCATCGCCGGTGTCGAGGGCAACGGCCAGGCCGAACTGGTCGAGGCCATCATGGGCATGCTGCCGCTGGACGGCGGCACCGTCGCCCTGGACGGCAAGGACCTCTCGGGTTCGCTCACCCGCGCCCGCCGCGAGGCCGGCATCGGGTACATCCCCGAGGACCGCCACCGGCACGGCCTGCTGCTGGAGGCCCCGCTCTGGGAGAACCGGATCCTCGGTCACGTCACCGAGGAGCCCAACTCCAAGGGCGTCCTGCTCGACCCCTCCGGCGCCCGGCAGGACACCTGGCGGATCGTCGAGCAGTACGACGTCCGCACCCCCGGCATCGAGGTCACCGCGGCCTCCCTCTCCGGCGGCAACCAGCAGAAGCTGATCATCGGCCGTGAGATGAGCCACCAGCCCAAGCTGCTGATCGCGGCGCACCCCACCCGCGGTGTGGACGTCGGCGCCCAGGCGCAGATCTGGGAGCACATCCGGGTCGCGCAGCGCGCGGGCCTGGCGGTCCTGCTGATCTCCGCCGACCTGGACGAGCTGATCGGCCTCTCCGACACCATCCGGGTCATCTACCGCGGGCGCCTGGTCGCCGACGCCGACCCGGCCACCGTCACCGCCGAGGACCTCGGCACCGCGATGACCGGTGCCGCCAGCGGCCACATCGAGTCCGACGCGGACGCCGTCGCCGAGGCGCACGCCGCCGCGGCGGAGGGCACCGAGGCCGAGCACTCGCACACCGACACCGCCGGCGACGCCGAGGCGGGGGAGTAGCCACATGACCAGTCCCAACCCCCCTGCCGCCAAGCGCAGCCTGACGCAGCGGATCAGCGGTGAGCGGATCGTGCTCGCACTGGCGGCGCCGGTGCTCGCGGTCGTGCTCTCCGTGGTGATCTGTTCCGTCCTGCTGGCGACCTCGGGCAAGAACCCGTTCGAGGCGTGGAACGTGATGCTCACGTACGCCACCAAGTCGGACGGCCAGGTGGCGATCCTCAACCGGTCCACCACCTACTACCTGGCCGCCGCGGCCGCCGCGTTCGGGTTCCGGATGAACCTGTTCAACATCGGTGTCGAGGGCCAGTACAAGGTCGCGGCGCTGTTCGCGGCCTTCATCGGCGCCCAGGTCGACCTGCCGGCGATCATCCAGATCCCGCTGCTGCTGGTCACCGCCATGCTGGTCGGCGGTCTGTACGCCAGCATCGCCGGTCTGCTGAAGGTCTACCGCGGCGTCAGCGAGGTCATCTCGACCATCATGCTGAACTCGATCGCCGTCGCGATCGTCGGTCTGCTGCTCGTCCCGGGCATCTTCGCCCCGGAGCAGAGCGGCACCAGCAACTCGATCCAGACCGCGCCGATCTCGCAGTCGAGCCACTTCTTCTCGTTCGACACGGCCGGCGGCCCGCTCTGGGGCTTCCTCTTCATCGCCGTCCTGGTCGGCGTGGCCTTCCAGTTCACCCTGACCCGCACCCGCTTCGGCTTCGACCTGCGCGCCACCGGCCGCTCGGAGTCGGCGGCCACCGCGTCCGGCGTGAACGTCAAGCGCATGGTCATCATCTCGATGGCGGTCTCCGGCGGCCTGGCCGGTCTGATCGGCATGCCCGAGCTGCTGCAGAACTCGTACTTCTACGGCCAGACCTTCCAGCCGGGCCTCGGCTTCCTCGGCATCTCGGTCGCCCTGCTCGGCCGGAACAGCCCGATCGGCATGGCCTTCGCGGCCCTGCTGTTCGCCTTCCTGGACGCCACCGGCAACCAGCTGCCGCTGCCGAAGAACGGGGCCTTCCCGTTCGAGATCGTCCAGGTCATGCAGGGCACCATCGTCATCTGCGTCGTCGTCGCGTACGAGCTGGTGCGCCGCTACAGCCTGAAGCGCCAGCAGCAGAAGGTCGGCGCCCAGCTCGCCGCCCAGCTCGCGGCCACTGAGAAGAAGGAGGTGTCCGCATGAGCACGGCTACCGCTGCTCGTCCGAAGGCGCCCGGCGCCCCCGCCAAGAAGCGCAAGCTCTCCTGGCCGGTCGTGCTGCTGCTGATCGCGGGCGCCCTGGTGCTGTTCTCCGCCGTGGGCATGGCCACCGGCAACCACTCGCTGACCTCCTCCGGGCAGGTCACCGCGGCGCTCAGCGCCGCCGTGCCGATCGGCATGGCCGGTCTGGGCGGTCTCTGGTCCGAGCGGGCCGGCGTGGTCAACATCGGCCTCGAGGGCATGATGGTCGCCGGCACCTTCTGCGGTGCCTGGGCGGGCTACCTGTACAACCCGTGGGTCGGTCTGCTGGCCGGCATGCTCGGCGGTGCGCTGGGCGGTCTGCTGCACGCGGTGATCACCGTCAGCTTCGGCGTCGACCACATCGTCTCCGGCGTCGGCATCAACCTGCTGATCCCCGGCATCTGCGCGTACGTCAACCGGATCTACTACAAGGACTACATCTCGGTCGGCGCCGGTGCGAACCAGTCGCCGCCGGCGGATCCGCTGCCGTACATCACCGTCCCGGGCCTGTCCTCCTGGCTGAAGGACATCGAGAGCCACCACTGGTTCTTCGTCTCGGACGTCGCCGGGGTGCTCGGCGGCCTGGTCACCAACATCTCGGTGGTCGTGGTGCTGGCGGCCGCGCTGATCGTGATCAGCTACTTCGCGCTCTGGCGCACGGTGTTCGGCCTTCGGCTGCGCTCCTGCGGTGAGAACCCGACCGCCGCCGAGTCGCTGGGCGTCAACGTCTACAAGTACAAGTACCTCGCGGTCATCGCCTCCGGTGCCTTCGCCGGTCTCGGCGGTGCGTACCTCTCGCTGGTCGCGGCGCACTTCTACAAGGACGGCCAGACCCTCGGCCGCGGCTTCATCGGCCTCGCGGCGATGATCTTCGGCAACTGGATGCCGGGCGGCCTCGCCATGGGCGCCGGCCTGTTCGGCTTCACCGACAGCCTCCAGCTGCGCGACCCGGAGTCGGTGCACGTCCTGATCCTGACCGTCTCCATCGCGATGGCCCTGCTCGCGCTCTGGCAGCTGTACCGGCGCAAGTTCACCTCGGCCGCGGTCTCGATCGTGATCGCGGGCGGCCTCGGTGCCTGGTACGCGCTCACCGACGAGGTCCAGCGCCCGCTGATCGTCGCCACGCCGTACGTGATCACCCTGGTGGTGCTCTCACTGGCCTCGCAGCGCCTGCGGATGCCCAAGGCGGACGGCCAGATCTACCGCAAGGGCCAGGGCAAGTGACGGCGGCTCCGGTGAGCCCCGCGGTCGACTGGGAGCGGCTGCGCGCGGCCGCGCGCGAGGCCATGGGCCACGCGTACGCCCCGTACAGCAAGTTCCCGGTCGGCGCGGCCGCGCTGGTGGACGACGGGCGGCTGGTCACCGGCTGCAACGTCGAGAACGCCTCGTACGGGCTCGGGCTGTGCGCCGAGTGCGGGCTGGTGTCCGCGCTGCACGCCTCGGGCGGCGGCCGGCTGACGGCCTTCACCTGCGTCGACGGCGCGGGCGAGCTGCTGATGCCGTGCGGGCGCTGCCGCCAGCTGCTGTACGAGCACGGCGGACCGGAGCTGCTGATCGAGCTCCCCTCGGGCGTGCGCCCGATGAGCGAGGTCCTCCCCGACGCGTTCGGACCGGAGCGCCTGTAAGCCGGAGCGGCTCTAGCATCTGCATTTGTTACGCGCGTAGAGTGTCGCGAGTGGGCCGTAACCCGGTCATCTCGCGACACTCTTCGCTTTTGAACCCCCTCTTGGAGCACGCATGGACGCCATCTCCGTCATCAGGACCAAGCGCGACCGCGGAGAGCTGAGCGACGCTCAGATCGACTGGGTCATCGACGCCTACACCCGTGGCGAGGTCGCCGACGAGCAGATGTCCGCGCTCGCCATGGCCATCCTGCTGAACGGCATGAAGTCGCGCGAGATCAGCCGCTGGACCGACGCCATGATCCGCTCCGGCGTCCGGATGGACTTCTCCTCGCTGGCGCAGCCCACCAGCGACAAGCACTCCACCGGCGGCGTCGGCGACAAGATCACCCTCCCGCTGGCCCCGCTCGTCGCCGCCTGCGGCGCCGCCGTCCCGCAGCTCTCCGGCCGCGGCCTCGGCCACACCGGCGGCACCCTCGACAAGCTGGAGTCCATCCCCGGCTGGCGCGCCCTGCTCTCCAACGAGGAGATGCTCGACGTGCTGCGCGGCACCGGCGCCGTCATCTGCGCCGCCGGCGACGGCCTGGCGCCCGCCGACAAGAAGCTCTACGCGCTGCGCGACGTCACCGGCACCGTCGAGGCCATCCCGCTGATCGCCTCCTCCATCATGTCCAAGAAGATCGCCGAGGGCACCGGCGCGCTGGTCCTGGACGTCAAGGTCGGCTCCGGCGCCTTCATGAAGAACCTGGACGACGCCCGCGAGCTGGCCCGCACCATGGTCGGCCTCGGCACCACCGCCGGCGTCAACACCGTCGCCCTGCTCACCGACATGTCCACCCCGCTCGGCCTCACCGCCGGCAACGCGCTGGAGGTCCGCGAGTCGGTCGAGGTGCTGGCCGGCGGCGGCCCGGCCGACGTCGTCGAGCTCACCCTCGCCCTCGCCCGCGAGATGCTCGCCGCGGCCGGCGTGCACGGCAAGGACCCGGCCGACGCGCTGCGCGACGGTTCCGCGATGGACCACTGGCGCCGCATGATCGCCGCCCAGGGCGGCGACGTCGACGCCCCGCTCCCGGTCGCCCGCGAGCAGCACGTCATCCCCGCGCCCGCCTCCGGCGTGCTCACCACCCTCGACGCCTACGCCGTCGGCGTCTGCGCCTGGCGCCTCGGCGCCGGCCGCGCCCGCAAGGAGGACCCGGTGCAGGCCGGCGCCGGCGTCGAGATGCACGCCAAGCCCGGTGACACCGTGGTGGCCGGTCAGCCCCTGCTGACCCTGCACACCGACACCCCGGAGCGCTTCGCCTACGCCGTCGAGGCCCTGGAGGGCGGCATCGAGGTCTCCCCGGCCGGCACCGCGTTCACCCCGAACCCGATCGTGCTGGACCGCATCGCGTAGTCGGCGCGATCACCCCGTGTGCGGTGGTGTGCTCCACGCTGCCGCACACGGGAGTCGACCGCTTCTCCACCGAGATCGGGGCGGCCGTCCGCTCTCACTCCGCCGGAGGCCGGACGGGCTGCTTCAGGTAGGTCCGCAGGACGCTGGTGTCGACGGTCCACGGTCCGACGGTGATCGTGTCGCCGAAGGCGAACTCCTTGCGGAGGGTGTAGCCGGGCTCGTCGTGGATGACGCCGGTGCCCTTGCGGGGGACGCTTCACCGGTGACGTCGTCACGACGATCCCGCCGCCGGCGATCTCGACCTTCCCCGTTCCCGGCACCTGCGGCAGCTGACGCGCGATCTCACGCAGCCGGGCGTACCCGGCGGGGTCGGTGCTCATGGTCCGGAGCGTATCCGCGGTGGCCGTCAGGCGTTCGCGACCGCTCGGCGGGCGGTGTGGGCCTGCCGGGTGCCGTGGAGGGTGACGCCGGTGGCGAGGGTCATGGCGACGAGGCCGACGACGGCGGCGCCGGTCCAGCCGGTGGCGTGGTAGGCGTCGGCGCCGACGGTGCCGCCGAGGCTGTTCCCCAGGTAGTAGGCGATCAGGTAGAGCGCGGAGGCCTGGGCGCGGCCCCGGGTGGCGGTGCGGCCGACCGCCGAGGAGGCGGTGGCGTGGCCGGCGAAGAAGCCGGCGGTGATCAGCACCAGGCCCAGCAGCGCGCAGAGCAGGGACCCGGCGAGCGAGAGCAGCAGCCCGGCGGCCGTCACGCCGATCGAGACGTAGAGCGCGCCGCGGCGGCCGAGCCGGCCGCAGAGGCGGCCGGCGGCGGCGGAGGTGCCGGTGCCGACCAGGTAGACGACGAAGATCGAGGCGGCGACGGACTCCGGCAGGTGGAACGGCGCGCCGATCAGCCGGTAGCCGACGGTGTTGTAGACCGCGCCGAACACGGCCATGAAGAGCAGTCCGAGCAGGTACAGCCGGACCAGCAGCGGGTTGCGCAGGTGCCCGCCGACGGTGCGGGCGAGGGCGCGGGCGTCCACCGGGGCCGGGGTGAAGTGGCGGGCGGCGGGGATCAGCAGCCGGAAGGCGAGCACGGCGAGCAGGGCCAGTGCGGCGGAGGCGGCGAGGCCCCAGCGCCAGCCGAGGGCGGCGGCCGTCCAGCCGGAGAGCAGTCGGCCGCCCATGCCGCCGATGCTGTTGCCGGCCACGTACAGGCCCATCGCGGAGGCCAGGGCGCTGGGGTGGACCTCCTCGGCGAGGTAGGCCATCGCGGTGGCGGGCAGGCCGGCGAGGGCGGCGCCCTGGAGGACGCGCAGCACGACGAGGGTGGTGAGGTCGGGCGCGAACGGGAGGGCGAGGGCGAGGGCGGCGGCGGCGAGGGTGGAGGCCGTCATCACGGCGGTGCGGCCGTACCGGTCGGACAGGGCGCTGGCGGGGAGCAGGGCGAGGGCGAGTCCGAGGGTGGCGGCGGAGGCCGTCCAGCTGGCCTGGCCGGGGGTGAGGTCGAGGTCGGCCGAGAGGACCGGCAGCAGGCCCTGGGTGGAGTAGAGCAGGACGAAGGTCGCGATCCCGGCGGCGAACAGGGCGAGGTTGGCGCGGCGGAAGGAGCGCTGGCCGGGGCGGTGGCGGTCGTCGTGCGCGGGGGCGGTGCCGGGGGAGTCCGGGGCGGCGGTGGGGGCGTCCGGCGCGGCGGTGGGGTCGGGGGCGGCGGTGGGGGCATCCGGGACGGCCACGGACGCCTTGGTATCGGCGGGCTGCATGTCGTCGACGTTAGGCGCGCCGGCGCTGATGCGTCCAATGCATCAACAGGGGATCATTGATGCACTGTCGTATGAGTCGAGGTGGTGGCGGGATGGCCGGGGCGGAGCTGCCGGACGGCACGGAGGCGCGGTACCGGGCGGCGGAGTTGGGGCCTGACGAGCCGGCGGTGCTGCTGGCGCCCCGGCTGGCGCAGTTCGCCGCGGTGGCCCGGCTGGAGCACGTGACGCAGGCCGCCGCGCTGCTCGGGGTGCCGCAGCCGACGCTGTCGCGGGCGGTGGCCCGGTTGGAGGAGGAGCTGGGGGTCGGTCTGCTCGCCCGGCAGGGGCGGACGGTCCGGCTGACCAGGGCCGGCCGGCTGCTGCTGGCCTCGGTGGAGCGGGCTCTGGCGGAGGTGGAGCGCGGGGCGGAGGCCGCGCGGGCGGAGGCGGATCCGGAGGTCGGGCGGGTCGCGTTCGGGTTCCTGCACACGATGGGGGCGGACACGGTGCCGGCGCTGCTGGGCGGGTTCCGGGCGGCGCACCCGCAGGTCCGGTTCCAGCTGGTGCAGGACTACGGCGCGGCGATGCTGGAACGGCTGCGGGCCGGGGAGCTGGACCTCTGCCTGGTCGCGCCGCTCCCGGAGGACCCGGCCTTCACGGCCCGCGGGCTGGACGAGCAGCGGCTGTACCTGGTCGTCTCGGTGGACCACCGGCTGGCCGGGCGGCGCCGGATCCGGCTGGCCGAGGTGGCCGACGAGACCTTCGTCGGGCTGGAGCCGGGCTACGGGATGCGCGCGATCACGGACGGGTTCTGCGCCGAGGCCGGGTTCGTGCCGCGGCTGGCCTTCGAGGGCGAGGAGACCGAGACGCTGCGCGGGCTGGTGGCGGCCGGGCTGGGGGTGGCGCTGCTGCCGCCGGCGCTGGTGCCGCGGCCGGGGGTGGTGGAGCTGGAGGTGACGGCGCCGCGCACCCGGCGGGCGATCGGGCTGGCCTGGGCGACGGGGCGGCCGCTGACCCCGCCGGCGGCGGCGTTCCGGGACTTCGTGCTGTCACGGCGGGGCCGCCTGCTGCAGCACGACTGACCGGCGGCCGGGGCGGGTCGCCGGCGGGTCTCCGGCCGGGTCTCAGGTCAGGGGGGGGCTGGCCCGGAGGTGTCGGGCTGGCCCGTGCGGTGGAATTCCGGGTGGACTTTCGCCGAACCGGCCGTGTTGGCGGTGGTGGGTCTACGCGCGTAGGGGCTATATTTCCGCAATGGAGAAGCAGATCCCTGTCACCGCCGCGGGCACCGGCCCGCGCATCCCCACCCCCGACCAGATCCGCCGCGCGCCGAAGGTGCTGCTGCACGACCACCTCGACGGCGGGCTGCGCCCGGAGACGGTCGTCGAGCTGGCCGCCGCGGTCGGCTACGAAGGACTCCCCACCACCGACCCCAAGGAGCTCGGCGAGTGGTTCCGCGAGGCGGCCGACTCCGGCTCGCTGGTCCGCTACCTGGAGACCTTCGCGCACACCTGCGCCGTGATGCAGACCCGTGAGGCCCTGATCAAGGTCGCCGCCGACTGCGCCGAGGACCTGGCCGCCGACGGCGTCGTCTACGCCGAGGTCCGCTACGCCCCCGAGCAGCACCTGGAGGCCGGCCTCTCCCTGGACGAGGTCGTCGAGGCCGTCAACGAGGGCTTCCGGCTCGGCGAGGCCAACGCCCGCGCAGCCGGCCACCGGATCCGCGTCGGCACCCTGCTGACCGCGATGCGGCACGCCGCCCGCTCCACCGAGATCGCCGAGCTGGCCAACCGCCACCGCGACCAGGGCGTCGTCGGCTTCGACATCGCCGGCGCCGAGGCGGGCCACCCGCCGACCCGCCACCAGGCCGCCTTCGACTACCTCAAGGGCGAGAACAACCACTTCACCATCCACGCGGGTGAGGCCTTCGGCCTGCCGTCGATCTGGGAGGCCCTGCAGTGCTGCGGCGCCGACCGGCTCGGCCACGGCGTGCGGATCGTCGACGACATCACGGTGGGCGAGGACGGCAGCGTCCAGCTCGGTCGGCTGGCCGCGTACGTGCGCGACAAGCGCATCCCGCTGGAGATGTGCCCCACCTCCAACCTGCAGACCGCGGCCGCGACCTCGTACGCCGAGCACCCGATCGGTCTGCTCAGCCGGCTGAAGTTCCGGGTCACCGTGAACACCGACAACCGCCTGATGAGCGGCACCAGCATGAGCCGGGAGTTCGGCCACCTGGTCGAGGCCTTCGGCTACACGCTGGGGGACATGGAGTGGTTCACGGTGAACGCGATGAAGTCGGCGTTCCTGCCGTTCGACGAGCGCCTGGCGATGATCAACGACGTGATCAAGCCGGGGTACGCCGAGCTCAAGGCCGAGTGGCTGTTCAGCGCCGGCGTCGCCGGCTGAACGGTCCGGACGGACCCGGTCGTCGGGTGAACACCAGCGCTTCGAACGGGAGTTGGTGTTCATCCGACGACTCACTCGGCTGAGTGAACGCCCTTTGGTCCTGACGCGACCCGCTCACTACGGTGTGCCAGTCATTGCTGACGAGCCGTGGTGGCGGTCGCCCTCCGGCGATCGTGCGCGCCGTCGGCCACCGACGAGGACCCAAGGGGTAGAACCATGAAGCAGGCTCTGAAGGCCGCCGGCACCGCGGCGCTCGGCATCGCGATCGCGGCGGTGGGCGCCGGCACCGCGTCCGCCGACGCACCCGCGCCCGGCGGTGTCGGGCTGCCCACCAGCACCCTGACGAACCCCGCGGTGACCGGCGCGGTCGCCGACACGGCGTCCAAGCTGCCCGGCGGCGACAAGGTCACCGGCACGCTCGGCACCCTCGCCCCGACCGCGGGCCGGGCCGCCCCGGCCGCCGAGGCGCCCGTCGCGGGCGTGACCAACCGCGGCGCGGTCCCGACCATCCCGGGCGTCGACAAGACCCCCATCGGCGGGCTGACCAACACCCTGCCGCTGCCGGGCCTGACCGGCTGACCGAACCGCCGGTACGGCGACGGGCCGCCCCCCCGGTGATCCCGGGGCGGGCGGCCCGTCGCCGTCCGGGGCCGCCGGCGCGGCTCCCGGGGGTCACGGCCCCGGTTTCACGGGTTCCGTGCGTCGCGGCCCCGGTGTCACGGCTCCTGGGGGAGCAGGATCCAGAGGGCCAGGTAGACCAGGCACTGCAGCCCCGGCAGGATGATCGAGATCAGGAAGATCAGCCGGACGGTCCACGGCGTCACGCCGAAGCGCTCGGCGATCCCGGCGCAGACGCCGGCGATGACGCGGTTGTGGCGGGGGCGGGCGAGGCGGGCGCTCATGGTGTGCTCCGTGAGGTGGCGTCCGGTCCGGGCGGTCCGGCGGGCGTACTCCAACTCTCCTTGCCCGCAGGCCCGATCGCGTCCACCTGGCAGTCGATTCGGTACCCCGCCGGATCACCGGGGAGGCGTAGCCGGACATCGGGGTTTACCTCAGGGTCCACCCGGAGGTGGGGCGGCCGGGTCGGGCGGGGGTGGCGTGGAAAGTCGGTCCGGCCGACTTCCCGCGCGTCGGGAGGGCGGGGTCCGCCCACCGGGGTGGGGTGACAAGGGTGCAATCGGAGAGCGGGTGGAGCAGGACGTCGGACGGGCCGACTTTCCGCGCTGAGCTCGCACCCGCCCTGCGGGGGTCACGGGGTGGGCGGTCCGGGGGCCGGTCCGGGAGCGGGGTTGAGGCGGGTGGCGGGCCAGGCCGTGTTGCGGCCGGCGGCCTCGCGGTAGGCGATCCGCTGGACGGCCGTGAGCAGGCGGTAGAGGTCGAGGGCGACGACGGAGTGGTCCGCCTCGAATCCGAGGCGGTGCAGGAAGGCTTCGAGCCGCGGCCAGTCGAAGTCGTCCGGCACGGCGGGGACGCCCGCGGTCGGGGCGTAGTCGCGGAAGGCGGCGGCGACCGCGTAGTGCGTCGCGGCGAGGGCGTTGCGGAGCGGGCACGGCTGGGGTTCGGGCATGACGGGGCCCTTCGGAGAGGGGGAGAGGCGGCCGGGGCGGCGGCCGCCCGGGGAGAGGCGGGGGATGGGGCGGTCAGGCGGACTCGTCCTCGTCGCTTGGCCTGGCGACGTTGAGGGCCGTGACGACGCCGAGGGCGACCGTGGCGATCGCGAGGGCGAGGAGGACGGCGAAGGCCGTGGCGATCAGGAAGCGCACGGGTCGTCGCCGGTGCGCTCGGCGTCGAGCAGGAGGGTCAGGAGGTTGAGCAGCGTGGTCACGGGCGCGGTGCCGAAGCGGACGAGCACACGGCCGTCGAGGGTGCGGTCGGTGGTGGCGGACGGCCAGACCAGGCCGAACCGGCGGCCGCGCTCGTCGAGTTCGGCGATGAGGGCCCTCGCGTGGGCCTCGGTGTAGAAGCGGACGCGCGGATCGGTCGGCTTCATCGGGCGGCGGTGGACGGGCATCAGGCGGCCTCCAGCTCGAACCAGATGGACTTGCCCCGGGTGCGGACGTCGGCGCCGAAGCGGTGGGTCAGGGAGCGGACCAACTGGAGCCCCCGGCCGGAGAGTTCGTACGGATCGGCGGAGTCGCGCTGCTCGGGGAGATCCGGGCTGCCGTCGCAGACCGAGACGCGCAGACGCTTGTCGAGCAGGGCGAGGACGACCAGGGGAGCCGGGCTGCCGCCGTGCTTCCAGGCGTTCACGAAGAGCTCGTGGAGGGCGAGTTCGGCGTCGAAGATGACGTCCGGCGGCCAGCCGGAGGAGGAGAGCAGGTCGCGCAGCTCCTCGCGGGCGGCGGACCAGTCGGGGGGTTCGGGCGAGGTGAAGGCACGCACGGAGAACCTCCGGGAGAGGAGAGGGAGTTCAGGCGAAGCGTGACCGTGAGCCAGGCCGGGCGAGGCTGCTCTGCGGCGCCTGGAACGGCATTACTGACGCTCCGTCATGTGATCGGTGCAACACTGAGAGTAGGGGGACGGTTGGCAATGTTGCAAGCCGATCCGCGAGACCTCCTAGACTGCCGTCACTCGTTGGTGTGTGGCGTCGCACAGGTGGACAGGAAAGGACAGCCGTGGGGTACAAGGGCCCGATCAGCCAGCGACAGCGCCGCTTTGGTGAAGAGCTGCAACGTTTGCGTGCGGCGGCGGGATTGTCCGCGCCGGAGGCCGGCGCGCTGGTCGGCATGAAGGGACCGGCGGTGAGTCACACCGAAGCCGGTCGGATCACGCTCAATCCCGAGCGCCTGGAAACCTGGCTCGATGCGTACGGATGTACTGATCCCGCCTATCGCGCGACGCTTGCGGAGATGGGCCGCAGCACTGGCAAGGGCTGGTGGACGCAGTTCGAGGGGCAGGTGCCGGACCTTGCCCTCGATCTGGCGGAGCTGGAGGATCGGACTGTCCATCTGGACAGCTACGACACGCTGTACATTCCGGGGCTCCTCCAGTTGCCGGCCTATACGGAGGCCATCTACCAGGATTCCTATCGAAACGCCCGCTGGGACGTGGATACCGCAGTCCGGTTCCGCATGGAACGGCAGCAGATTCTTACTGGCGGCAAGCGGCGAACGTTCCGCTTCGTGATCCACGAGGCCGCGCTGCGGATGCGGTTCTCCGGTGATGCCGTTCTGAGGGCCCAGCTACTGCACCTGGTCGAGATGGCGCAGCTCCCCAACGTCACCATCCAGGTGCTGCCGTTCACAGCCCCAAGGCATGCGCCGCTCTCATCCTCGTTCCTGTTCTGTGACCCGGGCTGCATGGATCTGGCCACGATCGTGATCTCTGGGCCCAAGCGCGCTGAACACTTTGGTGATCCGTCCGACATCGCGGCCTACCATGAGAAGTTCCAGCAGTTGCGCGACCTTGCGCTCCCCGCCGTGGATGGCGGTGCGTCCTTGCGTAAGCTCCACTCCCGTGACTCGTGGGGAATCATCCAGCATCTTCTCTACATGCTCCAGACCTGAAAGGGATCCGATGTCCCACCTCTCTTGGCAGAAGTCGTCATTCAGTGACGCGGACGGTGCCGACAACTGCCTCGAAGTCGCGTCTGGCACCGGAGGCCTGCGCCATCTCCGTGAGTCGGATGACCCGGGCATCGTGATCACGACCGATGCCGCCAAGCTCCGGGCCCTCGTCCTCGGGGTCAAGGCCGGCGAGTTCGACCACCTGATCTAACTCGCTTGCGGGGCCCGCCTCCCCGACCTAGCCTCCTCTCCAACGCTTCGAGGGAGCCGAGTACCTCCGGGAACCGTGAGCCGAGAGAGCCGCCGATCGCTGTGAAGGCGGCCTCACGCCCCGGAGGGAAGACACTCCTGAGCGCGGGGAGGAAATGCCCCGCCGGCCGGCCCCCGTCACCAGGCCACGACGAGGCCGCCGCCCCCCGCGGCGGCGGCGAAAGTGCGGTGGCACCGCGAGTCCCCTTCTCGCCCGCACTCCCAAGGGATCACCACGACGCCCCGTGGAGGGCCGCGATGATCCACCCGATGACCGCCCGTGTCCTGGCCGCCGAACTACCCGGCCACATCGGCGAGACCGTTGAACTCTCCGGCTGGCTGCACCGCCGCCGGGCCCTGAAGTCCGTCACCTTCCTCGTCCTCCGGGACCGCTCCGGCCTGGCCCAGGTGGTCGCCGCGGGCCCCACCGCGAACCTGCCGGAGGAGACCGTGCTGCGGATCCGCGGCACGGTCACGGCCAACCCCCAGGCGCCGAACGGCGTCGAGCTGACCTCCCCGGTGGTCGAGGTGCTCTCCAGCCTCGCCGAGGCGCCGCCGTTCAGCCTCTTCCGGCCCACCGTGGAGGCCGCGCTGCCGGTCGTCCTGGACGGCGCCCCGGTCACCCTGCGCCACCCCCGGCTGTCCGCGCCGCACCGGATCTCGGCGGCGTCCGTCGCCGGGTTCCGCGCCACCCTCGACGGCCTGGGCTTCACCGAGATCCACACGCCCAAGGTGGTGTCCTCGGCCACCGAGTCCGGCGCGGAGGTCTTCGCACTCGACTGGTTCGGCCGTTCCGCCTACCTGGCGCAGTCGCCGCAGTTCTTCAAGCAGGCGATGGTCGGGGTGTTCGAGCGGGTCTACGAGACCGGGCCGGTGTTCCGGGCCGAACCGCACGACACGGCCCGCCACTTGGCGCAGTACACCAGCCTCGACGCCGAACTAGGCTTCATCGCCGACCACCGCGAGGTGATGGCGGTGCTGCGCGAGGTGCTGGCCGGGATGGTCGCCTCCGTCGCCGCCCGGGCCGCCTCCTCCGTCGAGCTGCTGGGGGTACGCCTGCCCGAGGTCCCGAGGGAGATCCCGCAGCTGCACTTCGCCGAGGCGATGCGGATGCTGGGCGTCGACGAGCCGGACCTCTCCCCGGCGCACGAGCGGTGGCTGAGCGCGTGGGCGCTGCGCGAGCACGGCAGCGAGTTCCTGTTCGTGGTCGGCTACCCGATGCGCAAGCGGCCGTTCTACACCCACCCGGAGCCGGGCCGCCCGGAGTACTCCAACAGCTTCGACCTGCTCTTCCGCGGGCTCGAACTGGTCACCGGCGGGCAGCGGCTGCACCGGTACGAGGACTACCTGGCGGCGCTGGCGGCGCGGGGCGAGCCGGTCGGACCGTACGCGGGCTACCTGCGGTCCTTCGCGCACGGCATGCCGCCGCACGGCGGGTTCGCGCTCGGCCTGGAGCGCTGGACGGCCCGGCTCACCGGGGCGGACAACGTCCGCCGCACCGCGCTCTTCCCGCGCGACGTGCACCGCCTGACACCCTGACGGCCGCGCGCCCAGACACCCCGACACCCTGACGGCACCGGTCGGGCCACCGGCCCGACCGGTGCCCCCACCGGGCCGAGTGCGGGCGGAAACACTGTTCCCCCACCCGACACCGGCCGGTCGAAACCCTGTGGCGGAGTGGTCGGACCACCCCGATATGATTCCGCCGACGCTGGTGGTTGGGGGGCAGGACCGGCGGCGCCTTCACGGCGTGGAAACGGCCCCTCCCTTCCTGTGATTTCACACGCTTGTCGGGATCAGCCCGAATTCCTCCGTGAGGTTCCATTGCGCAACCAGCCCCGCAGACTCCTCGCCGCCGCCGCCGCTGCCACCCTGGTCTCCGGTCTGGCGCTGGCCTCGGCACCCGCCGCGTCCGCGGCGCCCGTCGCCACCGCGACCCCCACGGCCGACCCGGGCCCGCACGGCAAGGCCTCCCCGGTCCAGGTCACGGTGAACGGCTTCCCCGAGACCGTCCGGACCGGGACCGCCGTCGAGTTCACCGCCACTCTCAGGAACACCGCCGACCACGCGGTCGACGCCGAGACCGCCGTCAGCTTCTCCGGCGTCGACGGCGGCCTCCAGCAGTCCCAGCTCAAGCTGGAGTTCCAGCGCCCCGGCGGATCGTCGTGGCAGGACGCCCGGCCGACCGGCGGCCAGGCCCCCGGCGCCTCGTGGGAGCTGGACGGCACCGCCGCGCCGCTGCACCTGGCGGCCGGCGCCTCGGCCGACTACCGGCTGCGGCTCACCCTCGGCGCCGACGCCCACCCGGGCCGTGCCGCGGGCGGCCTCGGCGCGAAGGTGACCGACCCGACCCTGCCGGTGGACCAGCGCACCACCTTCGCCAACGGCGGCACCCCCAACTTCACCGTGGTGGACGCCAACCCGACCACGCGGCCGACCCCGGCCGGGCTGGCCGACCTCGCCGTCGAGGGCGTGCCGGCCACCTTCACCGCGGGCGGCCCGGCCAAGCCGTTCCGGCTGGTCCTCGCCAACCGCACCGGCACGGACCTGCGGGTGCTCCCGTGGATCGTGCTGCAGGGGCAGAACGTCGTCCGGGCCTCCTCGGTCCGGCTGGAGTTCCAGACCCAGGACGGCCGGTGGCTGCCCGGCACGCCCGAGGAGTGGGAGATCCCCGGCACCCAGCTGGCCGTGTGGCTGCGGACCGGGAACCAGGACGCCGACGCCGTCACCGTCCCCAAGGGCGAGACCCGGACGGTCAACGTCCGGCTGGCCTTCACCCGGGACACCCCGGCCGGCGCCGAGTCGGTCACGGTCAACGGCGGCAGCCTGCCCGGCCCCGGCGAGACCCAGAACGGGACCACCAGCCCCCGGATCGACTTCGCGATCGAGGCTCCGGCGGGCGGCACCGGGACTCCGGCCCCCGCCACCAGCCCCGCCGGCGCGGCGCCCGCCCCGACCCTGCCGGCCGTACCGCCGAGCGTCCCGGCCGCCCAGGCCGCCGTGCCGGTCCTCCCGGTCGTGCAGGCCACCACCGCGGTGCCCAGCCCGGTCGCCGACGACGCCCCGCGGGTCGTCGCCGCGGCCCCGGCCGCGCCCGCCCCGATCGTGGCGACGGACGACCGGCTGGCCTCCACCGGTGGCGGCCCCTCCTCCGCCCCGATGGCCATCACCGGTGCCACCGCGATCGTCCTCGGCCTGGGCACCCTGGTGGCGCACCGCCGCAAGGGTGCGCACCGCGCGGGGAAGTGACCCGGAACGGCCGAAGGCCCGTCGGCCACCGCTGATCAGCGGTGACCGACGGGCCTTCGGCCGTTCGGGACGGCGGATCAGCCGGCCGGGTGCGGCGGCTGCGCCGGGGGAGCGGGCTGCGCGTACGGGTTGTCCGCCACCGGCTGGGCCGGCGGGGCGTACGCCGCGGCCTGCGGAGCCGGTGCGCCCGGCTGCGGGGCGTACGGCGCTGCGGCCTGCGGCGGGACGCCCTGGCCGGGCTGCGGGGCGTACGCCGGCTGCGGGGCGTTCGGGTTGTACGGGGCCTGCGCGGGCGCGTTCGGGTCGAAGCCGGCCGGCGGGCCGTACGGCGCGCCCGGCGGGACGGGCTGCTGGGCCTTGGCGTTGCCGCGCTCGACGATGGCCTTCACCGAGTGGACGATCAGGGCGATCGGCAGGATGAACGCCTTGAAGAAGATCTCGTACCGGCCGCCCTCGAAGACGAACGCGAGGTAGTAGGCGTACCCCAGGAATCCGAGACCGACGAGGACGTTGAGGATCCGCCAGCCGATTTTCAGGCCGCCGCCGAGGTTGAGCGCTCCGAGGACGAGCATGGCGACGCCGCTGAAGGCCAGCGCGACGACGTACCAGGAGAAAAGCGGCTCGGCGCTGAAGTCGAGGTTGTTCAAGAAGGATTCCCGGGGAAGCGGAGAAAACGGCGGAGCCGTTGGGGACGACAGCGCACAGTACTGGAGGCGGCCGACATCCGTCGCCGTGTTTTCGTCACGGAGTAGTTGCGCTGCTCCGGAACGGCAATTGACGAGGTGGGAAATGACTGCGTATGAGGTGCTGCGGGTCTTTTGCGGTCCCGACGGCGGGCACGGCAACGAGCTCGGCGTGGTGCGGGACGGCGCCGCGCTGCCGGGCCGGGCGGAGCGGCAGGCGTTCGCGCGGCAGCTCGGCTTCAGCGAGACGGTGTTCGTCGACGACCCGGAGCGCGGGGAGGTCGACATCTACACCCCGACCCTGCGCCTGCCGTTCGCCGGCCACCCCTGCGTGGGCGCCGCCTGGCTGCTCGGCGCGGACCGGCTGGTCACCCCGGCCGGGGAGGTCGCGGCCCGGCACGACGGCGGGCTGACCAGGATCGCGGCGCGCCCCGAGTGGGCCCCGCCGCGGACCCTGCGCCGGTACCGCTCGGCGGCCGAGGTGGAGGCGCTGGAGGTGCCGCCGCCGGGGGAGTGGATCTACGCCTGGGCCTGGCAGGACGAGGCGGCCGGCACCGTCCGTGCGAGGGCCTTCCCGGGGCGGGACGACGGGATCGACGAGGACGAGGCGACCGGTGCCGCGGCCCTGCTGCTCACCGCGCGCCTCGGGCGGGCGCTGACCGTCACCCAGGGCCGGGGTTCGCAGCTGCTGACCGGCCCGCGTCCGGACGGCCTGGTCGAGGTCGGCGGTCGGGTCTGCCGGGTGGCGGCGGGCGGGGCTCAGCGGGCTGGCGGGGTCGGCTCGGCGTAGGCGCGGGGCCGGGCCCGCACCGGGGCGACGGGGGCGGTGACGGCGGGCACCGGCGGGCCGACCAGGGTGGTCACCTGGGGTGCGCGCACCCGCGGCCGCCGCTCGCGCAGCAGCCGCCGCAGACCGGGGACGAGCGTCAGGTGGGTGGCGGCCACGCCGATCACGGCGAAGAGTATGTGGTCGACGTTGAGGACGTGCCCGGGCGTCCAGGAGGAGAGGAACTCCAGGCCGGTCGCCAGCAGGGCGGAGACACCGGTGGTGCGCAGGAAGGACGGCAGCCAGGGGGCCCGCAGCCGGCCGCCGGCCAGCGGCAGCAGCACGCCGAGCGGGGCCAGCAGGACGAACTCGCCGGCCACCTGCCAGGCGGTGGAGGAGCGCAACGAGGCCAGCGGCGTCAGGTTGGCGTCGTACACCCAGGCCACCGGGAGCGGCCGCAGCACCACCAGCCAGAGCACCAGCGCCAGGTGGCAGGCCAGGCCCGCCAGACCCGCCGAGCGGAGGGATCGGTGGACGGCCGCCGCCGGCCGGGTCTCGGTCCGCGCGCCGGAACGCTGGTCGCGTGTCCTGGTGCCATCTCGCTGCACGGGGGGAAGGACGTGGACCGGTGGCGCGGTGGTTCCACCCCGGGCGTGAACATTCCAGGACGCGCCCCCGGCGCCCGGAACCGAGCCCGGACCGCTCCCGGAACCGAGCCCGGACCGCGCCCGGCGCGGTCCCCGGACCCGCCCTAGCGGCAGGGCGCGGCCGTCGGGACGGCGCTGAACACGTTGTCCGGCGGAGGGCTGCCCGGGGTCACCACCACCGGCGACGGGCTCGGGGAGGCACCGGACTTGGCCGCGCCGCGCGCCGCGGTCGGGGTGGGCGAGGCGGGGGACGGCGTGGCCAGGGCGGTGGGCACGTGCGGGGTGGCGGTCGGGCAGGCCGTCCGGCTGGCCGGGGCGCCCGCGTCCACCGGGACGGCGGTCGGCCGGATGCCGCAGCCGGTGGCCAGCGCGAGCAGGAGGAGGGCGCCGCAGGCGCGGCGCAGGGTGCTGCCGGTCGGGGTGGTGCCGGTCGGGGAGGTGGGGGAGGTCACGAGGCGTCCTTGTTCTGGGCTGCGTCGCCGACGGGGCCGTCGACGGCGCCGTCCGCGGACGGCGGAGGCGGCGGAGCCAGCGGCAGCGTCAGCGTGAACACCGCCCCGACCTCCCCGTTCGCCGCGGTGATCGTCCCCCCGTGTATCTGCGCGTTGGCCATCGCGATCGACAGCCCCAGGCCACTGCCCTCCGAGCGGGCCCGTCCCCGGTCCGCCTTGTAGAACCGGTCGAAGACGTGCGGCAGCACGTCCTCCGGGATGCCCGGGCCGCTGTCGGAGACCTCGACCCGGACGGAGCCGCCGCTCTCGCGGACCTTGACCCGCACCGGCGAGCCGCCGTGCTTGAGGGCGTTGCCGATCAGGTTGGCGAAGACCACGTCGAGCCGTCGCGGGTCGACCACGGCCAGGATGCCGCGCGGGGCGTCCAGTTCGACGGCGTCGTACCAGGCCCGGCCGTCGATGCAGGACATGATGAGGTCGGCGATGTCCACCTCGTCGGCGACCAGCTTGGCGGTGCCCGCGTCGAAGCGGGTCACCTCCATCAGGTTCTCGACCAGGTCGGACAGCCGGCGGGTCTCGCTCACCACGAGCCGGACGGCCGGCTCGATCATCGGGTCCAGCGACTCGGCCTCGTCCTCCAGGATGTCGGTGACGGCGGTCATCGCGGTGAGCGGGGTGCGCAGCTCGTGTGACATGTCGGCGACGAACCGCCGGCTCTGCGCCTCGCGCGCGCTCAGCTCCTCGACCTGCTCGTGCAGCGACTCCGCGGCCCGGTTGAACGTCCGCGCCAGGTCGGCTAGTTCGTCGGAGCCCTCGACCTCCAGCCGGGTGTCCAGGTGGCCCTCGCCGAGCCGCCGGGCGGCGTCCCCGAGCCGCTTGACCGGCCGCAGCACGGTGGACGAGGCGGCCTGGGCGAGCAGCGCCGAGCCGATCAGCGCCAGCAGGGTGGCGATGGCCAGGGACCAGCCCAGCGTGTTGAGGTCGGCCCGCTCGTTCTCCAACGACTTGAACATGTACGCCGTCGGGCCGGTCGGCACCACCTTGGTGCCGCCGATCACGAACGGCCGGCCGTCCAGGTTCTGCCGCTGCCAGTACAGGTGGTACGGGTACGGGTTGGTGTCGGTGATCTCGCGGGGCTTGGCGACGGTGGACTGCAGCGGGGTCGGGACGTCGGCCAGCGTGAAGCGCCCCGGGTCGGAGGAGGCGCTGCACTCCGGGTGGGCCGGATCGACCACCACGACGTCGTAACTCAGCCCGGAGCTGGCGACGCTGGTCGCGAGCGAGACGAGGTCCGGGCAGCTCGCGTTCAGCGGCAGCTCGGAGACGTTGCGGCTGAGCGAGACGCGGAAGTCGTTGAGTGCGGTGTCCTGGGCGCGCTTGAGCACCGCGTCGCGGTTCAGCCAGTAGGCGATGCCGGAGGCCGACACGGCGGCGAGCAGCGCGACCGCGGCGAACACCGCGATCAGCCGCACCCGCAGGGAGCGCAGCCGGCGCCACCGGCCGGTGGCGAAGCGCCGGGTCGTCGTCTGTTGGTCAGTCACGGGAGCCTGTCGTCGTACGGGAGTTCATGCCGGGGTGCCGGGTGGTGCCGGGGTGGTGCGGGGAGGGCGCGGGAGGCCGCACCGGGCGCTCAGGCCGGCGGGTCGAGCCGGTAGCCCACCCCGCGCACGGTGCGGATCAGCGTCGGCGCGGACGGCACGTCCTCGACCTTCGCCCGGAGCCGCTGGACGCAGGCGTCCACCAGCCGGGAGTCGCCCAGGTAGTCGTGCTCCCAGACCAGCCGCAGCAGCTGCTGGCGGGAGAGCGCCTGGCCGGGCCGGCGGCTGAGTTCCAGCAGCAGGCGCAGTTCGGTCGGAGTGAGCTGGAGGTCCTGGCCGTCCTTGGTGACGGTCATCGCCGCGCGGTCGATCACCACGGTGCCGTACGCGGAGGAGTCGGAACTCTCCCGCTCACCGCGGCGCAGCACCGCCCGGATCCGGGCGTCCAGCACCCGCGGCTGCACCGGCTTGACCACGTAGTCGTCTGCGCCGGACTCCAGGCCGACCACCACGTCGATGTCGTCCGAGCGTGCGGTCAGCAGGATGATCGGCAGCTGGTCGCTGCGCCGGATCCGGCGGCAGACCTCGAAGCCGTCGATCCCGGGCAGCATCACGTCCAGCACGATCAGGTCGGGCCGCTGCTCCTTGAAGAGCCTCAGACCGTCCTCGCCGGAGGCGGCGGTGGCCACGCGGTGGCCCTGGCGGGTGAGGGCGAGTTCGAGGCCGGTCCGGATGGCGTCGTCGTCCTCGATCAGTAGGAGGAAAGGCACGGCCCCATTTTGGCCCACCGGAAGCGTCGAATCACCCCCCGGACGGGCCCCCGGGCACGCGGGAACCGGAACGACCGCCACCGGCGTCCGGTACGGAGGGAGGCGGACCGGGACGAAAGGCCCGCCCCTGTGACACCCCTGTGACAGTCGGCGGACAGCGCCATCACAACCGCCGGGCAGGATTTTCCATGTCGCCGCAGGACAGCGGGCCAACCCGGCCGGCTGGAAGGCGGCAACAGGAACCGCTCGTACCGACCCAGGGGGCGCACCATGAACGCCATGCTTCAGACCCGGACCAACCCGGCTGTCCGCACCGCGCGTTCGTCAGTGGCCACCCACCGGACCCGGTACGAGGTCAGGACCGACGAGAACTCCGGTGCCGTGACCGTACGGGGGTGCGCGCACAGCACCGGTGGAAACCCTGTCGCCCGCCGGGTGAGCGGCGGCGGCAGGACGGGGGAGCTGTACGGGATCGGCCGGGTGGGGAACGCGGCCGACTCCGCCAACACCCTCACGCTGCGGGGGATCCTCCCCGTCCGCGTCGAGGGCAAGGACGCCCTGGGGGGTACCGGGGGGAACCGGGGTACCGGGGGGAACGGCCTGCGGACGGTCGGCTCGGGGGAGTCGGCCGGACGCGCGGCCGCCGGTGCGACGCTGCTGCGGCTGAACCCCGCACCGGCCCGCGCCGACGAGGCGGGACAGGGAGACGCGCAGGGGGAGCACCCGGCCGTCGCGGAGGACCACATCACGGAGTTCACCGCGTATGTGCGCGAGCGCCGCGCCTCCCTGTACGCCACGGCGTACCACCTGACCGGTGACCGCTACGAGGCCGAGGACCTGCTGCAGAGCGCGCTCTTCAGCACCTACCGGGCCTGGGGCCGGATCACCGACAAGGCCGCGGTCGGGGGCTACCTCCGCCGCACCATGACCAACCTGCACATCTCCGCCTGGCGGCGCCGCAAGGTCAACGAGTACCCGACCGAGGAGCTGCCGGAGACGGCCGGCGACACCGACGCGATGGGCGGCACCGAACTGCGCACCGTGCTCTGGCAGGCGCTGGCGAAGCTGCCGGAGAACCAGCGGACCATGCTGGTGCTGCGGTACTACGAGGGCAAGACCGACCCGGAGATCGCCGACGTGCTGGCGATCAGCGTCGGCACCGTCAAGAGCAGCATCTGGCGCGCGCTGCGCCGCCTGCGCGAGGACGAGCACCTGAACAAGTCGGGCGACACCGTCCGGGCGTTCGGCGAGCTGGTCGCCTGACGCGGGGCGCGCGAGGAGAGGGACTCCCGTCGGGGGACGGGTAGCGGACGGTCGAGGTGCGTGAACGCCGGCTCGGGGGAGCGGTGACCACGCGGCCCGGACCGTCCGGGGAAGGCGACGGGCCCGGTGCGGGGGAGACGCACCGGGCCCGTCGTTCTGCTGTTCGCGTTGCCGGGCCGCCGGGCCGTTCCGCTGCCCGGGCCGCAGGGCGGCGGGCCCGCCCGGGTGTTCAGACGGCGGACAGCTCCCGCCGCCCCGCGGCCGCGCGGATCCGGCGTTCGGCCTCCGGGCCCGCGCACGGGTAGGAGCCGAGGGTGACCTGCCGTCCGACGATGGACCGCTCGGCGCGCATCAGCCGCCAGCCGCGGCGCACCAGCACCGGCAGCGACTTGCGGCCCTCCCGGACGTCCCGGCGAAGCCGGCGCCAGGCCGTGGTGAGCGCGCCGTTGCGCAGGCACAGGGCGTCCCCGAGGAGCCCCTCGGCGGCGCACTCGGCGGTGATCTCGGCGGCGAAGATGCCCTCGGCGATGAACGCGGGGGCACCGGCGAGGTCCAGGGGGCGGGTGCCGATCCGGCCGTTGTCCGGGATCGAGTACACCGGGACGTCGACCCGGCCGGTCTCGTGGAGGCTGCGGATCGCGGCGACGGCCTGGTCGCGGTGCCAGGCGAGCGGGGAGTCCCAGTCGACCGCGCCGTCCGGCAGCAGCGGCAGGGTGGGGTCGTCCCCGTCCTTGTAGAAGTCGTCCAGCTGGAGCACCGGCAGTCCGCTGCGCTCGGCGAGCGAGGACTTCCCGGAACCGGAGGGACCGGACAACAGGACGACCCGGGCGCGGGTCATCGGCACAGGGTTCAGCGGGGCGTCACTCACGGGACACCAGTCTGACGCATCGGGGCCCGATGCCGAAACCGGTCGGGTCACACCTTCTGTTGCGGCTGCTGCGAGTTCGGGTCGGCGAGGGCGGCGTGGACCATCGGCAGGTAGCGGCTGTCGACCTGGAGGAAGACCGGGGCGCCGTCGCCGGGCGGCCGGTAGGCGGTGGCGGCCCAGTCCTGGTCGTGCCACACGTCGGGCTCGGGGTCGTGGAAGGTGCCGCCGGCGGGGAGCTCGATCCGGCCCGGGCGGGTGTCGAAGGTCACGGTGGCGGCCCCGGGCGTGATGCGCAGCCGGCCGTTGACGTAGGCGGGCTGCCAGCCGGGGCGGTCGGACCGCGCCGAGCAGGGCACCCGTACCGTCCGGCCGGCGGCCAGCCGGCGCCGGGTGCGGGCCACGTGCAGGCGGCGGACGAAACCGTCCGCGAACAGCGCCATCAGCTCGCCGACGAACTCTCCCACGGCGTCCCCCCTCGATCGTCTTCCTCCGCCACGATCCTCGCCCGGCGGCGGGCTCCCGGGGGAGCGCCGAAAGGCGGACGTCGCGGCGACGAAAGTCGACGGACCCGCGCCAGGGGGGGAGAGGCGCGGGTCCGTCCAATGACCGTCCGGGCCCTGGGGGGGAGAGGGCACGGGGGACGGCCAGCTTGTGGAGTTGTTCACCCGGTGGAGACGGGGAGGGTCAGATCCCCATCGGGTGCCAGACCGTCTTCGTCTCCAGGAAGGAGAGTAGCCGGTCCGTACCGGGCACATTGGTCCAGTCCTGGGCGAACGGGTCCAGCTCCGGACGGACCACCCGCTTCAGGGTATCCGCGGCGGCCTCCTCCAGGGCCTTCGCCGCGCCGGGCCCGTCGGCGGCGATCGCGCCGGTGAGGTCCACCGCGTTGACGTCCTGGTGCGAGGCCAGGGTGGGCGCGATGTCCGCCGTCCGGCCCGAGATGATGTTGACCACGCCGCCCGGGACGTCCGAGGTGGCGAGCACCTCGCCCAGCGACAGAGCCGGCAGCGGGGCGTCCGCGGCGGCCGCGACCACGACCGTGTTGCCGGTGGCGATCGCCGGGGCGATCACCGACACCAGGCCGAGCAGCGAGTGCCCGTAGCCGGCCTGCGGGGCGACGATCCCGACCACGCCGGTCGGCTCCGGGGTCGACAGGTTGAAGAACGGCCCGGCGACGGGGTTGGCGCCGCCCGCGATCTGGGCGACCTTGTCCGTCCAGCCCGCGTACCAGACCCAGCGGTCGATCGCGGCGTCCACCAGGGCGGCGGCCTTCTTCGGGCCGACGCCCTCGGCGAGCGCCACCTCGGCGGCGAACTGCTCGCGCCGGCCCTGCAGCATCTCGGCGACCCGGTACAGCACCTGGCCGCGGTTGTACGCGGTGGTGCCGGCCCAGCCCTTGACCGCCGCGCGGGCGGCCAGGACGGCGTCCCGGGTGTCCTTGCGGGTGCCCAGCGGGGCGTTGGCGAGCCACTCGCCCTTCGAGTCCGTCACCTCGTACACCCGCCCGCTCTCGGAGCGCGGGAACTTCCCGCCGACGTACAGCTTGTAGGTCTTGAAGACGTCAAGACGCGTCGCGACATCAGACATCGAGGTAGGCCTCCAGACCGTGGCGGCCACCCTCGCGGCCGTAGCCCGACTCCTTGTAGCCGCCGAACGGCGAGGTCGGGTCGAACTTGTTGAAGGTGTTGGCCCAGACCACGCCGGCCTTGAGCCTGTTCGCCATCCAGAGGATGCGCGAGCCCTTCTCCGTCCAGATGCCGGCGGAGAGGCCGTACGGGGTGTTGTTGGCCTTCGCGACCGCCTCCTCGGGGGTGCGGAAGGTCAGCACCGACAGGACCGGGCCGAAGATCTCCTCCTGGGCGATCCGGTGGGCCTGGCTGACGCCGGTGAACAGGGTCGGCTTGAACCAGAAGCCGGTGCCCGGCAGCTCGCAGGCCGGCGACCAGCGCTCGGCGCCCTCGGCCTCGCCGGCGTCGGTCAGCGCGGTGATCCGGGCCAGCTGCTCGGCCGAGTTGATGGCGCCGATGTCGGTGTTCTTGTCCAGCGGGTCGCCGACCCGCAGGGTCGCCATCCGGCGCTTCAGGGCGTCCAGCAGCTCGTCCTGGACCGACTCCTGGACCAGCAGGCGTGAGCCCGCGCAGCAGACGTGGCCCTGGTTGAAGAAGATGCCGTTGACGATGCCCTCGACCGCCTGGTCGAGCGGCGCGTCGTCGAAGACGATGTTGGCGGCCTTGCCGCCCAGCTCCAGCGACAGCTTCTTGCGGGTGCCGGCCAGCTGCTTGGCGATCGCCCGGCCGACCGGGGTGGAGCCGGTGAACGCGACCTTGTTGACGTCCGGGTGCGAGGTGAGCGCGGCACCGGTGCGGCCGTCGCCGGTCACGATGTTGACGACGCCCTTCGGCAGACCGGCCTGGCGGCAGATCTCGGCGAAGCGCAGGGCCGTCAGCGGCGTGGTCTCGGCCGGCTTCAGGACGACGGTGTTGCCGGTCGCCAGGGCGGGCGCGATCTTCCACGCCAGCATCAGCAGCGGGAAGTTCCACGGGATGACCTGGCCGGCCACGCCGAGCGGCTTCGGGGCCGCGCCGAAGCCGGCGAAGTCCAGCTTGTCGGCCCAGCCCGCGTAGTAGAAGAAGTGCGCGGCGACCAGCGGCAGGTCGACGTCGCGGGTCTCGCGGATCGGCTTGCCGTTGTCGATGGACTCGAGCACGGCCAGCTCGCGGCTGCGCTCCTGGATGATCCGGGCGATCCGGAACAGGTACTTGGCGCGCTCGCTGCCCGGCAGCGCCGACCAGTCGGCGAAGGCCGCGCGGGCGGCGGCGACGGCGCGGTCGACGTCCTCGTCGGTGCCCTGGGCGAACTCGGCGAGCACCTGCTCCGTCGCCGGGTTGACCGTCTTCAGGGCCTCGCTGCCGGAGGAGTCGACGAACTCGCCGCCGATGAAGTGGCCGTACGAGGTGGCGATGTCGCCCGCGGCGGCGGGGGACTCGGGCGCCGGGGCGTAGGCGAAGAGGCCGCCGGCGGGCTTGGCCGCGGGCTCCTCGATGATCTTCTTCTTGGCCATGGTGATCAGTCCACCGTCACGTAGTCGGGGCCGGAGTAGCGTCCGGTGGTGAGCTTCTGGCGCTGCATCAGCAGGTCGTTGAGCAGGCTGGAGGCGCCGAAGCGGAACCAGTGCGGGGAGAGCCAGTCGTCGCCGAGGGTCTCGTTGACCATCACCAGGTACTTCATGGCGTCCTTGGTGGTCTTGATCCCACCGGCGGGCTTCACACCGACCTGGACGCCGGTCTGCGCGCGGAAGTCGCGGACCGCCTCCAGCATCAGCAGGGTGACCGGCGGGGTCGCGTTGACGGCGACCTTGCCGGTGGAGGTCTTGATGAAGTCGGCGCCGGCCAGCATCGCCAGCCAGGAGACGCGCCGCACGTTGTCGTAGGTCTGCAGCTCGCCGGTCTCGAAGATCACCTTGAGGTGGGCGTAGCTGCCGTCGGCGCGCTTGCACGCCTCCTTGACGGCGACGATCTCGTTGAAGACGTCGAGGTAGCGGCCGGAGAGGAAGGCGCCGCGGTCGATCACCATGTCGATCTCGTCGGCGCCCGCGGCGACCGCGTCGGCGGTGTCGGCGAGCTTCACCGGGAGGGCGGCGCGGCCGGCGGGGAAGGCGGTGGCCACCGAGGCGACCTGGATGTCGGTGCCCCGGAGGGCGTCCTTGGCGGTGGCGACCATGTCCGGGTAGACACAGATGGCGGCCACGCGGGGGGTGGTCGGGTCGGTCGGGTCGGGGGTCCTGCCCTTGGCGCACAGAGCGCGCACCTTGCCGACCGTGTCCGCGCCTTCCAGCGTGGTCAGGTCGATCATCGAGATCGCGAGGTCGATGGCGTACGCCTTCGCCGTGGTCTTGATCGAGCGGGTACCGAGGGTGGCGGCACGCGCCTCCAGGCCGACCTGGTCGACGCCGGGCAGGCCGTGCAGGAAGCGGCGGAGCGAGGCCTCGGACGCCGCAACGTCCTGAAGGCCGCTGCCCGCAACGCCGGGGGCATTGGCTGCAACAGTGGACATAGTCACCAGACCAGCATATCTACGCGCGTAGCCGACCGCTAGGGGGCACACCTTTCGTGGCCGGACCGAGACCTCACCGTGGGGGGCATGGGGCAGAATCGACGGCATGACCGATTCCGACGGCAAGCCCCACCAGGGCTCGGCCGCCCCCGACGGGGAGACCGTGTACGCGGACCGCGTGTACCGCTCAGTCCCCGGTGTGATCTCCGGCGTGCTGCTGCTGGGCGTGGCCGCCTGGCTGATCGGCGACGCGGCGCTGAACGGGACCGGGAAGACGCCGTACGTCTCGCTCGCCGCGGCGCTGGTCTTCGCGTTCCCGGTGGCCGCCTACACGCTGCGCCCGGCCGTGCTCGCCAACGACCGGCGACTGGTCGTGCGCAACCCGTGGCGGACGATCACCGCGCCGTGGGCCTCGGTCGACGCACTGCGCGCCGGGTACTCGGTCGAGCTGCTGGCCGAGGGCCGGAAGTTCCAGATCTGGGCGGTGCCGGTGTCGCTGCGCCAGCGCAAGCGCGCCAACCGGGCCCGGGAGAACGGCGGCGCCGAGCACGTCTCCCGGATGGGCCTGGCCTTCGGCCGCCCGGCCACCACCGGCCCCGGCGTGCAGGGCGCCCCGGACCCGACCCGGGCCTGGTCCGACCAGGTCACCAACGTCCTCCAGGAGATGGCCGAGCGCAACGCCGCCCGCCCGGAGGCCGCCGGCGGGATCAGCGTCCGCTGGTGCTGGTGGATCATCGCCCCCACCGTGGTCGGCCTGGTCGCGCTGATCGCGGTGATCGCCGCCTGACGACGACGCGCCACGAGGGGCCCGCCGATCGCTCGGCGGGCCCCTCGCGCGTTCCGGGCCGGGTGCCCCGGGAGGGCCGGGTGCGGGAGTGCCTCCCGGCCCGGGTGGGGCGGGAGGCACTCGTGCGCGGCGGGGCCGGGCGTCAGGCGGTGATGCCGGCGGCCTCGGCCAGGTCGCGCTTGATCGCGTCGAGGAGCTCGGCGGCGCGGGCGCGGGCGGTCGCGAGGTCGGCCGCGGTGGCGACCGGGAGGACGACCTCCAGGTAGCACTTGAGCTTGGGCTCGGTGCCCGAGGGGCGGACCACGATGCGGGCGGAGCGGACGCCCTCGCCGGCCAGGTAGTAGCGCAGGCCGTCGGTGGGCGGCAGTTCGGCGGAGCCCGCGCTGAGGTCGTCGGCGCGGGTGACGGTCAGCCCGGCCAGGACGGTCGGGGGCTGCTCGCGCAGGCGGCCCATGGCGTCGGCGATCAGGGAGAGGTCCTGGACGCGGACGGACAGCTGGTCGGTGGCGTGCAGGCCGTGCTCCAGCGCCAGGTCGTCCAGCAGGTCGCTCAGGGTGCGGCCGGACTGCTTGAGGGTGGCGGCGAGCTCGGCGACGAGCAGGGCGGCGGTGATGCCGTCCTTGTCCCGGACGCCCTGCGGGTCGACGCAGTAGCCGAGGGCCTCCTCGTAGCCGTAGCGCAGGCCTTCGGCGCGGGAGATCCACTTGAAGCCGGTGAGGGTCTCCGCGTAGCCCAGGCCCGCGGCCTCGGCGATCCGGCCGAGCAGGGTGGCCGAGACGATGGTGGTGGCGAAGGTGCCCTCGGCCTTCTTGGCGACCAGGGCCGCGCCGAGCAGGGCGCCGACCTCGTCGCCGCGCAGCATCCGCCAGCCGGAGGTGCCGTTGCCGCTGCCGGCCGCGTTGGCGTTGACCGGGACGGCCACCGCGCAGCGGTCGGCGTCCGGGTCGTTGGCGATCACGATGTCGGGGCCGACCGAGGCGGCGGTGCGGAAGGCGAGGTCCATCGCCCCCGGCTCCTCCGGGTTGGGGAAGGCCACGGTCGGGAAGTCCGGGTCGGGCTCGGCCTGCTCGGCGACCACGGTGGGCGCCGGGAAGCCGGCCCGGCGGAAGGCGGCCACCAGGGTGTCGCGGCCGACGCCGTGCATCGGGGTGTAGACGACGTCGAGGTCGCGCGGGCTGTGCCGGTCGACGATGGTGACGGCCCGGTCCAGGTAGGCGTCGACGATCTCGTCGCCGAGCACCTCCCAGCCGTCCTCGGCCAGCGGGACCTCGGCGAGCGAGCCGATGGCGTCGATCTCGGCGGCGATCCCGGCGTCGGCCGGCGGGACGATCTGGGAGCCGTCGCCCAGGTAGACCTTGTAGCCGTTGTCCTGCGGCGGGTTGTGGCTGGCGGTGACGGTGACGCCGGCGGCCGCGCCCAGGTGGCGGATGGCGAAGGCGAGCACCGGGGTGGGCAGCGGGTGGGGCAGCAGGGCGGCGCGCAGGCCGGCGCCGACCACGACGGCGGCGGTGTCGCGGGCGAAGTCGTAGGACTTGTGGCGGGCGTCGTAGCCGATGACGACGAGGTCGCCGAGCTCCTGCTTGCGGACGTGGGCGACCAGGCCGGCGGCGGCCCGGATCACCACGGCGCGGTTCATCCGCATGGGGCCGGCGCCGAGTTCACCGCGCAGGCCGGCGGTGCCGAACTGGAGCCGGTCGGAGAAGCGCTCGGCGAGCTCGGCCCAGGCGGTCTTGCTGTCCGACTCCGCGTCCGGGCCCTCGGCCCGGGCCAGCAGGGCGGTCAGTTCCTCGCGGGTCTGCGGGTCGGGGTCCTCGGCCAGCCAGGTCCGGGCCCGGGCGAGGAGGTCGGTGGTGGGTGCCTGCGTCATCGCTGCGTTCTCCATCGGGGAGTTCGTCGGTTGTCTGCCGGAGGGTTCCGCAATCAGGGGGTGCGCATGCGGACGGGGCCCGCAGGCGGGTGTGATCGGCGGATCACGCCCGCCCACGGGCCCCGTCGCTCGTGCGTCGTGCGCCCGGTGGGCGTCAGATCCGCTCGAGGACCTTCGCCAGCAGCTCACCCATGCGCTCGGCGGAGGCCTTGCCGGCCTCGAGCACCTCTTCGTGGTTGAGCGGCTCGCCGGTGATGCCGGCGGCCAGGTTGGTGACCAGGGAGATGCCGAGCACCTCGGAGCCGGCCTCGCGGGCGGCGATGGCCTCCAGGGTGGTGGACATGCCGACGAGCTCGCCGCCGATCACCCGGGCCATGTTGACCTCGGCCGGGGTCTCGTAGTGCGGGCCGCGGAACTGCACGTAGACGGCCTCGTCGAGGGTCGGGTCGACCTCGTGGCACAGCTCGCGCAGGCGCTTGGAGTAGAGGTCGGTGAGGTCGACGAAGTTGGCGCCGACGATCGGGGAGTCCGCCGTCAGGTTGATGTGGTCGCTGATCAGGACCGGCTGGCCGGGCACCCAGCCCTGGCGCAGGCCGCCGCAGCCGTTGGTCAGCACGATGATGCCGCAGCCGGCCGCGGCGGCGGTGCGCACGCCGTGGACGACGGTGGCCACGCCGTGGCCCTCGTAGTAGTGGTTGCGGCCGAGGAAGATCAGGGCGCGCTTGTCGCCGATCTTCACCGAGCGGATCTTGCCGGCGTGGCCGGCGACGGCGGGGGCGGGGAAGCCCGGGAGCTCGGTGACCGGGAACTCGGCCACGGTCTCGCCCAGGGCGTCGGCGGCCGGCACCCAGCCGGAGCCCATCACCAGGGCGACGTCGTGCCGCTCGGCACCGGTCAGCTCGCGGAGGCGCTCGGCGGCGGCCTGGGCGGCGGCGTAGGGGTCGGCGGAGACGACCGACTGAGGGGTTGCGTTCACGGGTCCGAGGATAGACGGGAATCGGCTACGCGCGTAGAAAATCGGGCGCGGCGTGCCGGATCGTTACCCGGTTGACCCGAAAGCACAGCTGGATGAGGCCTTTCGGGTGATGTCACTCGTCGGTACCTCCAGGGGGCCGGGCCGCTCGTCAGAGCCGTTTCGCGCTGCGCAGTCCCTTCGCGTACAGGCCGTTGTCGTCCAGCCGCGCCGTGCCGCCCTTGTCGCCGAAGGTCGGGCCGTCCGCCTCCTCCCGGCTGGAGACGTACCGGGGGTGGCCGTCGGTGTCCAGGCCCAGGTAGATGCCGGTGTGGTCGAGCCGGGCGCCGGTGCGGGCGTCGATCTCGAAGAAGACCAGGTCACCGGGCTGGAGCGGGTCGATCGAGGCCGGCCGCACGGTGGTGTCGGAGCCCGGCGCGGTGGTCAGCGGCAGCACCGGGACGCCGGGGCCGAGCCGGGCCAGGCCGTTGGCGGTGCGGGGCAGGCCGGGGCCGGCCGCGTCCTTGGAGAGCAGCGGATAACCCGACCGGTAGCCGTAGACCATCCGGACGTACCCGGAGCAGTCGAAGGCGCCGTAACGGGCTCGGTCGGGCTGCTTGGCGACCTTGTCCGCGAACGTGTACGGAACACCCAGGTAGTCGAGGAAGTCGGTCTGTTCCAGGCGCAGGTCGTTGCCGACCGAACCGTTGGGGTTGAGCGGGCCGAAGGAGGCGTCGCCCTTGAACCGCACGCCCTTGCCGTCCTTCTCGGGCGCCGCGCCGGCCAGGTACTGGACGGCCACCGCCAGCACGTCGTCCGCCGTGGAGCCGAGCGACTGCCGGAACCAGGTGCGGAACCAGGCCTCCTGCTCCGCGCCAGGCCGCCACGGCTGCGGCATCAGCCGCACCCAGTTGTCGGAGAGCACGGTGGCCGCGGTGGTGCCCGGTTCGGCGAAGGTCCGGCTGGGGCCGGCCAGGACGGCGGTGCGGGCGTTGTCGGTCAGGGTGGCGACCACGCCGCCGCGGGCGTCCCGGACGACGGTCCGGTCGGGCCCCGTCAGGCGCTCGTAGCGGTACCCGGCGGCCGCCGCGGCGGTGTCCCCGACCGGGCCCGGGGTGGCGGTGGTGGTGATCAGCGGCGCGGTGCCGCCCGCGGCCGGCTGCCGGTCGCGGTCGCGCAGCTGGACGGTGAGGTAGCCGCTGGCGGCGAGCAGGGTGACGGCGAGGCCGCCGCTGAGCAGGGACTTGCGGGTGACGGGCATCGGGGGCTCGCTCGCTTCCTTCCTGGGGTCCTGGGGTCCTGGTGGTCCGGGGGCCGGGCTTCCGGGTGGTTCCGGCGTGTCCGGCGCGTGCGGGATCAGGTGCCGGGCAGGGCGCCGAGCAGGACGCCGGCGGTGAGCACCACGTAGTTGGCCAGGGTCACCGTGCTGGTGGCCATCAGGGTGGCCGCCCGGGGCTGGCGGACCAGCTGGTAGGCGATCAGGCCGGGGACGATGAAGCCGAGCGTCTGGTTGGCGTACAGGGTCGGCAGCTCGCGCTGGAGCACCAGCATCACCGTCGCCTGCAGCAGCACGCCGATCAGCACCACGGCGGCGAACAGCCGCTTGCCGTAGAGGATCACCAGCTTCTGGACCAGCCGGGTGGCGAGGTAGGTCAGCACCGTCACGCCGATCACGATGGCCACCCGCTGGAGGTCCTCGACCAGGGTGAGGGCCAGCCAGCCGGGGGTGATCATGCCGCCGGGGGACAGGTTGGTGGTCAGGTAGCAGACGAGCGAGAAGACCAGGCCGAGCGCGATGCCGATGGCGGCGATCTCGGGGGTGAGCTCGGTGGGGATCACTGCTGGTCTCCGTGGTCGGTGGTGCGGGGGAGGGGGTCGTACCAGGAGTCGGGGATCGGCTCGGGGACGTGGACGGGCACCGCGGGGCCGGGCTCGTACGGGTGCGGGCGGTACGCCTGCGGCCCGGACCGGTACGCGCCCGCCTCGTACGGCTGGGCCTCGTAGGGCCGGGGCTCGTACGCGACCGGCTCGTACGCGCCGGCCTCGTACGCGCCGGCCTCGTACGGCCAGGGCCGGTGGTAGCCCGGGTCGCCGTAGTCCGGCTCGGGGTAGAGCGGCTCGGGCTCCCGGTAGGCGGACTCGGGTGCGTCCGGGGCGTCCGGGTCCTCGTCGGGGGCGAGCCGGGCCAGCTCCTCCAGGAACAGTTCGCCCTGGCCGTGGATGTTGCCGACGGCCACCAGCGAGGAGTCCTGGCCGAGTTCGGCCAGCAGCTCGGCGGTGAGCTGCGCCGGGTCGCGCCGGTCGCCGCCGAGGTCGACCACCCGGCCGGACCAGCCGGCCGGGATGCCGTCGCGGGCGCTCTTGGTGGGGTGGCCGATCAGGAACACCGTGTCCGGGTCGAGGTCGGGCACGATCTGGCCCATCTGCCCGTTGCGCTCGACCCGGTCCGGGCGGCAGTTCACCACCACGTTCAGCGGGCGGTGGATCGCGCCCAGGTCCTCCAGCTGGCGGACGTTCATCAGCGTCGACTCGGGGTCGTTCGCGGCGAAGACGTTGGCGAACCGCAGCCGCTTGCCGTCCTCGGTGCGGTAGCGCTCGACGGAGAGCACGCCCGGGTCCGGCGGGGCCGCCCACATGCCCTGCAGCGCGGTCCGCCGCTCCACGCCGAGGAGTTCGGCGACGGCCAGGGCGATCGCGACGTTCTCCTTGAAGGTGAACCAGCTGAAGCCGCGCAGCTCCTCGTCGGTGACCGACTCCGGGTCCACCACGATCAGCCGGCAGTCCCGGCGGGCCGCCTCCTCGCGAAGGATGTGCGCGCGCTCCTGCTCGGCGGTGACGCAGACGCCGCCGACCGGCATCGAGCGGGACAACGAGCGGGCGACGTCGTCCAGGGTCGGGCCCATCTCGGCGAGGTGGTCCTCGCGGACGTTGCACAGCACGCCGATGGTGGAACGGATCAGCTTGGTCTGGTTGACCTCCTGGAGCGCCGGCATGACGGCCATGCACTCGATGACCAGGGCGTCCGGCCGGTAGGTGGCGGCGCGGCGGACGATGCCGATCTGCTCCACCACGTTGGCGATGCCGAACTTGCGGTAGACCGGCTCCTCGGTGGCGTCCGGGTGGATGAACCGGGCGGCGGTGCCGGTGGTCTTGGCGACCGTCACCAGCCCGCCGCCGCGCAGCGCACCCGCGCAGAGCCGGGTGATCGAGCTCTTGCCGCGGATGCCGTTGACCAGCACCCGGGTGGGGATCTGCTCCAGCGCGGCGAAGTGCCGGCGCTGCTCGACGATGCCGGCCACCAGCAGCACGGCGCAGCAGACCAGCAGCACGACGTAGAGGAAGAGCACGGGAGGTCCTTCGGGCGGGGCTCAGCGGGCGGGCGCGGGCGCGGGGGCGGGAGCGGTGGCGGTACGGCGGGGGCGGGCCAGCTCCTGGCGGATCAGCTCCAGGCTCCGGGCGACGGCACCCACCTCGTCGTGGTGGACGGGGTAGAGCACCGTCCGTCGGTCACCGGCGGCCAGCGCCTCGGCGCTCGCCGCCAGCCGGCGCAGCGGCAGGCCGACGGCGATGAACAGCCAGCCGAGGCAGAGCGCGGCCGCGGCCAGGCCGAGCATGCCGGCCAGTACGGCCCGCCGGTCGGCCCGGTTCTGGTCCAGGTGCAGCCAGGCCACCGGGTGGGCGGTGACCACCGACCAGCCGAGCTTGGCCACGCTGCCGTTGCCGCCGAGCGGGGCGGCGGCGAGCAGGGCCGGGTCGCCGCCGCCGCGCAGCACGTCGGCGGCGGCCGACTTCCCTGCGCCCGCCAGCAGGGCCTTGGCGCGGCCCTCGGGCAGGTCGCCGAAGGAGCTGTAGCCCGCGTTGGCGGCCAGCACCCGCTGCCGGTCGTCGACCAGCCAGACCCGGCCCAGTCCCGGGCGGACCAGCAGCGCGCTGAGGAAGTCCGTCTTGAACTCGCCGACCAGCACCGGCCCCGCCGGCTCGGCGGCGCCCTCCGCCTCGGCGTCCGCGGGCGCCGCGGCGAGTGCGGCGCGGGCGGCGATCCGCGGCTCCTTCCCGGAGCTGTTGAGCAGCAGCACGCCGCTCGCGCCGAGCGCCTCCGGGCCGGTGCGGTGCGGCGGCTCGCCGACGTGGGCCAGGAGCTCGCCGCCCGCGCCGAGGACGTACAGCGCGCGGTAGCGGTCGTGCTCGGCCAGGGTCGCGCGCAGCAGGGCGTCGGCCTGGCCGACGGAGGCGCCGGCGAGTTCCGGGGCGAGCGAGCGCAGGTCCGCGTAGCCCTCGTTGAGCGCCTGGCGGACCCGGTCGGCGGCGGTGTCGGTGCGGTCGCGCTGGCCGGCCACCACCTGGGTGGGGACCCGGACGGTCGGGTCGTTGCCGCCGAGCAGCAGCAGCGGGCCGGACCAGCCGAGCACCAGGACGGCGCACAGCGCCAGCGGCAGCGCGGTGCCCGGTCGGCGGCGGGCGGGCCGGACGGGGGCCGGCGGGCGGGCCGGGTCGAGCAGCTGCAGGCGCAGCTCCTCCAGGGCGCGGGTGATCCGGCCGGCCTCGCCGCGGGCGGGGCCGTGGACGGGCTGGTCGAGGCGGTCCCCGCGGGTGAGCCGGCGGGACTCCAGGAACAGCCGCAGCAGCGGGCGCTGGAGGCTGCGGACGAGGTACCAGGCGAGCAGCAGGGCCAGGGCGGTCAGGGCGCCGGCGGCGGCCAGGCCGAGCAGGGGGTGCCGCAGGCTGCCGGGCCTGCCGTCGACGGTGCTGGTGGAGACCACGGTCAGGCCGAGCGGGGTGGCGAGGTCGTGCCCGCCCGCGGTGCCGACGGCGGCGTAGCCGGCCACCCGGCGCACGCCCTTGGCGTCCGGGTTGCCGGCCAGGCTGCCGGAGGCCGTCCCGCCGGGGAGGGGGCGCTCGCGGGCGGCGCGCTCCCGGGCGCCGGATACCAGCCTGCGGTCGGCCTCGGCGCCGAGCTCGGCGCCGGTGGTGTCCAGGACGGCGCCGGCGGCGTCCAGGACCTGGATGGTCTGCTCCTTGCGGGTCGCGAGGCCGGGCAGCCGCAGGTTGTCGGAGGCGACCAGCAGGGCCCGGCCGTCGGCCTTGGTGGTGACGAGCGCGAAGGTGAGCAGCCGGGTGCCGGCCGTCGAGGGCACCAGCACGGGTGCGGGCGCGGTGTCGGTGACCCTGCCGAGGTCCAGGCCGGCCAGCGGCACGGTCTCGCCGCGGGCGGCGAGCAGCCGGCCGGTGTCGGGGCGGACCACGACGGTGCCGCGCCACTTGTGGTACGCCTGGCCGAGCGCGGTCAGCACGGCGGAGGGCTCGGCGGGCGCGGCGTCGTACCGGGCCGCGGCGCGGCGCAGGTCGGTGGCGCTCTCGTGGAGTCCGGCGCGCAGCGAGGCCGCGGTGTCCTCGGCGGCGTACTGGTGGGACTCCCGGACGGCCTGCGGGGTGTCGTCGACGCGCAGTCCGCCGACGGCGAGCGCGGTGATCGCGGCGACCGCGAGCAGCAGCACCAGCAGCAGCACGATGGGCGGCCGGATGCCTCCGAGCAGCGGCATGTCGGCCCGGCGGCGATAGCGGTGCTGTCGCGGCGGGTTGGGTGCCGTGCTCACGGGGGCCTCGTTCTCCTCCGGCGGCCCGGCGCGGCCCGCCCCGCGGGAAGCTCTGCCGGCCTCCTCGGTCAAGCGCTGATCAAGAATGGGTCAAGCCGAATCAGCGTACGAAGAGGAATCGCAAAAGTTGTCACGTCTCGGTTGCGGTCGGATGTCGCTTCGGGATCTCTTTTCGTCCACCCGGTGTGGATCATGGACGCGGTGGCCGGCAGGGTAGGTTCGACGGCCATGGAGACTCGGGGTTCGCGACGCACGCCACTGCTGCCGGTGGCGGTGCTGCTGGTGCTCGCGGCGCTCGCGGCCGTGCTGACCCTCGCCGCGCGCGGGCCGGCCGGCCCGCCCGCGGCGGTGCGGGACGCCCCCGCGGGCCCGACCGGCCCGACCGGGCCCGGCCCGGTGGACCTGGCGGCCCTGGTGGACGCGTACACCGCGGGCTTCGGCCCGTCCGGCCCGTACGCCGTGCCGGACGCCGGGCAGCGCCGGGCGATCGCCGACGGCGTGCTCGGCGCGCTGGACGGCCACCCCGACCAGGCGGGCCGGGCGCTGGCGCGGGCGGGCTACCGGCTGACCGAGTTCACCGAGGCGGCGACCGGCCGGCGGGTGGCCGAGATCGCCGACGCCACCGCGGCGGACGGCCGTGGCTGGGGCCGGGTCTACCTGGACCTCTCGGTCCGGGCCGGCTGGTCGGTGCAGGTGCCGCACCCGGTGTCGGACGCGCGCACCGAGGCGCTCGGGGTGGACCTCTTCCGGGCCGCGCCCGGCGGGGTGCTGGTGCTGGCCGGGGCGCACCGCAGGGCCGGGCCGGACGGCGCCTCGGACGTCGCCCACCGGGCCGACACCGTCTTCGCGGCGGTGGTGGAGGCGCTCACCGGGCGCGGGCTGCCCGGCATCCAGGTGCACGGCTTCGACGAGGGCAGCCTGCCCGGGCAGGACGCGGTGGTCTCCAGCGGCGCCGGGCAGCCGGGGCCGGCCGCCGACACGACGGCGGCCGGGCTGGACCGGGCGGGCTTCGCGGTCTGCCGGGCCTGGCGGGAGAAGTGCGGGCAGCTCGGGGGCACCACCAACGTGGAGGGCCGGTTCGCCGCCGGGCTGGCGGTGCCGTGGCTGCACGTCGAGCTGGGCAACGCGCTGCGCACCGAGCCGGCCCGCCGCGCGGAGGTGGCCGGGGTGCTGGCGCGGACGGCGCGCGGCTGGGCTGCGCCCTAGCCGGGGCGGGCCGCGGTGGCGCCGGCTAGCAGGGGCGGCGGCGCAGGTCCATGACGTAGTCGTGCGGGGCGCCGGCGCTCTCCGCGGCGTCCGCGATCAGACCGAGGTAGCGGGCCGCGGGCAGGCCGCCCTCGTAGTCGTTGAGTACGTACGTCCAGACCTGGATGTCGCCGTCCAGGGTCTGGGCGCGCAGCTTGGTCTTGCGGTAGATGCCGAGCTGGACGCCCTCCCAGCGGTCCAGGCCCTCCTCGTCCATCGGCGAGACGTCGTACAGCGAGACGAAGACCCGCTCCTTCTCGTCCTCCACGACGGTGGCCAGCGAGCCCTCCCACCCGAGGTGTTCACCGCCGAAGGTGAGCCGCCAGCCGTCCAGCCACCCGGTGCCGCGCAGCGGGGAGTGCGGGGCGCGGCGGGTCATCTGCCGGGCATCGAGGTTGGTGGCATACGCGGCGTAAAGGGGCATGGGGGGAAGAGTAGCCCGGTCGGCGGACGCTCCGGGGCTCCTGGACGATCGCACCGGAGCCCCGACCCCGGCGTGGCGGCGCTCCCGGCGTGCGGGACAATGGTGAGCGTGACTCGGATCGTGATCATCGGTGGCGGACCCGGCGGCTACGAGGCGGCCCTGGTGGCCGCTCAGCTCGGCGCGGAGGTGACCGTCGTCGACCGCGACGGTCTTGGCGGATCGGCGGTGCTCACCGACTGCGTGCCGTCGAAGACCCTGATCGCGACCGCGGAGGTGATGACCACCTTCGACAGCTCGTTCGAGGAGCTGGGCATCATCGTCGCGGACGACACCCCGCCGGCCGAGCAGGCGGCGCGGGTCATCGGCGTGGACCTGGGCAAGGTCAACCGCCGTGTGAAGCGACTGGCGATCGCGCAGTCCCACGACATCACCCAGTCGGTCACCCGCGCGGGCGTCACCGTGCTGCGCGGCCGCGGCCGGCTCGGCTCCGGCGGGCAGGCCGTGGACGGCTCCCGCGAGGTGCTGGTGGACGCTCCCGACGGCACCGTGCAGTCGCTGCGCGCCGACGCGGTGCTGATCGCCACCGGCGCCCACCCGCGCGAGCTGCCGGACGCCCAGCCGGACGGCGAGCGGATCCTGACCTGGACCCAGGTGTACGACCTGGAGGAGCTGCCGCGCGAGCTGATCGTCGTCGGCTCCGGTGTCACCGGTGCCGAGTTCGCCGGCGCCTACCAGGCGCTCGGCTCGAAGGTCACCCTGGTCTCCTCGCGCGACCGGGTGCTGCCCGGCGAGGACCCGGACGCCGCCGAGGTGCTGGAGGACGTCTTCCGCCGCCGCGGCATGAACGTGATGAGCCGCTCCCGCGCCGAGAGCGCCAAGCGGATCGGCGACAAGGTCGAGGTGACCCTCTCCGACGGCACGGTGATCGAGGGCACGCACTGCCTGATGGCGGTCGGCTCGATCCCCAACACGGCCGAGATGGGCCTGGAGGAGGCCGGGGTCAAGCTCAACGACTGGGGCCAGATCCAGGTCGACCGGGTCTCCCGCACCAGCGCCCCGGGCGTGTACGCGGCCGGCGACTGCACCGGCGTCTTCATGCTCGCCTCGGTGGCGGCCATGCAGGGCCGGATCGCGATGTACCACGCGCTGGGCGACGCGGTGCAGCCGCTGAACCTGAAGACCGTCGCCTCCAACGTCTTCACCGACCCGGAGATCGCCACCGTCGGCTACACCGCGGCGGACGTGCAGTGCGGCAAGATGGACGCGGTCGTGGTCAAGCTGCCGCTGCGCGGCAACCCGCGGGCCAAGATGCAGGGCATCCGGGACGGCTTCGTGAAGCTGTTCTGCCGCCCGGGCACCGGCATCGTGGTCGGCGGCGTGGTCGTCGCCCCGCGCGCCAGCGAACTGATCCACCCGATCTCGCTCGCGGTGGACGCCAATCTGACGGTCGAACAGGTGGCCAGCGCCTTCACGGTCTACCCGTCCGTCTCCGGCTCGACCGCCGAGGCCGCCCGGCAGCTGCACATCCGCAAGCGGGCCGGCGGCGAATCCTGAGCCTCCGGCGCACAGTTGAGGGCGGCTGCCGACCGGCGGCCGCCCTTCGCGCAGGAGTGATCGTCACCCGGACGGCGGGCGCAGTGCCGGGTTGCTGACGGCGCGTATTGTACGGTCACGCGCCGCTCGGACGCGAGCAATTCCCGCTACTAGCTGCAAACGCCTGAAAGCAGACGGTCACGCAGGTTACCGTCGGTTCTGTGTTTGCAGCAGAACGTCGCCAGTTGATCCTCGAAATGGTGCGCGCCAACGGAGCGGTCTCGCTCCGGGAGTTGGCCCGCGTCGTCCAGACGTCCGAAGTGACCGTGCGCCGCGACGTACGGGCACTGGAGGCAGAAGGGCTCCTCGACCGCCGGCACGGCGGCGCGGTGCTCCCCGGCGGCTTCAGCCGCGAACCCGGCTACCCGCAGAAGACCCACCTCTCCGCCGCCGAGAAGAGCGCCATCGCGGACCTCGCCGCCGGCCTGGTGGAGGAGGGCGACGCGGTGGTGGTCGGCGCCGGCACCACCACCCAGGAGCTGGCCCGCCGGCTCGCGCGGGTGCCCGGCCTCACCGTCGTCACCAACTCGCTGCTGGTCGCCCAGGCGCTGGCGCACGCCAACCGGGTGGAGGTGGTGATGACCGGCGGCACCCTGCGGGGCTCCAACTACGCACTGGTCGGCAGCGGTGCCGAGCAGTCCCTGCACGGCCTGCGGGTGTCCAAGGCCTTCATCTCCGGCAGCGGGCTGACCGCCGAGCGGGGCCTGTCCACCACCAACATGCTGTCCGCGAGCGTGGACCGGGCACTGGTGCAGTCGGCCTCCGAGGTCATCGTCCTCGCCGACCACACCAAGCTCGGCGCGGACACCATGTTCCAGACCGTGCCCACCGAGACCATCACCCGGCTGGTCACCGACGAGCACGCCACCGCGGACGACGCCACCGCCCGCGAACTGGACGCGCTCGCCGACTGCGGGGTGCAGATCGACCTGGCGCCGCTCGGCGCCGCCCCCACCGGCGACGCCCCGGTGCACGGCACCGGCAGCGGTCCCGTCCACCAGACCCAGCCCGGGCCGCTGCCCCGGCGGGCCGGCCCGCCCCCCGGCGGGGCCCCGCTGCCCGGCCAGCGGCGGCCCGGAGCGCACGGGGGCCCGGCCGGACCGGGCGGCGGCATGCCCGTCCGGCTGGCCGAGATGGGCCTGCCGCGCGGGCGCTGAGCCACGGCCGGACGGGCCCGGGAAATAGCTCGGACGGGCCCGCGACCCGGCCGGACGGGCCCGGGAACGCGGCCGGTCCGCACACCCCGAGGGGCGTACGGACCGGCCGGGTGAAGCCCGCGGGCGTCAGTCCTTGATCTCGCAGAGCGCGGCACCGCTGCTGACGCTGGCACCCACCTCGGCCTTGAGGCCGACGATCGTGCCCGCCTTGTGCGCGTTCAGTGGCTGCTCCATCTTCATCGCCTCCAGGACCACGATCAGCTCGCCCTCGGCGACGACCTGGCCCTCCTCCACGGCGACCTTGACGATGGTGCCCTGCATCGGCGAGGCCAGGGTGTCACCGCTGACCGCCGAACCGGCCTTCTTGGCACCCACCCGGCGCTTGGCCTTCGCGGCACCCGTGGCACCGGCCGCCGGCGCCGCCGCGACGCCCAGCGAGGACGGCAGCGAGACCTCGATCCGCTTGCCGCCGACCTCGACCACGACGGTCTCGCGGCCCTCGGCCTCCTCGCCGTCGCCGGCCGCACCCGCGAACGGCGGGATGGTGTTGTCGAACTCGGTCTCGATCCACCGGGTGAAGACCTTGAACGGGCCCTCGTCGCCGTGCACCTCGGGCGCGAACGCCGGGTCGGTGACGACCGCCTGGTGGAACGGGATGGCGGTGGCCATGCCCTCGACCTTGAACTCGTTCAGCGCGCGGCGGGCCCGCTCCAGGGCCTGCTTGCGGTCGCGGCCGGAGACGATCAGCTTGGCCAGCAGGGAGTCCCAGGCCGGGCCGATGACCGAGCCGCTCTCCACGCCGGAGTCCAGCCGGACGCCCGGGCCGGACGGCGGGGCGAACAGCGTCACGGTGCCGGGCGCGGGGAGGAAGTTGCGGCCCGGGTCCTCGCCGTTGATGCGGAACTCGAAGGAGTGACCCCGCACCTCCGGGTCGCCGTAGCCGAGCTCCTCGCCGTCGGCGATCCGGAACATCTCGCGGACCAGGTCGATCCCGGTGACCTCCTCGGTGACCGGGTGCTCGACCTGCAGACGGGTGTTGACCTCCAGGAAGGAGATCGTGCCGTCCAGCGCCACCAGGAACTCGCAGGTCCCGGCGCCCTCGTAGCCGGCCTCCTTGAGGATGGCCTTGGACGCCCGGTAGAGCTCGGCGTTCTGCTCGGCGGTCAGGAACGGCGCGGGCGCCTCCTCGACGAGCTTCTGGTGCCGGCGCTGCAGCGAGCAGTCACGGGTGGACACGACCACCACGTTGCCGTGCTTGTCCGCGAGGCACTGGGTCTCCACGTGCCGCGGGTTGTCCAGGTAGCGCTCGACGAAGCACTCGCCGCGACCGAAGGCGGCGACCGCCTCGCGCACCGCGGACTCGTACAGCTCCGGGATCTCCTCGAGCGTGCGGGCGACCTTGAGGCCGCGGCCGCCGCCGCCGAAGGCCGCCTTGATGGCGACCGGGAGGCCGTGCTCGCGGGCGAACACGACGACCTCGTCGGCACCCGAGACCGGGTCCGGCGTGCCGGCGACCAGCGGCGCGCCGGCGCGCTGCGCCACGTGCCGGGCCGTCACCTTGTCGCCGAGGTCGCGGATGGCCTGCGGGGGCGGGCCGATCCAGGTGAGACCGGCGTCGAGCACGGCCTGGGCGAACTCGGCGTTCTCCGACAGGAACCCGTAGCCGGGGTGGACCGCGTCGGCACCGGAGTCCTCGGCGGCCTTCAGGACCTTGCTGATGTCCAGGTAACTGGTAGCGGGGGTGTCGCCTCCCAGCGCATAAGCCTCGTCGGCCGCGCGGACGTGCAGCGCGTCCCGGTCCGGCTCGGCGTAGACGGCGACGCTGGCGATACCGGCGTCCGAGCAGGCCCGGGCGACGCGGACGGCGATTTCCCCGCGGTTGGCGATGAGCACCTTGCGCACTGTGGCTCCCTTCTTGAACCTGGTCGAGTTTATGGATTCCTGGGCGGTACCGGCGAGTAGCCCCAGGTTGTGAACTATCCCACACGGACGGTGATGGATTTCGCGGCCTCCGCGGCCGCCCTCCGAGTGACGTCGCAGGTCGCGGCCGGTGCCGCCGGGGAGGCCCGGTTCGCTGCGGGTGACGGTGCGGCGGCGTGGCGCCCCGGTGGCATCGGACACACTCTCGCCCGGCGGGCTCAAGCGGCGGTCGTGCGGGCGGCCGGGCGCTGCAGGGCCTCGGCCGTGACGTCCGCGGCGACCTCCACCATGTCCGGCCCGTACGCCTCCGGGTTGAGCGCCCGCAGGACGATCGCGAAGCTTCCGTTGCGGCCGTACTTCCGGGCGAGTTCGCGGTGGTGGGCGACGAGGTACCGGACGCCCGCCTGGTTGGCGGTGCCGGTCTGGCCGGAGATCAGGAACACCGGGCGCCCGCCCTCCGGGGTGGCGATCCGGGCCAGCAGGGTGTGCACCTGGTCGCGGTCGGCGGCGAACTCGCGCTCGCCCACCACGATGACGTTGCTCCCCGGCCCGGGACCGGAGGTCACCAGCACCCCCGGCAGGCCCCAGGCGAGGTGCGCGGCCATCCGGTCGTTGCTGACCGGGCCGCCCAGGCACAGCTCGGTCTTGACGCCCAGCCCCCGGTGCGCCGCGTCGTGCGCGACCAGCTCCGGGCGCGCCCCGCACTCCTCGACCAGCCCGGCCAGCCACATCAGCGCGTAGGCGTCCCGGCGGGTCACGGTGTTGGCGTGCGAGCCCGTCCCGACACTGCGCGGCACCACGATCAGGCACTCGCCGCCCGCCGGCAGCCCGAGGAACTCCCGGACCCGTTCGACCCGGCGGCGGCGCCGCAGCGCCTGCCCCAGCCAGCCGAGCGCGGCACTGATGGCACTGGCCACCAGCCCCAGCAGCACGTTGAGCACGCCGTCGGTCATCGCCGCGTCCCCTCCCCGTTCGAACGGCCATCACCCTAGCGGCGCCCGCCCCGCACGACCATTGACCGTGCGTGACGGTCTCCCTAGCGTTCGTCACATGACCTACACAACGGGGAAGTCGGCGAAGGCGGTGGCACTGCTGGCACTGCTCGCCCTGGCGGGGTGCGGCGGTCCCGGGCCGGGAGGGGACGCGGCGGCGACCGCGTCGGCCCGGGGCGGCACGACGGCGGCCGGGGCGGTGCAGGGCGGGGCGACCCCGCGGCCGGACCGGACGGACGGCTGCCTCGGCGAGGACCGGGCCAGGACCGGCAGCATCGACCTGCAGGGCGCCTCGGGCGTCCGGCCGGCGTACTTCCAGCAGGCGGACGGCGGGGCGGCGAAGGTCGCCGTGGTGTTCTCGCACCAGGCGGAGGGCTCGCTCTGTGACTGGCTGCCCTACCTGCCCGCGTTCACCCGGGCGGGCTACGCGGTGCTGGCCGCCACCGTCGGGGGCAGCCCGTCCAGGGACATCCCGGCCGCGCTGAGCTGGCTGGGCACCAAGGGGGTCACCGCGGTGGTGCTGGTGGGGGCCTCCAAGGGGGCCACCGGCTCGCTGGTCGCGGCGGGCGCGCCGACCCCGCTGCCGGTGGCGGCGGTGGTCTCGCTCAGCGGCCCGTGGTCCTGGGACGGCGAGGACGCGCACGAGGCCCTGAAGGCCCTCCGGGCCCCGGAGTTCTTCGCGGCCGAAGAGGACGACTCCCCGTTCGCCGGGAACGCCCGGCAGATGCACGACTTCGGGAGGTCCCCCGTGAACGAGCTCAAGATCTACCCGGGCGGCGACCACGGCGCCGACCTGCTCGCGGACGGCGCCCTGCCGGACGTGCTGGCCTTCCTGGCGAGGAACGCCCCCGCCGGGTGAGCTGCCGGCCCGGGTGGCTCACCGGCCCGGGCGGGCCGCCGGGCGGGCTACCGGCTCCAGAGGTCGGTGATCCGGACGCCGAGGTCGGCGAGCAGGGTGCGCAGCAGCGGCAGCGAGAGACCGATGACGTTGCCCGGGTCGCCGTCGATGCCCTCGACGAAGGGCGCGGAGCGCCCGTCCAGGGTGAACGCCCCGGCGACGTGCAGCGGCTCGCCGGAGGCCACGTAGGCGGCGATCTCGGCGTCGTCCGGGGTCCCGAAGCGGACGGTGGTGGAGGCGGTGGCCGAGGACTGCCGGCCGGTCGCGGTGTCGATCACGCAGTGGCCGGTGCGCAGCACCCCGGCCCGGCCGCGCATCGACTGCCAGCGGGCCAGCGCCTCGGTGGCGTCGGCGGGCTTGCCGAGCGCCAGGCCGTCCAGCTCCAGGACGGAGTCGCAGCCGATCACCAGCTCGCCGCCGGTCAGTGCGGCGGCGACCGCCTTGGCCTTGGCCTCGGCCAGGACCAGCGCGAGTTCGGCCGGGGTGGCGGCGCTGATCGCGTCCTCGTCGACGCCGCTGACCACCACGCGCGGGTCGAGGCCCGCCTGGCGCAGCAGCCCGAGGCGGGCGGGGGAGGCGGAGGCGAGGACGAGGGGGCGCTGGTCGGTCATGCCCACCAGGGTAGGGGGTGCGGGTGTCCGCCGGTCAGGTGAACGAGGGGAAGATCATGAGCAGCACGGCGCCCACCAGCAACAGTGCGGCGAGCACCCGGCCGGCCCGGTGCAGCCGCTCCAGCATCCGGCGGGCCTCCGGGGAGGGCTCGTCGCGAGGGTCTGACCAGAGCACCCGTCCAGAGTGCGCCGCGCCGGGGCCCGGGCGCCTGAGTATCCGTACTCAGTTTCCGGCGGTCAGGGCGGCGGTGGAACGCGTACGGAGTGGGAAGTCGACCGGGTCGACTTCCCACTCCGCACACCTCGGCTCGGATCAGCCCGCCCACCCGGACGTCCGCCAAGCGTTGACGCCCGGGTGGACGGCGGGTCGGAGCAGGCGGGAGCGGTCGTTCCAGGGGGAGGCCGGGCCGACACCGGCCAGGCGCGCCGCCTCCGCGGCGGCCTGCGCGGCGGCGGCCCGGGCCTGGACCACCGCCAGGACGGTGGCCAGCTCCTCGGGGGTCGGCTGCCCGTGCAGCACGTGGATCGGGGCCATGGCTAGATTCTCTCCCGACGGGGCCTAGAGGGGGATGTTGCCGTGCTTCTTCGGCGGCAGCACCTCGCGCTTGCCGCGCAGCGCCCGCAGGCCCCGGACGATGTGCCGGCGGGTCTCGCTCGGTGCGATCACCGCGTCCACGTAGCCGCGCTCGGCCGCCAGGTACGGGTTGAGCAGGGTGTCCTCGTACGAGGCGAGCAGCTCGGCCCGGCGCTCCTCGGCGTTCCCGGCGGCCTCGGCCTCGGCGATCTCGCGCCGGTGCAGGATGTTCACCGCGCCCTGCGCGCCCATCACCGCGATCTGCGCGGTCGGCCAGGCCAGGTTGAGGTCGGCGCCCAGGTGCTTGGACCCCATGACGTCGTACGCGCCGCCGAAGGCCTTGCGGGTGATCACGGTGATCAGCGGGACGGTCGCCTCGGCGTAGGCGTAGATGAGCTTGGCGCCGCGGCGGATGATGCCGTCCCACTCCTGGCCGGTGCCGGGCAGGAAGCCGGGCACGTCGACGAAGGTCAGCACCGGGATGTTGAAGCTGTCGCAGGTCCGCACGAAGCGGGCGGCCTTCTCGCTGGCGGCGATGTCCAGGCAGCCGGCCAGGTCCATGGGCTGGTTGCCGACGATGCCGACGGGGTGGCCCTCGACCCGGCCGAAGCCGGTGATGATGTTGCCCGCGTACAGCGGCTGGGTCTCCAGGAACTCGCCGTCGTCGACGACGTGCTCGATCACCTTGCGCATGTCGTACGGCTGGTTCGCCGAGTCCGGGACGATGGTGTCGAGTTCGAGGTCCTCGTCGGTGACCGTGAGGTCCGCCTGCTCCGGGTAGGACGGCGGGTCCGAGAGGTTGTTGGAGGGCAGGTACGAGAGCAGGCTCTTGACGTACTCGACGGCCTCCTTCTCGTCGGTGGCGAGGTAGTGCGCGTTGCCCGACTTGGTGTTGTGGGTGCGCGCCCCGCCCAGCTCCTCCATGCCGACGTCCTCGCCGGTGACGGTCTTGATGACGTCCGGGCCGGTGATGAACATGTGCGAGGTCTGGTCGGCCATCACCACGAAGTCGGTGATCGCGGGGGAGTACACCGCGCCGCCGGCGCAGGGGCCCATGATCAGCGAGATCTGCGGGATCACGCCCGAGGCGTGCACGTTGCGGCGGAAGATCTCGCCGTACAGGCCGAGCGAGACCACGCCCTCCTGGATCCGGGCGCCGCCCGAGTCGTTGATGCCGATGACCGGGCAGCCGGTCTTCAGCGCGAAGTCCATCACCTTGACGATCTTCTCGCCGAACACCTCGCCGAGGGAGCCGCCGAAGACGGTGAAGTCCTGCGCGAACACGGCGACCTGGCGGCCGTCCACGGTGCCGTAGCCGGTCACCACGCCGTCGCCGTACGGGCGGGTCCGGTCCAGCCCGAAGTTGGTCGAGCGGTGCCGGGCGAACTCGTCGAACTCGACGAAGGAGTCCTCGTCCAGCAGCTCGACCACCCGCTCGCGGGCCGTCAGCTTGCCCTTGGCGTGCTGCTTCTCCACGGCCTTGGCGGAGCCGGAGTGCACCGCCTCGTCGAGCCTGCGCCGCAGGTCGGCGAGCTTGCCGGCGGTGGTGTGGGGGTCGTACGGCGCCTCGGTCATCCGGTGGCTCTCCCTGATCCATGGGCCGCGACCTGTTCGAGTGCGCGCGGGCCGGAGTGGGTCCCGGGCATGAGGGCAGGGCGGCGCTGCGAACTACCGTTGAGTAGCGTAGCCAGCACGCGGGGCGGTAGGGCACGTCCTGGCGTTATGGCCATCGACACAGTGTGTCAACGGCCGTTCTGAGGGACGATGGGGCGGCCTACGCCCCCGGCCCGCGGCCAGGTCCTAGGGTGGCCCCCATGACCGCACCCGACACCCCCCGCCGCAGTGGACTGCGCGGTTTCGGCCGCACCGGGCCGTCGCCCTGGACCGACCTGGACCGCCCGCCGCTGGACGAGGCGGCGCTGCGCCGCGACCTGCTGCTGCCGGGCGGGCTCTGGACCTCGCTGGACGTCGTCCCCGAGACCGGCTCCACCAACAGCGACCTCGCCGCCCGCGCCCGGGCCGGGGCCCCGCAGGGCGCGGTGCTGGTCGCCGAGGAGCAGCTCGCCGGGCGCGGCCGGCTGGAGCGGCAGTGGACCGCCCCGGCCCGCTCCGGGCTGTTCCTGTCGGTGCTGCTGCGCCCCGAGGAGGTGCCGGTCGAGCGGTACGGCTGGCTGCCGATCCTGGTCGGGGTGGCCGCGGCCAGCACGCTGAGCCGGGTGGCCGGGGTGGAGGTCGGGCTGAAGTGGCCCAACGACCTCCAGGCGGAGATCGACGGCCGGGAGCGCAAGCTCGGCGGCATCCTCACCGAGCTGGGCGGCGGCGCCGTGGTCGCCGGCCTCGGCCTCAACGTCTCGCTGCGCGAGGCGGAGCTGCCCGTCCCCACGGCGGCCTCGCTGGCGCTGGCCGGCGCCGCGGTCACCGACCGGTCCGTCCTGCTGCGGGCGCTGCTGCGCGAGTTCGCCGAGCTGTACCGCGACTGGACGGCGGCCGCCGGGGACCCGCACGCCAGCGAACTGCTCCGGGCCTACGCGGACCGCTGCACCACGCTCGGCCGGCAGGTGAGGGTGCACCTGCCGGGGGACCGCGAGCTGACCGGCGAGGCGGTGGCGATCGACGGCGACGGACGGCTGGTGGTCCGCACCCCCGACGGCGCACGGCAGGCGGTCGGCGCGGGGGACGTCGTCCACGTGCGCCCCGAGCCCCGCTGAACGGCACTCTTCACCTCCCCTTGACCCGGGCTGATGCCCCGGATCACGTGATTCCGTGCGAACATTCCACCTGGCAGCGGTGTGAGGCGCGCCACTGCCCGCCGGGTGGCGGGCGCGCCCGGACAGGCAGGACACGAGGCGAGTGCGGCGACCGCACGGGGACGGACCGGTGGCAGAGGACGGCAGCAGCGGCGGAACGGCGGGCACCCACGACCCCACGGTCGCGCTCGAACTGGAACGTCTGATCCTGGACGCGCCACGCCGCTACACCCCGTACCAGGCCGCGCGCGCCGCCGACGTCCCGATGGAGCTGGCCACCCGGTTCTGGCGGGCGATGGGCTTCCCCGACATCGGGCAGTCCCGGGCGCTGACCGACGGCGACGTGATCGCGCTGCGCCGCCTGGCCGGCCTGGTCGAGTCCGGTCTGCTCAGCGAGTCGATGGCGATCCAGGTGGCCCGGTCCACCGGGCAGACCACCGCGCGGCTGGCCGGCTGGCAGATGGACACCTTCCTGGAGAACCTCACCCAGTCCGTCGAACCCGGGCTGACCCGGGCCGACGTGGCGTACCCACTGGTCGAGCTGCTGCTGCCGGAGCTGGAGCAGTTCCTGGTCTACGTCTGGCGCCGGCAGCTCGCCGCCGTCACCGGCCGGGTCGTCCAGGCCGCCGAGGACCACGAGATCACCAGCGGCCGGCTGGCGGTCGGCTTCGCCGACCTGGTCGGCTTCACCCGGCTGTCGCGCCGGCTGGAGGAGGAGGAGCTCGGCGAGCTCGTCGAGACCTTCGAGAACACCTGCTCCGACCTGATCGCCGGTCAGGGCGGCCGGGTCATCAAGACGCTCGGCGACGAGATCCTCTACGTCTCCGAGGACCCGGTGACCGCCGCCGAGATCGCGCTCAGCCTGATCGAGGCGCTCGCCGAGGACGACACCATCCCCGCGCTGCGGGTCGGCATGGCCTTCGGCACGGTCACCTCCCGGATGGGCGACGTCTTCGGCACCACCGTCAACCTGGCGAGCCGACTCACCTCGATCGCGCCCAAGGACGCGGTGCTGATCGACGGCGAGTTCGCCGCCGCGCTGGAGCAGAACGGCAGCGTCGCCCCGGCCGACGTGGACGGGCCCGGCCTGGCGGAGGCGCTGTCCGCGGCGGCCGGGATGCCCGCCTCCGGCCTGCCGGTGCCGGGCCCGGACGCCGGGCACCGCTTCCACCTCCAGCCGATGTGGCGCCGGCCGGTGCGCGGGCTCGGGCTGGTCGAGCCGTGGCTGCTGTCGCGGCGGCTCAAGCCGGAGTAGGCCCGGGGTTCCGTGCTCCCGGTGCCGAATGGTTGAAACCCGTACGGCCTGGTGCGGGTTCGTCCCCGCAAACGGGGCATAACCGAACGAAACCGCCATAGTCTTGGTTGCAAGCGGCCGGACGGGTGCGGTCGTGACGGGGGTCTGGCAGGACCGGACACAGGGAGCGAGGCGAACCGGTGGGCGGCGAGGCGATCATGACGGACCGCGGCTGCGACTGCGGTGGCTCGCGGCACCCCGACCCGCTCCCCGACCTGCGGCTGCAGTCGGTGGTCGAGCTCGCCCAGGACATGGCCGGAGCGCTCACCCCGCTGGAGGCCGTCCGGGCCGCCGCCGTCCGGGCCACCGAGGCGCTCGGCGCCACCATGACGGCGGTCTCCGTCTGGGACCGCGAATCGGGCCGGCTGAGGGTCCTCGTCAACCACGGGGAGCTCGCGCCGGGCGAGGAGGAACTGCCCGAGGACGAGTCCTACCCGGTCGCCGACTTCCCCGAGATCGTCACCTACCTGGAGGAGCGCTGGACCACCGGGCGCCTTCCGCGCGCCTGGTTGCAGACCGCCGAGAACACCGAACCGCACACCGGGCACGCGCACCCCACCGCCGGCGCGTACTGCCAGGAGCGCGCCGCGGCGCTGCGCCGGCGCGGCCGGGCCTGCTGCGTGGTCGCGCCGATCGTCCTGCACGGGCAGGCCTGGGGCGAGCTCTACCTCGCCCGCAGCGTCGGGATGCCCGAGTTCACCGAGGCCGACGCCGACTACGCCACCCTGCTGGCCGCCCAGGTGTCGGCCGGTCTGGCCCAGACCGAACGCCTCGCCGACCTGCGCAAGCTCGCCTTCTCCGACCCGCTCACCGGCCTCGCCAACCGGCGCGCCGTCGACGCCCGGCTGGAGAGCGCCCTCGCCGCCCACAACCGCGACAACACCGTGGTCTCGCTCGTGGTCTGCGACGTCAACGGGCTCAAGCGGGTCAACGACCAGCTCGGCCACGAGATGGGCGACCGGCTGCTGGAACGGTTCGCCCACCAGCTGTCGCTGGCCGCCGCCAAGCTGCCCGGCAGCCTCGCCGCCCGGCTCGGCGGCGACGAGTTCTGCCTGCTGGCGGAGGGGCAGAAGGCCGACGAGGTGGTCGTCGTCGCCGAGGAGCTGTGCGCCCGGGCCCTCGCCCTGTCCGAAGGGGAGGGGGTCGCCTGCGGCGTCGCCTCCACCGGCGACTCCATCGGCCCCGTCACCACCCCCGACCGGCTCTTCCGGCTCGCCGACGCCGCCCAGTACCGGGCCAAGGCCGCCCGCGCCGCCCACCCCGTCGTCGCCGGGCGCAGCCACGGCCCCGGCTTCGCCCCGGACCCGACCGTGCTGCTGGCCGACGCCGCCGACCCGCACCACCGGGCCGACGGGCGGCCCCGCGGCGGCGGCCGGGCGGGCGCGGGCGACCGGCGGCGGTTCCGCGGCGCCGCCCACAGCGCCGACCCCGGCCAGCTGCTCACCGCCGTCCTCGCCGGCCTGGACCGGGCCGCCGGCGCCAGGGCCGTCCACCCCGCCGACACCCTCGCCAAGCTCGTGGTCGTCGCCGAGTCCTCCGCCCGGCTGCTCGACGCGGTCGGCTGGTGGATCTCCTACGTCCCGCCCGGCTCCCAGCTCATGCGCACCGCCCAGCACGCCGTCTACCGGATGACCAGCGGCCCCAGCAGCGTCCGGGCCGAGACCCAGCGCGCCCAGATCGAGGCCCCCGACGCCGTCTTCGACCTGCGTCACTACCCGATGACCCGGCGGGCCGTCCGCGGCGGCGCCTTCGCCCTGCGGGCGGGCGCGGCCGGCAACGACCCGGCCGAGGAGGCCATGCTCGTCGTCTCCGGCTACCGCGGGATGGTCGCGGCGGGCGGCCAGAACCCGGCGGGCGGCTGGCTGGTCGAGCTCTTCGCCGACGACGCCACCCTTCCGCTCGGTCAGGCCGCCTGCGCCATGCGGGCCCTCGTGGCCGTGGCGCTGTCCGGGCCGACCTCGCCGCCGGCGGGCTGACGGCGGGCCGCGGGAGCCGGCCCCCGGCGGTTCTGTGCCGGTTCGGTGACCGCCGTGTTGCGGGTGGGTCGCGGTCCGCGCCCGGGGGGTGGTGGGGGCCGCCCGGTGGTGGGACGGTGTCCGCTGGATCGGCGCGGCGGGCGCGCCGGGGACGGGGTGCGGGCCGTGGGCAGACGACTGGTGGGCGTGGCGGTGGCCGGGGCGCTGGTGCTCGGTGGCGGGGTGGCGCTGGCCGCGCCCGCCTCGGCGGTGCCGGTGGTGCGGACGGCGGACGCGCCGGCGGCGGGTGCGGGTGCGGGCAGCGCGGCGGGTACGCCGGCGGAGGGCGCCCGGCAGGTGCGGGTGGTGGCCGGGGCGCACCGGATCTCGGACCTGGCCGGCTCCAAGTCCAAGTCGAAGAGCAAGAAGAAGAAGGGCTTCTTCGCCGGGGTGATCGGCAAGGTCATCGGCTTCCTCGTGGTGCTCCTGCTGGTCGCCGTGCTGGTGGTCCTGGTGGTGCGGCTCAGGCGCCGGGACGGCCGGTCCTAGGGCCTCCCCGGGCCGGCGCCCCCCCCGGGGCCCCGTCCGGACTCAGGCCGGGACGGGCGGGGCGGCCGCGGGCTCGCTGATCCGGTCCGGCCGGGTGTACACGTTCGCGCTCTCCCCGCGCAGGAAGCCGACCAGCGTGAGGCCCAGCTCCTCGGCCAGGTCCACCGCGAGCGAGGACGGGGCCGAGACGGCCGCCAGCAGCGGCACGCCCGCCAGCGCGGCCTTCTGGGTCAGTTCGAACGAGGCCCGGCCGCTGACCAGCAGGACGTGCCCGGTCAGCGGCAGCCGGCCCTCGCGCAGGGCCCAGCCGACCACCTTGTCCACCGCGTTGTGCCGTCCGACGTCCTCGCGGGCGCAGAGCAGCTCCCCGGTGACGGCGTCGAACAGACCGGCCGCGTGCAGGCCGCCGGTGGACTCGAAGGTGCGCTGGGCGGCCCGCAGCCGGTCCGGCAGGCCGTACAGCAGGGACGGCGGGACGGTCAGCGGGTCCTCGCCGACGGGGTGGCGGACGTGGGTGCGCACCGCGTCCACGGTGTCCCGGCCGCAGAGGCCGCAGGCGCTGGTGGTGAGCAGGTTGCGGTGCGCGGAGAGCGGCAGGGGGCGGGCCGCGCCGCGCAGGGTGGCGTCGACGACGTTGTACGTGTTGGCGCCGGCCTCGTCCGTCCCGGCGCAGTAGCGCAGCGCGGCGAGCTCCTCCGCGGTGTGCACCAGCCCCTCGCCGACCAGGAACCCGGCCACCAGGTCGAAGTCCTGCCCGGGGGTGCGCATGGTGACGGTCAGCGGTTCGCCGCCGAGCCTGATCTCCAGCGGTTCCTCCGCCGCCAGGGCGTCCGGCCGCACTCCGCGCCCGTCCCCCCGCAGCCGCACCACGCGCCGCCTCGCCGTCGCCCGCGTCATCGCCCCGCCACCTCCGTACGTGTCCCGTGACCACCAGCCTGCGGCATGGCGGCGGCCGCCGGCCAACCGCCCCGTCCCGGCCCGGCGTGCGGCGCGGGACGGGGCGGCGGAAAATCCGAATGGCGAGCAGCTGTTGTCATATTCCCATTCACCTGATGTGATGGTGTATATGGATATGCACAGTGCTGTGGCCCCCGACGCTCCGCTGGTCCAGGTCGGCAAGGCCGACGTCAGCGCGGAGGACGTGCTGGCCGTCGCCCGGGGCAACGCCCGGGTCGAGATCGGCCCCGATGCCCTGGCCGAGATGGCGACCGCCCGGGCCCGGATCGACGCCCTCGCGGCCGAGCCGCGCCCCGTCTACGGCGTGTCGACCGGATTCGGCGCGCTCGCCGTCCGGCACATCAGCCCCGAGCTGCGTGCGCAGCTGCAGCGCTCGCTGGTGCGCTCGCACGCCGCCGGCATGGGCCCCGCGGTCGAGCGCGAGGTCGTCCGGGCGCTGATGTTCCTGCGGATGAAGACGCTGGCCTCCGGCCGCACCGGGGTCCGCCCGCTGGTCGCGCAGACCATGGCCGCCCTGCTCAACGCGGGCATCACCCCGGTGGTCCGGGAGTTCGGCTCGCTCGGCTGCTCCGGTGACCTCGCGCCGCTGTCGCACTGCGCGCTGGCCCTGATGGGCGAGGGCGTGGCCGCCGGCCCGGACGGCGTGGAGAAGCCCGCCGGCGAGCTGCTCGCCGCCGCCGGCATCGAGCCGGTCGAGCTGCTGGAGAAGGAGGGCCTGGCCCTCATCAACGGCACCGACGGCATGCTCGGCATGCTCGTGATGGCGATCGCCGACCTCCAGCGCCTGTTCACCACCGCCGACATCACCGCCGCGATGACCCTGGAGGCGCTGCTCGGCTCCGACAAGGTGCTCGCCCCCGAGCTGCACGCGCCGATCCGCCCGCACCCGGGCCAGGCGCTGAGCGCCGCCAACATGCTGGCCGTCCTCAAGGACTCCGGCCTCACCGGCCACCACCAGGACGACGCGCCGCGCGTCCAGGACGCCTACTCGATCCGCTGCGCCCCGCAGGTGGCCGGCGCCGGCCGCGACACCCTGGCGCACGCCCAGCTCGTCGCCTCCCGCGAACTGGCCGCCTCGGTCGACAACCCGGTGGTGCTGCCGGACGGCCGGGTCGAGTCCAACGGCAACTTCCACGGCGCCCCGGTGGCGTACGTGCTGGACTTCCTGGCCATCGCCGCCGCCGACCTCGGGTCGATCTCCGAGCGCCGCACCGACCGACTGCTCGACAAGGCCCGCTCGCACGGCCTGCCGGCCTTCCTGGCCGACGACCCGGGCGTGGACTCCGGCCTGATGATCGCGCAGTACACCCAGGCGGCACTGGTCAGCGAGAACAAGCGGCTCGCCGTCCCGGCCTCGGTCGACTCGATCCCGTCCTCCGCGATGCAGGAGGACCACGTGTCGATGGGCTGGTCGGCCGCCCGCAAGCTGCGCCAGGCCGTCGACAACCTCGGCCGGATCCTCGCCGTGGAACTCACCGCGGCCGCCCGGGCGCTGGAGATCCGTCAGCAGGCCGACGAGTCGGGCCGCGTCGCCCCGGCCACCGCGGCCGCCATGGCCGCCGCCCGGGAGGCGGGCGTCGGCGGCGCCGGCCGCGACCGCTTCCTCTCGCCGGACCTGGAGGCCGCCGCCGCGCTGGTCGCCTCCGGCGGGCTGGTCCGGGCGGTGGAGGGGGTCACCGGGCCGCTGGCCTGACCACCCGCCGGGGCGCTGAACAGGCCGACCGGCCCCGCCCCGTCAGTCCCAGTCGCTCCGCGGGGAGCGCCGCGCCTCGTCGCGGTGCTCCCGGCGGTCGGCGAAGGCGGCGGCGAAGTTGACCCCGACGATGCCCGCCCAGCTGACCAGGATCCCGACGAAGCCGCCGCCCGACGGGCTGCTCGCGATCCCGGTCAGCGGGATGCCGAGGACCAGCGAGATCACCGCGAGCCTGGTCCCCGGGCGGCCGGGCCCCCGGCCCTGCCGGCGGGGGTGGTGGCGGTGGGCGGGCCCGTACTCGTCCATCCGCTCGTCCACCCGGCGGTCCAGACGGGCGTCCATCCGGGACTCCATCCGGCTCAGGAACGAGTCGACCAGCTCCGACTCGTACTCCTTGCCGAGTTCCTTGCGGGCCTGCAGGGTGGCGTCGAGGTCGCGGCGCAGTTCGTCCTGGCGAGTGTTCATACGGGCAAGCCTGCAATCCGCGGCGGAGCCGGGTCCATCCGTTCGCCGGGGAATCCGGGCGGGCTCAGGGGGAAATCAGGGTTACCCCGAGCCGCCGTCCGCCCCTCGGGACGTCCCACGCGGCGTTCCGCCGTACGAGACGTCTTTGCCAGGCGCGACGCGCTGCTGCACAGTCGTCGTCCGAACCGCTCGCACCCGGAGGTACCGCTGATGACCGCCATCGACGAGGCCGGCTCGGTCGGCCCCTCCTCCCGGCTGCTCCAGCTGTTCGAGGGCCACCGGCTCACCCCGACCCAGCGGCGCATCGCGCACTCCCTGGTCCGGCACGCCACCGAGGCGCCGTTCCTCTCCAGCGTCGAGGTCGCCGAGCTGGCCGGGGTCAGCCAGCCCTCCGTCACCCGCTTCGCGGTCGCCCTCGGCTACGACGGCTACCCGGCGCTGCGCCGGCAGCTGCGCGAACTCGGCGCGGGCGAGGCCGTCGCCCCGGAGACCCCGGACGACGCGGTGCGCAACGAGCACCAGCAGGCGGTGCTCGCCGAGATCGCCCACCTGCGCCACCTCGCCGAGCTGCTCGCCGACCCCGAGCCGATCATCCGGGCCGCCCGGCTGCTCGCCGCCTCCCGGCCGCTGCCGGTGCTCGGACTGCGGGCGGCCTCCGCGCAGGCGCGCGGCTTCGCCTACTTCGCCGCCAAGGTGCACCCCGACATCCGGCTGCTCGACGAGGGCGGCAGCATGCTCGCCGACCGGCTGGAGCAGGCGAGCGCCGCCGGCGCCACCGCGCTGCTCTGCTTCGCCCTGCCGCGCTACCCGCGGGAGCTGATGGACGCGCTGGCGGTGGCCCGCGAGTGCGGTCTGACGGTGCTGACCGTCGCGGACAGCGCCTTCGCGCCGGTCGCCAAGCTCTCCGACCTGATGCTGCCGGCCGCCGTCGGCACCGGGCTGGTCTTCGACACGGCGTGCGCGCCGATGATGCTCGGCCGGGTGCTGCTGCAGAGCATGTGCGACGAGATCCCGGGCGCGGAGGCCAGGCTGGAGGCCATCGAGCAGTCGGCGGCGGCGCGCGGCCTGTTCCTGGAGTAGGCGCGGCCCCGCCCGGGCGGGGGCCCTGCCCGGGCGCCGGCCCCGCCCGGTGGGCGCGCCCGCAGTGGGCCGGATCGTGAGTAGTCGTCACGAACCCGGGCATCCCCTACTGCAGGGGGTGCCGCCCATGCGCGTGATCCACGAGATGAAGTTCGTCGCCCGCCTGGCCTCGGGGGCCGACGAATGGTCCTGCCCCACCTGCGGACGCCGCGTCACCCTGCGGCGCCTGCCCGATCCCGAACTGACCGTCCTCGATCCGGGAGACGACTCCGCCGTCCACGTCGGCGTCATCGAGCCGGACGCCCGGGCCGCCGCGGAGGCGGTCGAGAAGTACGGCCTGGGCCCGGTGCAGAACATCCCCCGCCCGCCGTCCCCGCCCGCGCCCGACGCCGACGACCGCCGCTGGCTCGCCGAGATCGGCATCGACTGGGACGGCGGCGCGGCCGCCTGAGGCCCGCCCGGCAGGCCCGTTCCGACGTGTCGGGACGGGCGCTTCGGCGTGCCTGGGGGCCGGTGCGGGCCGGGGCTGATCGGATTGCCCAGGGGTCTGGTCGAGGACTGAATGTTTGGATATATTCAGTCGAGCCAAGTCTGAATGAAATCATCCGCAGGGAGGCCAGGACATGGTGCAGCAGCAGGTGAGCGGTCCGCGCGAGGTGCGTGCGGCACGCGGTACGGGGCTGACGGCGCAGGGGTGGCAGCAGGAGGCTGCCCTGCGGATGCTGATGAACAACCTCGACCCCGAGGTCGCCGAGCACCCCTCCAAGCTGGTGGTGTACGGCGGCACCGGCAAGGCGGCCCGGGACTGGCGCTCCTTCGACGCCATGGTCCGGACCCTGGAGACCCTCAAGCAGGACGAGACCATGCTGGTCCAGTCCGGCCGCCCGGTCGGCGTCATGCAGACCCACGAGTGGGCGCCGCGGGTGCTCATCGCCAACTCCAACCTGGTCGGCGACTGGGCCAACTGGGAGGAGTTCCGCCGCCTGGAGAGCCTCGGGCTCACCATGTACGGCCAGATGACCGCCGGCTCCTGGATCTACATCGGCACCCAGGGCATCCTGCAGGGCACCTACGAGACCTTCGCGGCCGTCGCCAACAAGCGCTTCGACGGCACCCTCGAGGGCACGATCACCCTCACCGCCGGCCTCGGCGGCATGGGCGGCGCCCAGCCGCTGGCCGTCACCATGAACGGCGGCGTGGCGATCTGCATCGACTGCGACCCGTCCCGGATCTCCCGCCGGATCGAGCACCGCTACCTGGACGTCGAGGCCAAGAACCTCTCCCACGCGCTGGAGCTCGCCACCGCCGCCCGCGACAAGCGCCAGCCGCTTTCCATCGGCCTGCTGGGCAACGCCGCCGAGCTGTTCCCGCAGCTGCTCGCGATGGACGCGCCGATCGACATCGTCACCGACCAGACCAGCGCGCACGACCCGCTGAGCTACCTGCCGGTGGGCGTCGACTTCGACGACATGGCGACCTACGCGGCCGAGAAGCCCGCCGAGTTCACCACCCGCTCGCGCGAGTCGATGGCCAGGCACGTCGAGGCCATGGTCGGCTTCCAGGACCGCGGCGCCGAGGTCTTCGACTACGGCAACTCGATCCGCGGCGAGGCCCAGCTGGCCGGCTACGACCGGGCGTTCGCCTTCCCCGGCTTCGTCCCCGCGTACATCCGCCCGCTGTTCTGCGAGGGCAAGGGCCCGTTCCGCTGGGCGGCGCTGTCCGGTGACCCGCAGGACATCCACAAGACCGACAAGGCCGTCCTCGACCTCTTCCCGGAGAACGAGTCGCTCGCCCGCTGGATCAAGATGGCCCAGGAGAAGGTGCACTTCCAGGGCCTGCCGGCGCGCATCTGCTGGCTCGGCTACGGCGAGCGCGACAAGGCCGGCGAGCGCTTCAACGACATGGTCGCCTCCGGCGAGCTGTCCGCACCGCTCGTGATCGGCCGCGACCACCTGGACTGCGGCTCGGTCGCCTCCCCGTACCGCGAGACCGAGGCGATGCTGGACGGCTCCGACGCCATCGCCGACTGGCCGCTGCTCAACGCCATGGTCAACGTGGCCTCCGGCGCGTCCTGGGTCTCCATCCACCACGGCGGCGGCGTCGGCATCGGCCGCTCGATCCACGCCGGTCAGGTCACCGTCGCCGACGGCACCGCGCTGGCCGGCGAGAAGATCCGCCGGGTGCTCACCAACGACCCGGGCATGGGCGTCATCCGGCACGTCGACGCCGGCTACGACCGGGCCGTCGAGGTCGCCGACGAGCGCGGCGTGCGCGTCCCGATGGGCGAGCTGTGAGCGAGCGGAGCCTGAAGGGCCGCGCGGTGCGCGACGCGGGTGCCGGGCGCGGCGAGGCGGTCGCGTGACGTCCTCCTTCGAAGAGATGTGGGCGGAGCTGCTCCCCGTGGGCCGCTCCGCCGCCTCCGGCGGCTACCGCCGCTTCGCCTGGAACTTCGCCGACGCCGAGTGCCGCGCCTGGTTCGAACAGCAGGCCCGTGACCGCGGCCTGACCTACGAGCTGGACCGCAACGGCAACCAGTGGGCCTGGCTGGGCGATCCGGCCGCGGGCGGGGCGGTCGTCACCGGCTCGCACCTGGACTCCGTCCCGGACGGCGGCGCCTTCGACGGCCCGCTCGGCGTGGTCTCCTCCTTCGCCGCGCTGGACGAGCTGCGCGGCCGGGGAGCGGAGCTCGACCGTCCGCTGGCGATCGTCAACTTCGGTGACGAGGAGGGCGCCCGGTTCGGCGTGGCCTGCATCGGCTCCCGGCTCTCCGCCGGCGTGCTCTCCCGTGAGCAGGCGTACGAGCTGCGCGACGCCGACGGCGTCCGGCTGCCCGACGCGATGGAGCGGGCCGGCTACGACCCGACCGCGCTCGGCGCGGACGACGACCGGCTGGCCCGGATCGGCGCCTTCGTCGAACTCCACGTCGAGCAGGGCCGCCTCCTCACCGAGGAGCAGCCGGTCGGCGTGGCCAGCGCGATCTGGCCGCACGGCCGCTGGCGGTTCGACTTCCACGGCGAGGCCAACCACGCCGGCACCACCCGGATCGAGGACCGCCGCGACCCGATGCTGACGTACGCCAACACCGTGCTCTCCGCCCGCAAGAAGGCGCGGCTGGCGGGTGCCCTGGCCACCTTCGGCAAGGTCGCGGTCGAGCCCAACGGCACCAACGCGATCGCCTCGCTGGTGCGCGGCTGGCTGGACTCCCGGGCCGCCGACGAGCGCACCCTGGCCGCGCTGGTCGACGAGATCGAGCAGGCCGCCGCCGAGCGCGGCGAGCGCGACGGCGTCCGGGTCGAGCTGACCCGGGAGTCCTACACCCCGGTGGTGGACTTCGACGGCCCGCTGCGCGACCGGCTCGCCAAGCTGCTGGACGCCCCGGTGCTGCCCACCGGGGCGGGACACGACGCCGGGATCCTGGCGTCGGCGATCCCGACCGCCATGCTGTTCGTGCGCAACCCCACCGGGGTGTCGCACTCCCCGGCCGAGCACGCCGAGGAGGCGGACTGCCTGGCCGGCGTCACCGCCCTCGCCGACGTACTGGAGGACCTGGCGTGTCAGTGACCTACTGGGCGCAGTACGCCTGGCTGCCCCACCCGAACGGTCCGGTGGTCGAGCGGGACGTGCTGATCGCCGTCGGCCCCGACGGCCGGACCACCGCGGTGACGCCGGAGAGCGGGCCCTGCCCGCCCGGCGCCGTCCGCCTCGACGGGCTGCTGCTGCCCGGCCAGGCGAACGCCCACTCGCACGCCTTCCACCGGGCGCTGCGCGGCCACGTCCAGGTCGGCTCCGGCACGTTCTGGACCTGGCGCGACACCATGTACCGGTTCGCCGGGGCGCTCGACCCGGACCGCTACCTGGCGCTCGCCACCGCCGTCTACGCCGAGATGGCGCTGGCCGGGATCACCGCCGTCGGCGAGTTCCACTACCTGCACCACGCGCCCGGCGGCGCCCGGTACGACGACCCCAACGCGATGGGCGAGGCGCTGATCGAGGCCGCCGCGCGGGCCGGCATCCGGATCACCCTGCTCGACACCTGCTATCTGTCCGCGGGCTTCGGCGCCGAGCCGACCAAGCCCCAGCAGCGGTTCAGCGACGGCGACGCCGACGCCTGGGCCGAGCGGGCGGACGCGCTCAAGCCCCGCGAGCACGCCCGGATCGGCGCCGCCATCCACTCGGTGCGGGCCGTGCCGGCCGAGCAGCTGGGCACCGTCGCGCAGTGGGCGGCGGCGCGCAAGGCGCCGCTGCACGTCCACCTGTCCGAGCAGACCGCCGAGAACGAGGCCTGCCTCGCCGCGCACGGCGTCACCCCGACCCGGCTGCTGGCGGACCACGGCGCGCTCGGCCCGCGGACCTCGGCGGTGCACGCCACCCACCTCACCGACGAGGACGTCCGGCTCCTCACCGACACGTCCACCACCATCTGCATGTGCCCCACCACCGAGCGGGACCTCGCGGACGGCATCGGCCCGGCCCGCCGGCTGGCCTCCGCGGGCTGCCCGGTCACCCTGGGCAGTGACAGCCACGCCGTCATCGACCCGTTCGAGGAGGCCCGCGCCCTGGAGCTGGACGAGCGGCTGCGCACCCGCACCCGCGGGCACTGGACGGCCGCCGCCCTGCTGCGGGCCGGCACCGAGGACGGGCACGCCTCGCTCGGCTGGCCGGAGGCCGGCCGGGTCGAGGCCGGCGCCCTGGCCGACTTCACCGTGATCGCGCTGGACTCGGTGCGCACCGCGGGGCCGCCGCCCCGGCTGGGCGCCGAGACGGCCGTCTTCGCGGCCTCCGCCGCCGACGTGCGGCACGTGGTGGTCGGCGGCCGGCAGGTCGTCCGGGACGGCGTGCACCAGCTGGTCGCGGACGTGCCGGGCGCCCTGGGCGCCGCCATCGGCGCGCTGAGCTGCTGATCCGTATCCCCAACCCCGTTCGGAAGGCGTTGTCTTGAGCACCTTGATCACCGGCATCGGCAGCCTGGTCACCAACGACCCAGGGTCCGGCACCGGGCCGCTCGGCCTGCTCACCGACGCGGCCGTGGTGCTGGACGGCGCCACCGTCGCCTGGGTCGGCCCGGCGGCCCAGGCACCGGCCGCCGACGAGCGGTTCGACGCGGCCGGGCGGGCGCTGCTGCCCGGCTTCGTCGACTCGCACGCGCACCTGGTGTTCGCGGGCGACCGCACCGCCGAGTTCAACGCCCGGATGTCCGGGCAGTCGTACAGCGCGGGCGGCATCCGCACCACGGTGGCGGCCACCCGGGCCGCGAGCGACGCCGAACTCGACGCCAACCTGGCCCGGTTCGTCCGGGAGGCGCTGCGGCAGGGCACCACGACCATCGAGTGCAAGTCCGGCTACGGGCTGACCGTCGCGGACGAGGCCCGGGCGCTGCGGATCGCCGCGCAGTACACCCCGGAGACCACCTACCTGGGCGCGCACGTGGTCGCGCCCGAGTACGCCGACGACCCGGCCGGGTACGTCGACCTGGTCACCGGCGAGATGCTGGACGCCTGTGCGCCGCACGCACGCTGGGTGGACGTGTTCTGCGAGAAGGGCGCCTTCGACGGCGACCAGGCACGGGCCGTGCTGACCGCGGGCATCGAGCGCGGCCTCACCCCCCGGGTGCACGCCAACCAGCTCTCCCACGGCCCCGGCGTGCAGCTCGCCGTCGAGCTGGGTGCCGCCTCGGCGGACCACTGCACCCACCTGACGGACGAGGACGTGGCGGCCCTGGCCGGCTCGGGGACGGTGGCGACGCTGCTTCCGGGCGCCGAGTTCTCCACCCGCGCCGAGTACCCGAGCGGCCGGCGGCTGCTCGACGCGGGCGCCGTGGTGGCGCTCTCCACGGACTGCAACCCGGGCTCCAGCTTCACGAGTTCGATGGCGTTCTGCATCGCGGTCGCGGTGCGCGAGATGGGCATGACGCCGGACGAGGCGGTCTGGGCGGCCACGGCCGGCGGTGCGCACGCGCTGCGGCGCACCGACGTCGGGTCGGTCACCGTCGGTGCGCGCGCCGACCTGCTGCTGCTGGACGCCCCCTCGCACGTCCACCTGGCCTACCGGCCGGGCGTGCCGCTGACGGCGGCGGTCTGGCGGTCGGGCGTGCGGGAGGTCTGAGCACCGCACGGGGGAGTCCCCGCGTCGCCGGGGTGGCCGGCGCGGGGGCTCCGTCACGCCCGGGGCCGGTCAGCCGCGGGCGAGCCCCAGCGAGCGCCTCAGGAACTCCACCTGGTGGTGGTGGATGTTCTCCGCCACCGACTCGTCGCTCGGGGTGTGGGTGGTGGCGCAGAGCGGGAGGACCTCGTGCGGGCGGCCGGCGGCGAGCAGGGCCGCGGACAGCCGCAGGGCGTGGACGGGCAGGACGTTGTCGTCGGCGAGGCCCTGCACCAGCAGCAGCGGGCGGACCAGCCGCGGCGCGTCGGCGATCAGCGAGCAGGCGTCGTAGTGCTCGGGGTGCTCGGCGGGGTGGCCGAGGAAGCGCTCCTGCCAGTGGGTGTCGTACAGCCGCTGGTCGGTGGGCGGCGCGCCGGCGACGGCCGCGTGGAAGACGTCCGGGCGGCGCAGCACGGCGAGCGCCGCGAGGTAGCCGCCGTAGGACCAGCCGCGGATGCCGACCCGGTCGAGGTCGAGCAGGCCGGGCCGCAGCCGGGCGGTCTGCCGCAGGCCGTCGACCTGGTCCTCCAGGGCGGGGCCGGCCTTGTCGCCCCGGACGCTCTTCTCCCAGTGCGGGCCGCGCCCCGGGGTGCCGCGGCCGTCGACGACCAGCACCGCGAAGCCCTGGTCGGCGTACCACTGCGCCAGCAGGTCGTACCACTGGCCGCCGGTGTCGACGATCTGCTGGGCGGGCCCGCCGTACGGGGCGAGCAGGACGGGCAGCGGCCCCGCGCCGGCCCGGTGGCCGGTGGGCAGGTACAGCGCGGCGCGCAGGTCGCGCGGGCCGAGGCGGAGCAGTTCGGGCCGGGCGGTGAGCACCGGCGGCTGCGCGTACGAGGTGAGCGGGAAGGCCCGGCCGTCGCGGTGGACGGTGCCGAGGCCGGAGGGGTGGCCCGCCCGGCGGGTGGTGAGCACCAGGGTGCCGGCGCGCCGGGTGCCGGTGTGCAGCCCCGGGCCCTCGCTGAGCCGCCGGACGCCCTCGGCCGGGTGGTGGCTCCAGAGGTGGGTCTCGACGGGATCGTCCTGGGCGGTGAAGAGCACCTGCTCGCCGTCCGTCCCGAGCACCCGGGCCAGCTGCAGCCCGGGCGGGGTGACGGGCACGCCGTCGACGGTGAGGTGCCGGGTGCCGTCGAGGTCGGCGGCGTCGACGAGTGCTCCGGAGGCGGTGCGCACCGGCAGGCCGGGGACGAGTTCGACCCAGTGCTCGTCGCGCCGTTCGGCGAGCAGCCGGGTGGTGCCGTCCGGTTCGACGGCGAGGGTGCGCAGGGTGCGCTGGTCACGGCTCTGGACGGCGGCGTACGGGCCGTGCGCGTCCCAGCCGGCGGCGGTGAGGTACTCGTGGGCCTCGCGGTCCCAGCGGACCTCGGTGCGGCCGCCGTCGACGCCGAGCAGCCAGAGCGAGACCTCCGCGTTGGCGGTGCCGGCCAGCGGGTAGCGGATCGCGCGCGGCGGCCGCTGCGGCTCGGCCGGGTCGGCGAGGAAGAGCCGGCCGACCGGGCGCGGGTCGACGCGGGCGACCAGCAGCGCGGTGCCGTCCGGGGACCACCAGTGGCCGCGGTCGCGGTGCATCGACTCGGCGGCGACGTGCTCGGCGACGCCGTACGTCACCTCCTCGGCCTCCGGTTCGGCGAGCGCCCGATCGGGTCCGCCGTCGAGGTCGGCCACCCGCAGGGCGCCGTCGCAGGAGTAGGCGATCCGGCGGCCGGTCGGGTCGATCCGCGGGTCGTACACCCCGGGGGCGGTCGGCACGGCGCGGACGGTGCCCGCGGCGGCGTCGGCGAGCCAGAGGGAGCCGCCGAGGGTGAAGGCGGCGAGCCGGCCGGTGGCGTCGGTGCTGAAGGCGGTGATGCCGGAGCCCGCGACCCGGGCGCGTTCGCGGCGGATCCGTTCGGCCTCGGGGAGCCCGCCGCCGCCCTCGCCGAGCGCGGCCGGGTCGGCGACCAGGCGTTCCGCGCCGGTGGCGGTGTCGAGCGCCCAGAGCCGGGCGACCGGGTCGGTGCCCGCCCGGCTTCGCAGGAACAGGACGGTGGTGCCGTCGGCGGTGATCAGGGGCTGGGTGGGCGCGCCCAGGGTGAGGCGCCGGGTGCGGGCGAGCTGGCGGGGGAGGGAGTCGGTCGGCATGGCGGGCACCATAGGCAGACCGGGCCCGCCGCGGTCGAGTGGATTTCCGGACCCGCCGGTCGGGCCGTGCGGGCGGGCCGCGGGAGGCGGGGGAAAACGGCCGGGGCCGGCGCGGATCTCAGGAATCCGCACCGGCCCCGGAGCGTGTGCCCGGTCGTCAGGACGTCAGTGGACGTCGCCCATGAGCTTGACGACCCTCTTGCGGTACAGCCACAGCGCGACACCGGCGAGTATCGCCATGGCGCCCTGCACCGCGAAGTACGAGGTGCTGCCGACCACGTCGTCGCCCAGCACGAGCTGGAAGATGGCGGCGACGCAGTCACCCGCGGTGACGGCGAGGAACCAGACGCCCATCATCTGGCTGGCGTACTTGGTGGGCGCCAGCTTGGTGGTGACGGACAGGCCGACGGGGGAGAGCGTGAGCTCACCGACGGTCTGGACCAGGTAGACCATGGCCAGCCAGAGCGGGGTGACCTTGGTGCCGCCGGTGGCGGCGGCCATCGCCAGCATCATGACGATGAAGGAGGCGCCGATCATCAGCAGGCCGAAGGCGAACTTCGTGGTGGTGCTGGGGTTCTTCGACCGGCGGGCCAGGGCGACCCAGAACCAGGCGAAGACCGGGGCCAGCGCCATGATGTACAGCGGGTTGAGCGACTGGAACCAGCTGGACGGGAAGTCGAACCCGAACAGCGTGGACGCGGTGTGGTCGTCCGCGAAGATGCTCAGCGTCGAGCCGGACTGGTCGTAGATCATCCAGAACACGGCGGCGGCGACGAAGAACCAGATGTAGCCGCTCATCCGGGACTGCTCGGTGGCGTCGAGGTCCTTGTCGCGCTTCACCTTGGCGAAGACGAAGACCGGGATCGCGATGCCCGCGATGGACAGCGGCCAGAGCACCCAGTCGATGGTGAAGGAGCCGCTCGCGACGAGCGCGCCGTAGATGACCGCGGCGATGCCCAGCCAGATGCCGGCCTTCGTGAAGATCGCGCGCTTCTCGGCCGCGGAGATCGGCGAGGCGACGACGTCGCTCTTGGGGCTCAGGTGGCGGGTGCCGAGCAGGAACTGGCCGAGGCCGAGGGCCATGCCGACGCCGGCCAGGGCGAAGCCGAGGTGCCAGCTGACGTTCTGGCCGATGGTGCCGATGACCAGCGGGGCCGCGAAGGCGCCGAGGTTGATGCCCATGTAGAAGACGGTGAAGCCACCGTCACGGCGCGGGTCGTTCGGGCCGTCGTACAGGTGGCCGACCATCGTGGAGATGTTGGCCTTGAGCAGGCCGGAGCCGATCGCGATCAGGGCGAGGCCGGCGAAGAACGAGCCACTGAACGGCACGGCCAGCAGGAAGTGGCCGATCATGATGATCGTGCCGCCGACCGCCACGGTCTTGCGGGCGCCGAGGAAGCGGTCCGCGATCCAGCCGCCGGGGAGGGCGAGCAGGTAGACCATCGCCGTGTAGACGCTGTAGATGGCGGTGGCGACGGCCATCTTCATGCCGAGGCCGCCGTCCGCGATGGAGGCGGTCATGTAGAGCACCAGCAGGGCGCGCATGCCGTAGTAGCTGAAGCGCTCCCACATCTCGCTCATGAAGAGAGTGGCGAGACCTCGGGGGTGGCCGAGGAAGGTCTTGCCGCTGGGAGAGGCCGACGCGAGGTCGGCGTCCAGGGTCGTAGACGCCATGTGTAGGGGTTCCTTGCCTGACAGCGTCCGCCAAGGGGGGTGGCGGCGGACGTGGACGGAACCACTCTACGTGGCCATATTTGGAGTTATCGGATGACAAAAGCCACGAATTAGGTATGGGAATGGTAAAGCCTGCAGAAGATCTGCCCGGTCTATCCATGGTAGACGGGCACCTCTTCCTTCGGTTTCAAGATCCAAAGGTGAATTCTTCGCCGAACGGGCGGTTGGCAACGGTCTGTTGAGTGCTAGGAAGTCCTTGTATAACGATCACACTCTGTGAACTACCTCACAAGGCGGTCGGGCATACCCCGGCGGACTACCATCACCACATGACCTGTGTGCTGCTCGCCGAGGACGATCCGGCGATCTCCGAACCGCTCGCCCGGGCCCTGCGACGTGAGGGCTACGAGGTGCTCGTCCGCGAGGACGGTCCGACCGCACTCGCCGCCGGCCTCACCGAGGAGGTCGACCTCGTCGTCCTCGACCTCGGGCTGCCCGAGATGGACGGCCTGGAGGTCTGCCGCCGCCTGCGCGCCGACGGCAAGAGCTGCCCCGTTCTGGTGCTCACCGCCCGTGCGGACGAGGTCGACACCGTGGTCGGCCTGGACGCCGGCGCCGACGACTACGTCACCAAGCCCTTCCGGCTGGCCGAACTGCTCGCCCGGGTCCGGGCCCTGCTCCGGCGCGGCAACGTCGACCAGCTCACCACCGGCGCGCACGGCGTCAAGATCGACATCGAGTCCCACCGGGCCTGGCTCGGCGAGGAGGAGCTCACCCTCTCCGCCAAGGAGTTCGAGCTGCTGCGCGTGCTCGTCCGGGACGCCGGCCGGGTGGTCACCCGGGAGGAGATCATGCGGCAGGTCTGGGACACCACCTGGTGGACCTCCACCAAGACCCTCGACATGCACATCTCCTGGCTCCGCAAGAAGCTCGGCGACGACGCGGCGAACCCGCGCTACATCGCCACCGTGCGCGGGGTGGGCTTCCGGTTCGAGAAGAATTAGCCCCGTACGGAGATCGCGGCCGGGTACCGGCCGGTGGAGCAGCACACCTCGGGGAGCGGCAGCGTGAAACGCCGGATGATCAACTCGCTGCTGGGCGTCGTCCTGGTGGTGGTCGTGGTGTTCTGCGTCCCGCTCGCCCTCGTCGAGAAGCGCACCATCGTCAACTCGGCCCAGGACCGGGTGGACGCGGCCGCCGTCCGGGTGCTCGCGCTCGTCGAGAACCGGCTGAACGCCGGCGAACCGGTCACCGGCCGGGCCTTCGACAACCAGGTCACCGAGGGCAGCTACGTCGAGGTGCAGATCCCCGGCCAGGAGGTCGTCTCCACCGGTGAGCGGCCGGCCGGGGACCACCTGCTGAAGGCCGTCGAGCGCGGCAACAGCGGCGAGGTCGTCACCGTCGAGCAGTCCCGCGAGGACGTCGACCACCAGATCGCCAACATGCTGCTGCTGCTCGGCGTGGTCGCCCTGCTGGCCGTCCAGGCCGCGGTGGCGCTCGCCGTCTGGCAGGCCAAGCGGCTCGCCCGCCCGCTCACCGACCTCGCCGAGACCGCGGAACGGCTCGGCTCGGGGGACCCACGACCGCGCGACCGCCGCTACGGGGTGCCCGAGCTCGACCGGGTCGCCGAGGTGCTGGACACCAGCGCCGAACGGATCGCCCGGATGCTCACCGCCGAACGCCGGCTCGCCGCCGACGCCTCGCACCAGCTGCGCACCCCGCTCACCGCGCTCTCCATGCGGCTGGAGGAGATCACCGCCCTCGCCGAGGAGCCGGAGACCGTCAAGGAGGAGGCGACCATCGCCCTCCAGCAGGTCGAGCGGCTCACCGACGTCGTCCAGCGGCTGCTCACCACCCAGCGCGACCCGCGCAGCCCCACCGCCGTCGCCTTCGACCTGGACGAGGTGATCAAGCAGCAGGTGGAGGAGTGGGGCCCGTCGCTGCGCGAGACCGGCCGGGTGCTGTCCCTGGAGGGCCTGCACGGGGTCACCGCGGTCGGCACCCCGGGGACTGTCGCCCAGGTGCTGGCCACCCTGATCGAGAACTCGCTGATGCACGGCGCCGGGACGATCACCCTGCGGGTGCGGCCCTCCGGCACCTCGGTGGTGGTCGAGGTGCAGGACCAGGGCGCCGGCGTGCCGCCGGACCTCGGCAACCGGGTGTTCGAACGCGCGGTCAGCGGCCGCAACTCGACCGGCATCGGCCTCGCCGTCGCCCGCGACCTCGCGGAGGCGGACGGCGGCCGGCTCGAACTGCTCTCGCTGCGGCCGCCGGTGTTCGCGATCTTCCTCGGCCGCAGCCAGGCGGACTGATCCCCGGGCCGGGAGCCGCGGCCGTCAGCCGGGCATCATGCCGAGCTGGCGCATCAGGCCCATGACGTCCCACTGCCACCAGCCCTCGCAGATCATCCCCTGCTCGAAGCGGAAGGTCGTCGTGCCGCGGCCGGTGACGGACCGGCCGGTGTTCGCGGTGCCCATGAAGTCGGCCTTCTGGGTGGCGCGCCAGGTCCACCGGGTGGCGACCTCGTCGCCCTCGGCGATCTGGCTCTCCACGTCGAAGGTGAAGTCGAAGGCGGCGAGGTAGCCGCTGCAGCGCTCCTTGAAGGCCGCCCGGCCGACGGCGTCGCCCTCGCTGGCGTAGTCGTGGTCGCGGTAGCCGGCGGTCATGCACTCGTCGATCACGCCGAGGTCGCCCGCGGCCAGCCCGTCGAGCACCCGGCCCGCGGTGGCCTTGTTGAACGCCGCGTCACGGACCACGTCGAGGTCGGTGAAGGTCGGCGGTGCGTCGCAGAGCGCGACCATCTCGCGGAAGATCCGGTCGGTCTCGGGCAGGCCCGAGTTCCTCATCGCCTCCTCGTACGAGGCGAACTCGACGATCTCCACGACGTGCTTGCTGTCGGCGCGGTCGGTGGCGACCACCGCGTGGCCGGCCGTCCGCCGGCCCCTGGTCTGCTCGGCCCAGCTGTCCATCAGCCGGTTGAGGTCGTCGAGCCTGTCGGTCCTGCAGTCGATGATCTGGACGAACGCCATGGCGATCCTCCCGGGGACCCCCCTCGGCCTCGATCGTCCGCCTGCCGCGCTCGCCCTCGGTCACCACTGTCCTCCGGCGGGCGGCGGTCCGGCAAGCGGGGGGCCTACTCGGCCTTGGCGTACCGGATCTGCTCGGCGGCCAGCATCATCTCGGCCTGCTCGGCGAGCTCCTGCCCGCTGGCGGCGTCCGCCGGCTGCCCCGTCCCGGGCAGCTCCTTGAACACCCAGGTCCGGTAGGAGACGAAGCGGAAGACGGTGGCCACCGCGAGGCCGGCGACCTTGGCGCCCAGCTGCTCGTAGTGCGAGTCCAGGCCCAGCACGTACACCGAGAAGCCGAGCACGCCGGTCTCGATCAGCATGCCGATGCCGCTGTAGACCAGGAAGAGGGTGATCTCGCGCTTGCGCGAGGCGGCGTCGCGGTCGCGGTACAGCCAGTAGCGGTAGCCGAGGTAGTTGCTGGCGATGGCGACCAGGGTGGCCGCGATGTTGGACCGCAGCGAGGCCAGGTGCAGGCCGTTGATGCAGATCCAGAAGACGGCGAAGTTGACCACCACGCCACTCAGGCCGACCAGGCCGAACTTCACCACTTCGCCCGAGAGCCCGCGCAGTTTCTGCGCGAGCGAGGTGCTCGAAGCTGCGGTCGTCGCCATACCGGACTGCCTCCATGTGCGTGCGGGTCGAGAGGGCGGACCGCGGCATCGCGGTCGTCCCTTGAGCCCTGCGTGCACGCACATGATCGGACCGCGTAGACCAGGACCTAGCCGTCCAGGCTACCCGCTTCCGCCGAACGGCTCAGCCGCGAGGGCGCCGGGTTGACATCTACGCGCGTCCGCTCCATGCCGCCCACCAGCGGCTCCACCACCCCCGACCGGCCCGGATATCCTGGCGGCGTGACTTCCCCGGGCAATGTGAATTTTCCAGTGGTGGGCATGATCGGCGGCGGGCAACTGGCCCGCATGGCACACCAGGCGGGCATCCCGCTCGGAGTCAGGTTCAAACTCCTCGCCGACACGCCCCAGGACTCCGCCGCGCAGGTGGTCTCCGACGTCGTCCTCGGTGACTACCGCGACCTCGACACGCTGCGCCGCTTCGCGGCCGGCTGCGACGTGGTGACCTTCGACCACGAGCACGTCCCCACCGAGCACCTGCGGGCCCTGGAGGCCGACGGCATCGCCGTCCGCCCCGGCCCGGACGCGCTCGTCAACGCCCAGGACAAGGGCGTCATGCGGGCCAGGCTCGACTCCATCGGCGTGCCCTGCCCCCGGCACCGGATCGTCGCCGACCCGGCCGACGTCACCGCGTTCGCCGCGGAGGGCGACGGCTACCCCGTCGTGCTGAAGACCGTCCGCGGCGGCTACGACGGCAAGGGCGTCTGGGTCGTCGACGGCGAGGAGGAGGCGGCCGCGCCGTTCCTCGCCGGCGTCGCCGTGCTGGCCGAGGAGAAGGTCGACTTCGTCCGCGAGCTCGCCGCCAACGTCGTGCGCTCGCCCAGCGGCCAGGCCGTCGCCTACCCGGTGGTGGAGAGCGTCCAGGAGAACGGCGTCTGCGCCGAGGTCACCGCCCCCGCGCCCGACCTCGACCCCGCCCTCTCCGACGAGGCCCAGCAGCTCGCCCTGCGGATCGCTGGCGAACTCGGCATCGTCGGCCACCTCGCCGTCGAGCTGTTCCAGACCCGGGACGGCCGGATCCTGGTCAACGAGCTCGCCATGCGCCCGCACAACTCCGGGCACTGGACCCAGGACGGCGCGGTCACCTCGCAGTTCGAGAACCACCTGCGGGCCGTCCTCGACCTCCCGCTCGGCGACCCGAGGCCGCGCGCCCGGTGGACCGTCATGGTCAACGTCCTGGGCGGCGACTACCCGGACATGTACCACGCCTTCCTGCACTGCATGGCCCGCGACCCCGGGCTGAAGATCCACATGTACGGGAAGGACGTGAAGCCCGGCCGCAAGGTCGGCCACGTCAACGTCTTCGGGGACGACCTCGACGACGTCCGCGAGCGAGCCCGCCACGCGGCCGCCTACCTGCGAGGAACGATCACCGAATGACATCCCCGGTTGTTGGCATCGTCATGGGCTCGGACTCCGACTGGCCCGTCATGGAGGCCGCCGCCCAGGCCCTCGACGAGTTCGAGATCCCCTACGAGGTCGACGTCGTCTCGGCGCACCGGATGCCGCGCGAGATGGTCGCCTACGGCGAGAACGCCCACCGACGCGGCCTGAAGGCGATCATCGCGGGCGCCGGCGGCGCGGCCCACCTGCCCGGCATGCTCGCCTCCGTCACCCCGCTGCCGGTCATCGGCGTGCCGGTGCCGCTGCGCTACCTCGACGGCATGGACAGCCTGCTCTCCATCGTCCAGATGCCGGCCGGCGTGCCGGTCGCGACCGTCTCGGTGGCCGGCGCGCGCAATGCCGGCCTGCTCGCCGTGCGCATGCTCGCCGCCTTCGACCCCGAGCTGACCGAGCGGATGACCGAGTTCCAGGCCGAGCTGAACAACCAGGCCACCGAGAAGGGCAAGAAGCTCCGGGCCAAGGTGGCCGGATCCTCCTCCTTCGGCTTCGGCAAGTAGGCCGACCGCCGGGGCGGGTGGGGTAGAACGGCTCACATGACTTCTGAGCCGGACTCCCCCGCCCCGCTGGACCGCGCCCGGGCCCTGCTGCGCACCGCCCCCGTGGTGGACGGCCACAACGACCTCCCGTGGGCCATGCGCGAACAGGCCGGGTACGACCTCGGCGCGCTCGACCTCGCCGCCGACCAGAGCGACCGCCTGCACACCGACCTCGCCCGCCTCGCGGAGGGCGGGGTCGGCGCGCAGTTCTGGTCCGTCTACGTGCCCACCCGGCTGGCCGGCGACCACGCGGTGAGCGCCACCCTGGAGCAGATCGACTTCGTCCACGCCCTGGTCGAGCGCTACCCCGACCGGCTCCGGCTCGCCCGCACCGCCGACGACATGGAGGCCGCCCGCGCCGAGGGCCGGATCGCCTCCCTGATGGGCGCCGAGGGCGGCCACTCCATCGACTGCTCGCTCGCCACCCTGCGGGCCCTGTACGAGCTCGGCGTGCGCTACCTGACGCTCACCCACAACGACAACACCCCGTGGGCGGACTCCGCGACCGACGAGCCGGCGGCCGGCGGCCTGACCCGCTTCGGCGAGGAGGTCGTCCGGGAGATGAACCGGCTCGGCATGCTCGTCGACCTCTCGCACGTCTCCGCCGACACCATGCGCGACGCCCTGCGGGTCACCGAGGCGCCGGTGGTGTTCTCGCACTCCTCCGCCCGCGCGGTCTGCGACCACCCGCGCAACGTCCCCGACGACGTGCTCGCCCAGCTGCCCGCCAACGGCGGCGTGGCGATGGCCACCTTCGTGCCCAAGTTCATCCTGCCCGCCGCCATCGAGTGGACCCTCGCCGCCGACGCCAACATGCGTGCCCACGGCTTCCACCCGCTCGACACCACGCCGGCCGCGATGGACCGCCAGCGCGCCTTCGAGGCCGACAACCCGCGGCCGGCCGCCACCCCGGCCACCGTCGCCGACCACCTCGACCACATGCGCGAGGTCGCCGGTATCGACCACATCGGCATCGGCGGGGACTTCGACGGCACCGCCTTCCTGCCCGAGGGCCTGGACTCGGTGGCCGGCTACCCCAACCTGGTCGCCGAGCTGCTGCGCCGCCGCTGGTCCGAGGGCGACCTCGCCAAGCTCACCTGGCACAACGCCGTCCGCGTGCTGCGCGACGCCGAGTCGGCCGCCGCCGGGCTGCGGGCGCGCCGCCGCCCGTCCATCGCCACCATCGCGCAGCTGGACGGCGCCGGGGACGGGGAGGTCTGACCCGACCGTCCGGCTCGACGGTGCCGACCCGCACCGACCCGTGCTGACGGCGGCCGGGAATGGCCGGGGCCGCGGTGGCGCTGGCTCCGGTGAGTTCCCGGCTGCGAGGAGGCAGGACATGTACGGCGACCCGGAGACGGTCCGGAGGATCCTTACCGAGCTGGGTGACACCTGGGCCGTCGTGGGCCTCTCGTCCAACCGGCGGCGAGCGGCGTACGGCGTCGCCGAGGTGCTGCAGCGCTTCGGCAAGCGGATCGTGCCGGTGCACCCGAAGGCGGAGACGGTGCACGGCGAGCAGGGGTACGCCTCGCTGGCGGACGTCCCGTTCGAGGTCGACGTGGTGGACGTCTTCGTCCGCTCGGACCTCGCCGGCGGGGTCGCGGACGAGGCGGCCGCGATCGGCGCCGCGGCCGTCTGGTTCCAGCTCGGCGTGGTCGACGAGGCCGCGTACGAGCGGACGCGGGCCGCGGGGCTCGCGATGGTGATGGACAAGTGCCCCGCCATCGAGATCCCCCGCCTCGGCCTGGCCGGCCGGTTCGGCTAGCGCCCGTCCGGCGGTGGGGCCGCCGTCAGCTGGGGCGGCCGAGGGCGCGGTACGTCCAGCCCGCGGCGCGCCAGGCCTCGGCGTCCAGCACGTTGCGGCCGTCGAGCAGTCGCCGCTCGGCGACGACGGCGCCCAGCGCCGCCGGGTCCAGCTCGCGGAACTCGCTCCACTCGGTCAGGTGCAGGACGACGTGGGCGCCCTCGGCGGCCTCCAGGGCCGAGGAGGCGTAGGCGAGCGACGGGAACATCTTGCGGGCGTTGTCCACGGCCTTGGGGTCGTAGACGGTGACCTGGGCGCCCTGGAGCTGGATCTGGGCGGCGACGTTGAGCGCGGGGGAGTCCCGGATGTCGTCCGAGTTGGGCTTGAACGCGGCGCCCAGGACGGCCACCCGGCGGCCCAGGAAGCCGCCGTCGCACTGCTCGCGGGCCAGTTCGACCATCCGGGAGCGGCGGCGCATGTTGATCGAGTCGACCTCGCGCAGGAAGGTCAGCGCCTGGTCGGCGCCGAGCTCGCCGGCCCGGGCCATGAAGGCGCGGATGTCCTTGGGCAGGCAGCCGCCGCCGAAGCCGAGGCCGGAGTTGAGGAACTTGCCGCCGATCCGCTCGTCGTGGGCGAGGGCCTTGCTGAGCTGGGTGACGTCCGCGCCGGCCGCCTCGCAGACCTCGGCCATCGCGTTGATGAAGGAGATCTTGGTGGCCAGGAAGGAGTTGGCGGCGGCCTTGACCAGTTCGGCGGTCGCGTAGTCGGTGACCATGAACGGCACCCCGGCCGCGATCGGCTCGGCGTACACCTCGCGCAGCAGCCGCTCGGCGTTCTCGCTGTGGGCGCCGACGACGATCCGGTCCGGCCGCAGGGTGTCCCGGACGGCGAAGCCCTCGCGCAGGAACTCCGGGTTCCAGGCGAGTTCGGCGCCCGCGCCGACCGGGGCCAGGGCGGCCAGCCGCTCGGCCAGCCGGCTCGCCGAGCCGACCGGCACGGTGGACTTGCCGACCACCAGGACCGGGCGGGTCAGGTACGGCGCGAGGTCGTCGATGGCGGTGTCCACGTAGGACATGTCGGCCGCGAACTCGCCCTTGCGCTGGGGGGTGTTGACGCAGATGAACTGCACGTCGCCGAACTCGGCGGCCTCCTGGACGGAGCTGGTGAAGCGCAGCCGGCCGGTCGAGCCCTCGTGCCCGGCCACGTGCTTGAGCAACAGCTCGGACAGGCCCGGCTCGTACATCGGCACCCGGCCGGCGGTCAGCGTGGCGATCTTGTCGGGGTCGATGTCCAGGCCCAGCACCTCGAAGCCGAACTCGGCCATCGCGGCGGCGTGCGTGGCGCCGAGGTAGCCGGTGCCGATCACGGAGATGCGGAGGGTCACGGGTTCCCCTTTGTGCGGACTCGACCTGTACGGGTGCACCTGATGCTATCCGCCCGCCGGAGTCGGCAGGGATCGCCCGGTCACGGGGAACGCTAGGCAGCCGCAGGTCGGAGCCCTAGGATCTCTACTGAACGGTAGTTAACCCGAATTGACTTCGATCACTGGCGAGGCGGGCAACATGGCGGGCGGCGCAGGCGCGGCTGACTTCGATCTCTTCCGTATCTCCGAGGAGCACGGGATGCTCCGTGAGGCGGTGCGTTCGCTGGCCGAGGCGAAGATCGCTCCGTTCGCGGCGGA